>JAFWDD010000029.1 GCA_017534115.1 Bacillota bacterium | reverse complement strand
TATCCAGATCTTCAGATACACAGGCTTATAAAAGAACGTCTCGCAGGCGGATTTGATCCCGAAAGAGAAACTTATCTTCGCAAGGCGCTGCCTTTTATCGCAAAGCATTCATCCATTCAGGAACAGATGGCGGACGAAGCCGAAAGAGATACGGATAACCTGAAGAAAGCTGAATTCATGCAGGATAAAATCGGAGAGGTATATCCCGGAATCATCTCAGGGGTCAGCCAGAACGGATTCTTTGTTGAGCTTGAAAACACAGTCGAAGGCATGGTTTCACTGGATTCATTTGAAGATGACAGATACGCCGCAGATGTTAAGGCGATGACCGTAACGGGACACAAGCATAAGAAAACCTATAAACTTGGCGATAAAGTCTGGGTAAAATGCGTTGCGGCAAGTACGGAAACAAAGAAGGTTGATTTCGCCATAACAACCGCTCCTGTTGAAGAATAATCCGTATTGGAGAAAAAAATACTAAAAAAAAATAAATACAGAATAATTTTCGGAGAAGTTCGTCCGAATTGTTGTAATTATTTAATAAAATACGCATAAATTAATGCTAAAAAAAGGGTGCATACTGCCAGAATTTTTAAGGCGGCGCCCTTTTTCTTTTATTTGAAGGAAAAATATGCTATAATATATCAAGTAAAAGTTTTTGCAAGGGAGGAATTGTGTATGGATGACATCGATTTAGCTATCTTATCATGCTTAAACGAAAACGCAAGGATGAAAGCCTCTGATATAAGCAAACGGGTTAATTTGTCTGTATCAGCCGTCATTGAGCGTATAAAAAAGATGGAAAACAACAAGACAATAGAAAAATACACAGTAACTTTAAACCAGAAGAAACTGGGCAACGAGCTTATTGCTTTGATGGAGGTTACGCTTGAACATCCTAAATATTACGATGATTTTGTGCAAATGGTGAAGAATAATGTTAATATCCAGTCCTGTTTCTATTTAACGGGCGAGTTTGATTTTATGCTCAAGATATACACGGATTCTTCTGACAGTCTTGAAAAAATACATAGGAATATAAAATCTCTTCAGGGAGTACAGTCTACAAAGACACATTTTGTTCTTAAAACGATAAAAACAGATTCTTCGATAATTCCTGATATAGAGTCATGAAATTTAAAAGGTATTCTTAAAGGGGATACCTTTTTTGCACTCCGGAAATCTGTTTGAAATGGCAGTATTCGTATAAAGAAAAGGTTTTGATTTGACATGAAAGGCGGTAAAGACCCATGTATGACAGTTATGACAGGGATATATTTCAGATTCCCGTACAGGACGGGAAAAAACGGATTTCAATTATAATCGATACAATGTTAAGATTTCCCAATGTTTATTTGGATTTTTACGAAAAGGACAATGCGTGGACTTTGTACTGGAGAGCAGGAAAGCCTGCGATGGAGCTGTTTTCAATAGCGAAAAAAATGAATTTGTCGGAAGATACAGTCTGGGATGATGTTGTTGCAAGAGAAGATTTCATAAGCGAGGCTCTTAAGGATACTTCTGTGTGTTCCCGCACAATAGAACCTGAAACATCGGCTTTATTATGGACTTTATGCCATGACGGTCTCCCAGGAGACAGCTTCGGGGGTTTTGACGGCCACGATTATATAGTGAAAATAGCGGATTTAAATAAGGAATATACCTGTTGGTGCTATTTGCCTGAGGAGTGGAAACTCCTTGCCGATATAATCAATAAATGCGTGGAATATGCCGGCCTGGATAAGGATACGTTCGGGTGTACGGTTTATGAGAGTAATGCAGACGCATAGGCGTATGTATAGTGGTATATTTAAGAGGTTTTCTGATAGAATTTGTAATAATTTTGTAATTTGACTTCAGGGGATTTTGTGTTACAATTGATTGATGGAGCAAAGAGGTGAAATTATGGCGAAAAGTGCAGGTATTAAATTAATAGCTCAGAACAAAAAAGCATACCATGACTATTTTATAGAAGACGTGTATCAGGCAGGCATAGCTTTGACAGGTACAGAGGTCAAATCCATGAGGCTTGGCAAATGCAGTCTCAAGGAAAGCTTTATAAAAATAGAAAACGGTGAAGCGCTTATCCATAATATGCATATAAGCCCTTATGAGCAGGGAAATATTTTTAACAAAGATCCTCTCAGAACAAGAAGACTTTTGCTCCATAAGTCGGAAATCAGGAAGCTTGCTTCAGCTGTGACCGCGGCAGGATATACCATAGTGCCGCTGAAGGTGTATTTTACAAAAAGTCTGGTCAAAATAGACATAGGCCTTGCTAAAGGCAAAAAGCTTTATGACAAGCGTCAGTCCATCGCCAAAAAAGACCAGATGCGCGAGGCTTCAAAGGATTTCAAGGTAAGGAATCTTACCCTTTGATACTACGGGGATGCAATGGTTTCGACGGGGATTCGGAAGTACAGATAAGCCATCTGCAGGCCGGTAACTGCATTAAAAAGCCGGAACATTTTTTAAAAATAATCGACAAAGATTACAATTACGCTTTAGCAGCTTAAGCTTAAAGCTGCTTATCCGCCTTCTGTCTCCCGCAGCAGAAGAGTCGGGTATCGACCTTGCGGGGAACTCCTGTGTGTAAGCTTTGCCATGCAGGAAGAAACATGAAGCTACTGAAATTCAAGCATGTTGGTTTGCGTGAACGTAGGGAATTTTAAATAATCAACTGTGATGGGAGAAAATCTTGCGGATGGGTTTTCGGACAGGAGTTCGATTCTCCTCATCTCCATAAAAAGCAGAGCATAGATAAGACGAGTCAGTCTTTCATGCTCTGTTTTTGTTTTTTTAAAAACATTTTTAAAGATAGTTATAAACCATAAATTAATCACTGAAAGATGACTGCTTAAGATTTGACAAATTATAGTTTGGAGGCTGTAAAGGTATCATATATTGAAAAACAGGCCGGAATATGATACCATAAATTAAGTTTTTGATTTATGTAATTTCATAACCATAATGGTTTTGCATCGGAATTTTTGACAGCAGTGTTTTGATTGAATATGAAAGGATGTAAACGGTGAAATATAAAGACATAGTAAAAAATCCGGAAATACTGGAGTATTATGAAAAAGGCGGAGAAATACTGGAAGAGCTGGGATATACAGACCATTCCATAATCCATACAAAGCTTGTTGCGGAGAAAGCGGCGGAGCTTCTGCATACTTTCGGATACAGCGAAAGAGAAATGGAATTGGCTAAGATCGCCGGTTTCATGCATGATATAGGAAATGCAATCAACCGAAACCATCATGCGGAATATGGGGCTATTCTGGCCAATGAAATACTCAAAGAGACAGATATGTCCATAAAAGACCGTATACAGGTAGTTTCTACAATCGCCAATCATGATGAATCAACAGGAGTTGCGGCAGATCCCATTACCGCCGCTGTAATTATTGCGGATAAAACGGATGTGAGGAGGAATCGCGTACGGACAAAGGATCCCATACTTTTTGATATTCATGACCGTGTGAATTATGCCGTTACAAAAACAAAACTGGAGTATGACATGGAAAAGAGAAGGATCATACTTGACTTGTCCGTTGATGAAAATATTTCTACGATGTATGATTATTTCGAGATTTTTCTCGGACGCATGACTATGTGTTCCCGTGCTGCAAGAATGTTTGACGCAAAGTTTTCTCTGCGCGTTAACGGACAAAAAGTATTGTGATAAGAGAAGTTTTATGATTTGATGCGGCATTAGGCAAAACAAATTGGGACCAATAAAAGTATATTAAAGGAATCCGCTGAATTAAAAATCGGCAGGATTCTTTTTATTTTTGAAATTTTCATAAAAAAGGGACGCAAAAGAATTAACTTAAGCGTCCTGTATTATATTTATTCTATTTATTCATTTTCTTTTTGCAAACCTTATTTTGTAGGCTCACCTGTAATTGTGATGCTGTCGCATACAGCCTGAACGTCAGGGCTTTCCATGCTGATGCCGGAATCGCCGTCTTCATTGGATGTAACAACCGTAATCTGGAATACTCTGCCGTCTTTTTCAACGTATCCAATATCATATGTATAGTCGTCGTTAACGACTTTAGCGCCGGGAATATCTTCGCCGTTTACATTGAATGTGGTTTCTTCATATGAATCGTAGAAAATATCAAATGAAGACATTGAAGATTCTGCGGTCATGCTGGAAGAAAGAAGGAAAATAGATACGGAAGGTTTTGAGAAAATATCGTAATCACTTTCAGCTCCGTAAGAGAACACCATAAGTTCCTGGGATACAGGGAAATTTCCGTCTGCGTCCTTTTCTCCGAATACATCTGTCTGGGTAATATTTCTGTATCCGTCAGGGCAAACTGCGGAGAAAACTCCGTTATCGATTGTTTCGCCTGCTGATGCTGATTTGCCTGATGCGCTTCCGCTGTCACCTGAGCCGCTTCCGCCGCAGCCTGCTAAAGCAAGAGCCATTGCGCCGATTACGGCTGCCGCAATTATTGTTCTTAATGCTTTTTTCATAATAACACTCCTTTTAAAATACTTTAGTTTAACAATTTACTATAATAAAATATAGCATTATAAAGAGTTTTTTGTCAAGATGGAGTGATTTTATTGACGGAACTATGATAAATTCTTCAAAGCTGGAATTTTAAGTGAAAAAATGGTAAAATTCTAAATAGCTGATAGAATATGCCGCTTAATATTGATAGATTCAGGCAATAATATCGGATGAGAGGAGAGTTTTTATGAAAATAGCAGTCATAACGGGAGCGTCCAGCGGTCTGGGCAGAGAATATGTACGCCAGATTGCGGAAACTGAACCCGATATACAGGAAATATGGGTTATTGCCAGAAGAAGAGAACGTTTGGAAGAGCTCAGAAATAGCATAAAAACTACTGTTATACGTCCAATTCCCATGGATCTTACAAGTCCGGAGTCAATTGACCGCATAGAAGAGCTTTATGAGAGTGAACGGCCTGAGATAGCAATATTGATTAACGCGGCAGGCTTTGCAAAAATCGGCAATTATAAAACCGTATCCAGAGCGGACAACGATAAAATGATAGACTTAAACTGCCGTGCGGCTGTGGGTATGACATCCATATCCATACCCTACATGAAAAAAGGCAGCCGGATCATGGAAATCTGCTCGACAGCGGGATTCCAGCCTTTCCAGTACCTGAGCGTCTACGCGGCATCCAAGGCTTTTCTTTACAGATACACCAGAGCTCTCAGAGTTGAGCTTTTTGGCACGGGAATAAAGGTTACGGCAGTATGTCCCTATTGGATTCGGGATACGGAATTCATTCCCACAGCAAAGAAAACAGCAGACGGCGGTGTTGGAATCAGACATTTCCCTCTGTCATCCACGGCAAAAGCCATTGCAAGCCGTTCTCTTTTCGCAAGCCGAATAGGTCTTCCCGTATGTACTCCGGGAATTATGTGCACAGCCCACTGGATAACTGCAAAATTCATACCGGCGGAATTTATGATGGGAATATGGGAAATTCTGAGAAGAGTATAGTTAAAACCTGCTCATGAAAGGAGATTTTACAATTATGGAAGAAGTAAGAATAGATTTAAGAATACCGAACAAAGAAATAATGGACGAAGTCTTAAGAAGCGCACAGATTTGTCATAAGATCAATAATGCTATGCCGTACACTCAGGAAGTAAAGGAGCTTGTGACCGAGCTTTTCAAAGGCGCAATAGGTGAAAGCTCCACGGTAAATCCGCCTGTGTTTGTAAACCTTGGAGAGAACGTAAAAATCGGCGAGAATGTTGTTATAATGAACAATTTCCAGTGTATGTCCGCGGGAGGTCTTGTGATTGAGGATAATACAATGATTTCTCTAAACTGCACAATCGCCACAAATAATCACGATTTTTACGAAAGAGAAGTATTGACCTGCAAACCTGTACATATAAAGAAAAATGTATGGATAGGCCTAAATGTGACCATACTTCCGGGAGTAACCATAGGCGAAAACGCCGTAGTCGGCGCCGGTTCTGTCGTGACAAAGGATGTTCCGGACAACGCTGTGGTTGTAGGCAGTCCGGCAAAGATCATAAAGTTTCTTGACGGTGAAAAGTTTAAAAAGTAATGATATAGTTTATTATCAAGGGCCTTTCTGTTGAGGGAAGGCTTATTATATGTACTGTGAATTTTACATGATATTAAAAAAAATTGAAGTTTTAATGTGAAAAATTGTACATTTGTGATTGATTTTCCAAGAATATTTTATTTAGTGCATATATTCATTTTTCCTTCTTAAAGTAGTATGATTAATACAAATACTTTTGAAGGAAGAATTGAAATGACAAAAGATCTCACGGTAGGAAATCCCCAGAAAGTTTTATGGAAATTTACCATACCTATGTTTATAAGCGTAATGTTCCAGCAGTTCTACAGTATGGCAGACAGTCTGATTGCGGGAAAATACGCGGGTGAAGAGGCTCTTGCTGCAGTAGGCGCTTCTTTTCCCATAACATTCATTTTTCTTGCTGTGGCCGTAGGCTTCAATGTCGGCTGTTCCGTTGTAATATCGAGACTTTTCGGAGCGAAAAAATACGCGAACATGAAAAGCGCCATTTCCACGGCTGTTCTGGCATCCCTGATAATTGCTGGAATAATGAGTGTTATCGGTATAATTTTTACACCAGACCTTATGAGGCTTATCAATACGCCTGACAACATTTTTGCTGACGGTTCAATATATCTGAAAATATATGTAGCGGGATTTACATTTCTGTTTTTATACAATATATCCACCGGAATTTTTACATCTCTTGGCGATTCCATGACGCCGCTGTATTTTCTCATCGGTTCATCCATGGGAAATGTATATCTGGATATAGTTTTTGTAAAAAATCTGCATGTGGGTGTCGCAGGAGTAGCATGGGCCACATTTATAGCTCAGGGAATAGCCTGCGTCCTTGCCCTTGCGGTAGTATTCCGAAGGCTTCG
Source organism: Bacillota bacterium (assembly GCA_017534115.1). GTDB lineage: Bacteria > Bacillota > Clostridia > Lachnospirales > Anaerotignaceae > RGIG5631. Next base: position 58,723 of record JAFWDD010000029.1, on the reverse strand, counting down.
AACAATAGAAGTAAAGGAGAAATATAAAAAATTCTCTCGGGATATGCTGAGTAAGATAGGACAGATAGCAGTTCCCAGCATTCTTCAGCAGAGCTTCATTTCCGTTGGAAATATATTTGTCCAGAGCATTATAAACGGATATGGTTCATCGGTTATAGCCGGATATTCGGCGGCAGTAAAGCTAAACGGCTTTGGTATAGCCTGTTTTCTGACAATGGGAACGGGAATGTCCAACTATACATCCCAGAATATAGGAGCAAAAAAGTTCGACAGAGTCCACGAAGGCCTGAAATCCGGAATACTTATGGCTATAATACTTTCTGCGCCATTTTTTCTTATACTTTTCTTCAACGCGGAAGGAATGCTTAAGCTTTTCATGAACGAAGAAAGCAGTGTGGCGCTGAATACAGGTATTATATTTTTGAGGACTATTACTCCTTTTTATTTTGTAGTATCATTAAAGGTAATGGTGGACGGAGTGCTCAGAGGCGCCGGAGCCATGAAATATTTCATGATAGCCACATTCATAGACCTGATTCTGAGAGTAATTCTCGCATATGTTTTCTCTGCCGCAAAAGGCGCAAACGGAATCTGGGCGGCATGGAATTACGGCTGGACCATAGCAACAGTTGCAACCTTTATATTCTATTTTGATGTAAGGAAAAAGATGAAAGAACATAAGATTTTGGAAATTTGAGGTAATCATTATGAATTTATGCTTGTATGGCGCATCCAGTGAAAACATAAACGAAATATATAAAACGGAAGTCGAAAAGCTGGGCAGTCTAATGGCTCAAAGAGGTCATGCCCTTATATTTGGCGGAGGAGCCAGCGGCCTTATGGGAGCCGCCGCCAGAGGCGTTTTTTCCGAAAACGGAAAAATTATCGGCGTATCCCCAAATTTTTTCAATGTTGACGGCATCCTCTTTGAAAACTGTACTGATCTTATATATACGGAGACTATGCGGGAGAGAAAGCAGGTCATGGAAGATATGTCGGACGGCTTTGTTGTTCTGCCCGGCGGAATAGGTACATATGAGGAGTTTTTCGAGATACTTACATCGAAACAGCTTGGTCTGCATGGAAAAGCTATATCCATTTTCAATATAAACGGATATTTTGATGAAATGCTTGTGTTTCTGGAAAAAGCCATATCCGAAGGCTTTATGAAACCGGCATGCAGAGAGCTTTTTAAGGTTTTCGATTCTGCCGAGGATGTTGTTTTATACATGGAAACCTATCACGAAGAGAAGCATGAGATAGGCGAGTATAAATTTTTTAATAAAAAGTGATTTGACAGAAGAAGCACTCTCTTGAAAAAGAGAGTGCTTTTTGCGTTATGCGTTGATTTTGATTTTTGAAGTTTTGACTGTAAAAAGCTTTTCTGCTTCCACTGCCGGAATTGGCGCAAAACTCAAAATAAACACAATTAGCCATTGATAAATATCAAGAGAGCATATGCCGAATACCTTGTTCAGATACGGAACGGTTATTACAGCAATCTGCAGAATAAGTCCTGTTATAAATGCAGTGTTCAAATGCCTGTTTGAAAGGATCTTTATCCTGAAAAGCGACTTCTCGCTGCGCATATTGTACGCATGGAAAAGCTGGCTAATGCTTAAAACGGCAAAGGCCATAGTTCTTCCGGTGACGTAGGATTCAGATATATCGAAAAATATGTGTCCGATTCCGAATGCAGCGAGAGCCAGCACTCCTATCATGATTCCTTCCCCGAAAATTCTCAGTCCCATGCCGTTTTCGAACAGACTTCTGCTGTTTTTTTCTGGCGGTCGTGACATTATGTTTTCCTCCGGAGGTTCCAGCCCAAGAGCTATCGCGGGCAATGAATCCGTTACCAGATTAACCCAGAGAAGCTGAATCGGAAGCAGGGGAGTTACCCATCCAAAAAGCATTGCGGCAAAAATCGTAAGTACCTCTCCAATGTTGCTTGACAAGAGAAAATGCACTGTTTTTCGAATATTTGAGAATATACATCTGCCTTCTTTTATAGCTTCTACAATGGTAGCGAAATTGTCGTCCATAAGTATGATATCTGATGCGTTTTTAGCCGTGTCCGTTCCATTCAAGCCCATTGCGCACCCGATGTCAGCGGCCTTCAGAGCCGGAGCGTCGTTGACTCCGTCGCCTGTCATAGCAACAATGTGGTTCTTTTTCTGAAGAGCCTTAACGATTTTTACCTTATGCTGAGGCGATACTCTGGCGAAAACCCTGTATTTCTCAACATTTTCCTCAAATTCCTTTTCGGAGAGCCTGTTGAGCTCTTCTCCGGTTATAATTTTGTCCCCTACTGAAAATATTCCTATTTTTTCTGCTATAGCCTGAGCCGTCAGCTTGTGGTCGCCCGTTATCATTACAGGAATGATTCCTGCATTTTTACACATCTGTACGGACCTTTCTGCTTCCGGACGAGGCGGATCCTGAAGTCCCGCAAAACCCAAAAAAGTAAAATCCGCACATTTTACCAAGGTGTTTTTGTTCGGCGGAGCGTCAAATTCCCTGAAACCGGCAGCAATAACCCTGAGCGCCTTTTTTGCCATGGTTGAGTTTATGCTTTCCAGTCTTGACAAATCCAAAGGCGAAATTGGCTGAGTATCCTTATTCCTGAATACAAATCCGCATTTTTCCATTACAATTTCCGGAGCTCCTTTGATGATTGCAACATATTTTCCGCCGGCTTTGTTCACGGTTATCATGTATTTCGTTTCCGAAGAAAAGGGAATTTCCAGAATTCGAGGATGCTTTTTGTCAAACTCGCGCTTTTCGCATTCTGATTTAAAAGCCGCTTCCACAATAGCGTTCTCCGTTGGTTCACCTGTGATTTTTACCGAAGAATAAGATGAATTAGAGCATAACGCCATATACTTAAGTATTTCGGATGATTTTTCTGTGCTCAACTCTTTTCCGCATATGTCCTGTACTTCTATAACTGTCATTTTGTTTTGCGTCAAAGTGCCGGTTTTATCCGAGCAGATAATATCAGCGCTACCCAATGTTTCCACAGCAGGAAGCTTTCGGATTATTGTGTTTTTGGCGGACATTCTTTGCGTGCCGATGGCAAGGACGATTGTTATTATGGCTGGGAGGCCTTCCGGTATTGCGGCAACGGAAAGACTTATGGAGGTCATGAACATATCGAAGGGATCCCGATGCCTTAAAATTCCAAGAATAAAGATTATTCCACAGAAAACAAGTATAGTGGCGCTTAAATGTTTTCCTGTTTTTCCAAGTCGTTTCTGAAGAGGAGTTTCCGTCTCGTCATCATTTTTCAGAAGTCCTGCGATTTTTCCGACTTCCGTATTTTTCCCTGTTTCCGTTACAATGGCTGTTCCGTTGCCGGCCGAAACAAATGTCGATGCGAACACCATATTTTTTATATCACCGGTTGAAAGCTCTTTTTTGTGTATTATATCAGTATTTTTTTCTGCCGGAAATGATTCGCCTGTCAGGGAGGATTCCTCTGTTTTCAGCCCGTTTGCTTCAATAATTCTTCCGTCTGCGGGTATGTAGCTTCCGGCATCAAAAGTAATCAAATCCCCGACAACTACATCCTCAGAAGGTATTTCCTTTATTTTTCCATTCCGAATGACCCTGGCTGTCGGAGCAGAAAGCTTTTTAATGGAATTCAGAGCATTTTCGGCTTTTTCCTGCTGAATTACACCTATTATTGCGTTTACAACAATTATAGCAATGATGATTATGGGTTCGTAAAAAGAACCTTCCCCATTTTTTATGGATACTAAAAATGAAACAACGGCGGCGGTTATGAGGACAACTACCATAAAATCCCGAAGCTGTTCAAAAAAACGGCTTAAGAATCCTTTGGGTTTGGTTTCTTCGATAATTACGTTTCCGCCATGCTTCTGACGGGATTTTTCGGCCTGTAGATCACTCAATCCCAGCTTTTTGTCCGTGCCGAGCATTTTTGCCGTTTCATCAATACCAAGGCTGTGCCAGTACATATAAATCCTCCTTAAATTGGTTTTATATAAGATTATACTTGTCCCGTGGCCAAAATATGACTGGCGGCATAGTATGAATAAGCGAAATCCGATGAGGTCAGAGCATGGGCAAAATATTTCTGAGCATAGCGCTGAGCATAGACGGCTTGGGTCTTGGAATATCTTTCGGGATGGCAGGTACAAAAATCACTGGATCGTGTTACGCGGTAGTTTTCGGAATAACCTTTCTGATTTTGAAGCTTTCGATTTTCGCGGGAAAAGCCATTGACAGAATAATTCCTGAAAAGCTTACGGTTTTTACTGGATCCGGCATACTCATTGCTTTGGGAATATATCTGTTGTTTCAGAAAATAAATGAAAAAAGCAGACAAACAGAAGCAAACGCATTTCAATCTCCCCAAATGTGTGATATGGATAATTCAGGTTCAATAGAAATGGTTGAGGGGATATTCCTTGCCGCGGCTTTGTCTGCGGACGCGTTCGGAGCGGGAATCGGCCTTTCCGCGATTTTCAATGATTTAGGTCTGCTTCCCGTTTTAATGGCAGTTTTTCAAACAGTTTTTCTGTATGCGGGATATATCGTCGGAAATAAAATCAATACACAAAAAGGAAACTGCTTGTGGAGAGATTTTTTGCCAGCAGGAGTTCTGATTTTGATTGGAATTGCAGGACTGAATACAGGTGGAAAACTTATCTGAAAGTGCTATAATATAAATCAGGTGATCTTATATGTTAGATTATATTCTGAAATTTATTTATCCGGACAGATGCGTGATTTGCGGAGAAATACTTGAGTTTGGCTCAAAGGGCTGTATTTGCGGAGATTGCAGGAAAAACAATAACCCCGATTCGGAAGAAAGATGCAAAGTCTGCGGAAGGAGTCTCAGGGACGGCTTTTCCCGAAACGGCATGTGTATGGGATGCGCTGAAGGCGAAAATTATTTTACAAGCGGACTAGCGGTATTTCCGTTCTCCAAGGTCCGTAATTCCGTGCATAATCTGAAATATTACGGCGGAAGAATAAATGTGAAGCCTTATGCTCAAATAATGTTTGATTATATGCAGTCCGGCGGGAAATTTGATTCATCAGATTTTGATATTGTGACCTTTGTCCCCATGTTTCCCGAAAAAGAGCGCAGAAGAGGCTATAACCAGGCAAGGCTTATAGCGGAACAATTCGCGGAAATATGCGGGAAGCCGTGTGAAGATCTTCTTGCGAAAACAATTTATACAACGCCTCAGAGCCGTCTTTCAGGAGATGAAAGAAAGCTGAATGTAAAGGACACGTTTGCAGCGATGGGTGCGGATAAAATAAAGGGAAAGAGGATTCTGATTATAGACGATGTTCTTACGACAGGCTCCACAATAAATGAATGTGCCAAGGTTCTTTCTGAAAACGGAGCAAAGGACGTTATGTTTATTACATTTGCTTTTTCGGATTGATATCTGTCTTTTAAATATTGACATTTATTCAGAAAAATGTAAAAATATAGATATAAGTTATAAGTGGTTAAGTAGAAGAAAGGAGGGTTACACATGGATATAGAAAAGAAATCGACGATGTGTTTAACATTTGGTATAATTTCACTTGTATTTATGTTTATTCCCAATGGAGTTCTTTCTATCATCGGCATAATTCTTGCGATTGTTGGTCTTGTATACGGCAAGCAGGTAAAAAAATCCGGTTTTGATAACGGAAAAGCAAAAGTAGGAAGAGTTCTTTGCTGGATAGGCCTTATTTTATGTATTATTGCAGTTGTTCTTGTAGCTGTCGGAATAGGAATACTTATGTCCGCAAGATAATTTAAAAACGTATTTCCCCCGTGTATTTCGGGGGATTGTTTTTTGTTGGAAATTCGCTGGTTTTTATGATATAATAAATAAAATGTTAAATATGATTCTTATATATAACAGTAAAAAACTTTAATTATTTATTAAGATTTGAATTTATTATTGACAATAATATCAAATTCTGTAAAATGAAGCTGGATGAGGAAAGTGCAATTTAAAGGAGTAATAAGAGGAGGTATTTTCATGGAAGAACAAAAAGGAAAATCCATAGCATCATTGGTTTTAGGAGTAGTTTCTCTCATTCTTATTTTTACCGGAATGGGTACCATTGCCGGCATTATCCTTGCGATAATTGGTGTAAATCTTGGTAAATCTGTTAAAAGATCCGGTTATGACAACGGAATGGCAAAAGCGGGAAGAGTGCTTTCATGGATAGGACTTATTTTATGTATCATTGTCCTTGTGCTTGTTCTTGTTGCGTGCGGAGCAATTATATCGCTTGTTCATTAATCTTAGAATTTGAAAACTTACAGCCGTCCTTCGGGGCGGCTTTTTGTATTTGAAAATACTTCGTTATGTTATGACCTGTCATAAATAATCCCAAAGATACATATTAATAAAAAAATATGTTTTGCAAAAAGGGAAGTTTATTATATTCCCTTGTCAGGAGGAATTTTATGTCAGGCACTTCAATATATGAGGATATAGCGTTAAGAACGGGCGGAGATATATACATAGGCGTTGTGGGACCGGTCCGCACCGGAAAGTCCACATTTATAAAGAAATTCATGGATTTGCTGGTAATTCCCAAAATCGAAAATCCATATTCGAAGGAAAGAGCGAAGGATGAGCTGCCGCAGAGCGCCAACGGTAAAACCGTAATGACTACGGAGCCCAAATTTGTGCCCAATGAGGCGGTTGAAGTCGGCTTTGGGGACAATATAAACGCAAAGGTAAGGATGATAGACTGCGTAGGATATATGGTTGAGGGAGCGGAAGGGGACTTCGAAGGAGATGAGCCACGGCTTATAAATACCCCTTGGGACAAAGAGCCTGTGTCCTTTAAGGAAGCGGCGGAGAAGGGAACGGAAAAGGTGATTTCTGAGCATTCCACCATAGGCGTCGTGGTCACGACAGACGGAACAATCTCCGATATTCCCAGAGAAAACTACATAGAGGCGGAAGAAAGGGTAATAAACGAGCTTAAAAACCTGAATAAGCCCTTTATTGTACTTCTGAATTCAGCTAAGGCGTATTCTGATGAAACAGAAGAACTGCGGCAGGAGCTTTCGGAAAAATATGATGTAAATGTAATGACAGTAAATGCGGCGTCTCTGAAAACTGAAGATATAAACAGAATAATGGAGAACATACTTTATGAGTTTCCCGTAAAGGAAATACATATAGACTTCCCTAAATGGACGGACACTCTTGAAGACAGCCACTGGCTCAAGGCTTCTCTTATTGAGACTTTGAAACAGATGCTGGAAAATACTGATAAATTAAACGGAATAAAAGAGCTTGCGGGGATTCTTTCGGAGAACCCATACATAAAAAAGACCTATGTTGAAGGAATAGATTCTGGTGAAGGCAGCGCGAAAATATATGCGGATACAGAGGATAATCTTTTCTATGATGTGCTAAGTGAAGAGCTGGATCTGGATATAAAGGATGACTATGCGCTTGTATCCATAATCAAAAAGTTTTCTGAGCTTAAAAACAAGTATGAAAAAGTTGAAAACGCGCTGAATGAAGTGGAAACAAAAGGATACGGAATAGTTTCTCCCTTAGGTTTCGAGGAGGTAAAGCTGGAAAGACCTTCCGTATACAAACAGGGTCAGAAATATGGAGTGAAAATAAAGGCTCAGGGGGACATGATTCATCTCATAAAATCGCCTGTAAAAGCAGAAATAAGCCCTATTGTCGGCACGGAAGAGCAGTCTCAGGCCTTTATAGAGGATGTTTTGAAAGATTTTGAAAATTCGCCGGAAAAGCTTTGGGATCTGAACATATTCGGAAGAACTTTGGGTACGATCGTGAGCGAAAACATAAATCAGAAGGTCTATTCCATACCAGAAGACGTACGGACGAAGCTGGGCATAACTCTGGATAAAATAGTGAATGAAGGAAAGGGCGGACTTATCTGCATACTTCTTTAAATGTTGAAAAATACATATGGATGAGAGTATAATCAACTTATGAAGAGGAGGTTTTGCGATGGACACTAAAGAATTTCTGGAAAGAATGAATAACGGCGAATATGTCCCGGCAGGTTCGCCTTTGCATATATATATGACGAAACTCAGCTTTGAGGCAATGAAGATAACATCTGAGATAAACGGAAAATTCCATGAACCGGAGGAAATAAGAAAACTGTTCTCCATACTTACCGGCAGAGAAGTTGACGAAAGATTCGGGCTTTTTCCGCCTTTTACAACGGATTGCGGAAAGAACATAATCGTTGGCAAAGGTGTATTTATAAATTCCGGATGTCGTTTTCAGGATCAGGGCGGAATAAGAATAGGCGACAATGCGCTTATTGGCCATAATGTAGTAATTGCGACTCTTAATCATGATATTTCACCTGATAAAAGAGCATCACTGATACCTGCGCCGGTGTATATAGGCAAATGTGTATGGATAGGATCGGGCTCCATTATACTACCGGGAGTTTCCATAGGCGACAACTCAATAATCGGAGCCGGTTCCGTAGTAACAAAAGACATTCCCGAAAATGTAATCGCATTTGGCAATCCGGCAAAAGTTCAGAAAAAGATATAAAATAAGGACCGCTCATTTTGTGAACGGTCCCGATTCTTTTATAGGGTATTATAAGCTGTTTAACGCTGCGAGATTGAATTTCTGGTGGATAGCTCTCATGCCAAGCTCAACATCGTCTTTGTTTATAAGAACTGAAATCTTGATTTCAGATGTGGAGATCATGCTGATGTTGATTCTTGCATCATAAAGCGCTTCAAACATAAGGCTTGCAACGCCTGCGTGAGTTGCCATTCCTGCGCCTACGATTGAAAGTTTTGCAACATTGTCGTCCAGGGAAATTGTTCCTACGCCGATTTTGTCTTTGTATTTTTCAAGTATTTCGCATGCAGCGTCAGCATCGGATTTTGCGACTGTAAAGGAAATATCCTTTGTGCCGTCTCTACCGATGGACTGTAAAATAATATCAACGCTGATATCGTTTCTTCCTAAAATTGAGAATACCTCGAATGCCTTGCCGGGGGTATCTTCTATATTCAAAAGTGAGATTCTTGTTATATCCTTATCTGCGGCAACACCGCTTACGAGCATTTTTTCCATTTTGCTGTCCTCCTTAACTACAGTACCGCTAACTTTATTAAAACTTGAACGAACCACAAGGGGTATGTGATATTTTTTAGCTAACTCAACCGAACGGTTGTGAAGCACCTTTGAACCCAGAGAAGCCAGCTCCAGCATTTCGTCATAGCTGATCTCCTCAAGTTTAGATGCGTCTTTTACGATTCTGGGGTCTGCTGTGTATACTCCGTCAACGTCGGTGTATATTTCGCACGCGTCTGCGTTTAACGCTGCCGCGATTGCTACGGCTGTGGTATCGGAACCGCCTCTTCCGAGAGTGGTTACGTCATTGAAAATGTTGACGCCCTGGAATCCTGCCACAAGTACGATGTTGTCGCGGGCAAGCTCCCTTTTGATTCTTTCTGTGTCAATGTCTTTTATTTTCGCGTTGCTGTAATCAGATGTAGTAGTCAGCTGCACCTGAAAAGCGTTTAATGAAATGGCGTTATATCCAAGAGCATTTAAAGCCATAGCCATTAACGCCACAGATTGCTGTTCTCCTGTCGCAAGGAGCATATCCATTTCTCTTTTTGCCGGCTTGGGATTGATTTCCTTTGCCTTGTCGATTAAATCGTCTGTTGTGTCTCCCTGTGCGGAAAGAACTACAACCACTTGATTATCTTCGTTTTTTGTGTCTATGATGCGGTTTGCCACGTTGAAAATACGCTGGGCGTCCGCAACGGATGATCCTCCGAATTTCTGTACAATTAACAAAGTTTTTTCCTCCTCTGATCTTAAAGTATCATTATAAAAAAATTGATTAGTTTTCAAATCTTATAATGTTCGCAATATCGCTTACAGCTGATTTTTCTTTCAAAGCTGCGCATTTTTCTGAAAGAGAGCCTTCTGTTTCGTTTTCAACAAGTACAGCGAATTCATCGAAGCAGTGGTTAAGAGTCGCGAATTTGCAGCCTGAGAAAACTTCTGAGCATGCGTTTCTGGCATCCTTTTCAGAATTATATTTAACTCTTATGAGAGCGTTTACAGGTGTGTTGTCCAAAGGCATTAACTGAACCTTTTCGCTTGACCAGTCGATTTTAACGTTTTTGCCGAGGTTCCTTGCGGAATCAACCATATCGGCAACACATGCGCTTGCAGTGGGAAGCTTTCCTGCGCCTCTGCCGTAAAACATTGTGTTTTCCACGGCGTTTCCTTTAACGAATACAGCGTTGTATGAATCGTTTACCATGGAAAGAGGATGCGCCATAGGAATCATTAAAGGCGTTACCTTAACAAAAACGCCTTCGTCAAGAAGCTTCAATGAAGCTACCAGCTTGAGAGCGCAATTCAGTTTTTTTACATACTCCAGATCCACAGGTGTTATCTTATCAATACCTTCTGTGTAAATATCGTTATAATCCACAGTTTTTCCAAGCACAAGAGATGCGAGGATCGCTATTTTTCTGCAGGGGTCAAAGCCTTTTATATCGGCTTCGGGATTTCTTTCCGCATATCCAAGATCCTGAGCTTCCTTCAAAGCAACATCAAAGCTTGTACCTTCAGCTGTCATTTTTGTGAGTATGAAATTTGTGGTTCCGTTTAAAATACCGGATATTTCAAGAATTTCATCTGCGGTAAAGCTTGTGTTTATGGGACGGATGATGGGGATTCCGCCGCCTACGCTTGCTTCAAAATTGTAATTGGCGTTTGTGCTTGCCGCAATGGCTATGAGCTCCGGTCCGTGAGCGGCTACCAGCTCTTTATTTGAGGTAACAACGCTTACGCCTTTCTGAAGAAGTTTTTTTGTGAATGTGTAAGCAGGCTCTACGCCGCCCATTACTTCAGCAACGATCTTTATGCTGTCATCGTTTAAAATATCCTCAAAATCGTGAGTTATTATGCTCTCGAAAGGATCTCCGGGAAAATCTCTCAGATCAAGGATATGTTTTATTTCAAGCCTGTCTCCGGCTCTTTTTGCAATAAGCTCGCCGTTCATGGTAAGAACTTCGGCTATGCCCGAGCCTACTGTGCCGTAACCTAAAATAGCTGTATTTATCATATTAAATTCACTCCCTGGCAATAATTTTAAATTTATGAACTCCTACTAAGTCGGAAAGATTCTGCATAAGCTCCTCAAAATCCGATTCCATGGAGTTTGTTTCTATGCTTATAGTAACATTTGCTAAACCGTTAATAGGAATATTCTGGTTTATTGTGAGTATGTTGGCGCCTGCCTCCGCGATTATATTCAGCACATTTGATAAAGCGCCTTTCGTATCATCAAGATTCATTCCGAAAGTAACTGTTTTACCGCGTGTGTTTTCGTAAAGAGGATAAACGTGATTTCTGTATTTATAAAACGCGCTGCGGCTGATTCCAACCTTTGCGACGGCTTCCTGAACCACGGTTTCTCTTCCGCTTTCCAGAAGGTTTTTAACTTCCATAACCTTTATAAAAATCTCGGGCAGAACACTTTTTTCAACGATGAAGAAATTTTTGTCCTTTTCCATATTAACTGCCTCCGTGTATTTTTTAGAAGTACAATTGTTTCTGTACCATAGAATCTATCATATTTTTTGCTTTAATGCAATAGCAAAAAAACACAAAAAGCCCAAATTTTTGGATTGTATTAAAAAAAGAACACTTTAAAGGCTGAAATAAACCTAAAATGGCGCGCTTACAACTAAAAGATTTATATATTTTGTGTGTATTTATACAAATATTTTACGAATTCGGGTAAAAAACGATAAATATAAGTACGGGAACGCGGAAAATTTTTTCGGTTTTTGAAAAGAAAATGTGCTAAAATATAAACAGAAAAAAGAAAAAGAAGGGATTAATATGAAAAAGCCTTATACAGTTCACGGAGGAGACTTGGATTGGGCCGAAAAAACATTCGGCATACCTAAAAACGAGATACTGGATTTTTCCGGAAACGTAAACCCCTTGGGTTTTCCCGAAAAAGCAAAAAAGCTTTTGGCTGAAAATATAGATTTGGTTTCCGTATATCCTGACAAAAACTACGAAAAGCTTCGAGAGAGCATAGGTGAGTATACAGGCGCCAAAATGGAAAATATAACAGTTGGAAACGGATCCACGGAGCTCATATCTTCATATATAAAATGCGCAAATGCAAAAAAAGCCGTTATTCTCGGTCCGGCATATTCCGAGTATGAAAGAGAGCTTAAAATAGCCGGTTCTTCATATGAGTATTTCCCGTTGAAGGAAGAGGATGATTTTAAGATCGATGTAGACGGACTTTTGGATTTTCTCAAACCGGATGTAGGACTTTTCATAGCCTGCAACCCCAACAATCCAACAGGCACAGCGATAAACAAAGAGCAGATGCGCAGAATTCTTGCTCACTGCAAATCGTCAGGCATCCGCGTGATGATAGACGAGACATATATAGAGTTTTCCGAAAATCTGGATAATATAACATCAATTCCTCTTGCGGACGAGTTCGACAACCTTTTTGTAATAAGAGGAATATCCAAGTTTTTTGCAGCTCCGGGAATCAGGCTTGGATACGGAATTTGCAGCAATAAGCAATTTTTCGAGGAGCTCAAGGAGAAAAAAGACCCTTGGTCTGTAAATATTCTGGCTGCATTTGCCGGAGAGAATATCTTCAGAGACAAAGAATTTATTGCCAAGACAAAAAAATTTGTTGCTGACGAGAAAAAGAAAGCCTACGCAGAGCTTTCCACATGGAAAAACATAAAGTTTTATGAAACACAGTCCAATTTTGTGCTTTTGAAGCTTCTTACTGATAAGATAACCTCGGGAGAGATTTTCCATATACTTATAAAAAAGAAAATGTTTGTCAGAGACGCATCAACTTTTACATTTTTGGATGATACATTCCTGCGGTTTTCATTCCTTAAACCGGAGGATAATGAAAACTTTCTGCGCGAATTGAAAAAACTGGTAGAATAAAAATAAAAATCTCAGTGAATTATCGCTGAGATTTTTGTTTTTCCAAAAAAGTATTGCCGCTTCGTAATTATTGCATTATTTAGAAGAGTTATTTGGCTGAAATTTTGAATTTCATGAAAATAAAGTATAGCCGTCAACCTTCAGATACTTAATTATACGGGTCAATGGGCAAAGTCCCTTGCGGGTTCTTAGGGGCGGAGTTCCTGAGCCTTAGGAGAGGAAGCTGTTTATTTGATCATGCCGTATTTTTTGGCTAACTTTCTAAAGCTTTCCTCTGAATTTTTAATAGTATCAAAGGATACACAGTATGCCAGTCTTGCGTATCCGGGACATCCGAATGCGGAGCCGGGCACCATAAGTATGCGGAATTCCTTTGCGTCATTGCAGAATTTGGCATCATCGGCAATGGGAGTCTTGGGGAAGAGATAAAATGCTCCCTGAGGATAAATGCACTCAAATCCCAAGGATGTGAGCATATTGTAAAGGTATTTTCTGTTTCTGTCATAAACATCCAGGTCGGACTTTTCATCAAAGCATTTTAAAACAACTCTCTGGAAAAGTGAAGGAGCGTTTACGAAGCCAAGAATTCTCGTTGCAACGGAAACTCCCGCCATTATTTCCTCAAAACTATCAGCTTCGGGAGAAACTGCAATATACCCGATTCTTTCGCCGGGGAGAGAAAGTGTTTTGCTGAAGGAATAACCAACGATTGCGTTTTTATAGAATTTAGTAACATAAGGAACAACAGCTCCGTCATAAGCCAGCTCTCTGTAAGGTTCATCGGAAACAAGATAAATGCTTGTGCCGAATTCCTTCTGCTTTTTGTACAGTATTTCCGCTACGGTGTTTAATGTTTCTTCAGAATAAATAACACCGGAGGGATTATTGGGGGAATTAATAATAACAGCCTTTGTTTTATGGGTAATTTTGCTTTCAAAATCTTTGAAGTTTATCTGCATTTTTTCAAAATCGGGATCAACTACCACCAGATTTGCGTCATAATTAACAGCATAGTTGCGATATTCGCCGAAGAAGGGCGCAAATGCGATAACCTCGTCTCCGGGATTGAGGAGAACCTTGAAAATAACATTAATTCCGCCGGCGGCTCCATTTGTCATAGCAATGCACTGAGGCGTAAAGTCTGTGCCGAATTTCTGATTTAATTTTTCAGCGACAAACTGGAGAACATCCTCATAGCCGGAATTGCTGGTGTATCCATGTACGAATGTAGGCTCTTCGTTGTCTAAAATATCTTTAATCGCTTCTTTAACTGTTTCGGGAGGAGCGACAGAGGGATTGCCGAGACTGAAATCGTAAACGTTTTCTTTGCCGTAAATCTTAGCCATCTGTTTTCCTTCTTCGAACATTGCTCTTATAACTGAACTCTTGCTGACAAGATCTTTCATTTTTTCGGAAATCATTGAAAAAACTCCTTTCAAATACATAATTATCTATTTAGATATTATAGGTTAATAAGTGAGAAATATCAAGATTGGGGCAGGGCGGGTTTTTAAAAATTAATAAAATAAAGCTATATAAGAATCCGCAGGGTCATATTTACCAATTAAGAGGGAATTAAACCCTATATACAGGGAATTTTTTCGGGGTTTCGGAAAAATTTTTAAATGAATCCTGATAAAAATATAAATTTTGATAAAAATGCGGATATTTGAAATTTTTTGTATATTTATTTGGAAAATTAATATATAATAAAGATGTGATATTATAACCATAATAGAGGGAAATATTATGAGAAGAAAAAAATCAAGAAAAAACATATTGGCTGTTATTGCGATTTTAATCGTAATACTGCTGATTTTGGGAATAGTTTCCCAGTTTGTTTCTAAATGAGTCAAATAAATTTGGATTAATTACATAAAATTTAGGATAGAGAAAATACAGGGGGTAAAACAAGTATATGGATTTTGGTGAAAGGAACAAAAAATTGTTTGTGACAAAAAGAATTACCGCAGCAATACTGTCAGCGGCATTTGTATTCGGATTGAGCGGATGCAAAACGCCTTCCAAAATTTCCGGAGTTACGGAAAGCATAACGAAAAGCGAAACAAAAATGGAAGACGCCCTTGCGGGGGATACTATATATAAGGGAATTACCATTGAGGGAGCGGATGTAAGCGGCATGACTGAAGAAGAATGTGTTTCTTTCTTAAAGGAAAAGTTCGCTTCCAAAGAGACAGAGCCCATGTTTACGGCGGCCTATAACGATAAATCGTGGAATGTGACTCCCGAGTTTTTAGGCACCACATACGATTATGAAGGTGCCGCGAAGGAAGCTTACGAATATGCCAGAACAGGCAGCACAGAGGAAAACTACAAGGCGGTAAAAGCTCTTGAGGAAAATCCTGTTGATTTTGAGCTTCAGCTTATGACGGAAAACGGCGGAATAGAAAGTACGGTTGAAAGAATTGCCGGAGTAATCGATGTTCCCGCGGTGGATGCGTCTATCCAGAGAACAGACTCAGGCATAAATATTACTCAGGATTCCGACGGCTACGCGGTAAATCAGGAAGCTACCGTTAAGGACATCAAGGATATGATCGCCAGCGGCTTCAGCGGCATATATGTTATAAATACGGTAAAAACCGAGCCGGCTGTTAGAAAAGCGGACCTTGACGGAAATTTCAAGGTTCTGGGTTCATATTATACAAGCTATTCCAACGGAGACTGGGGCAGAAACGAGAATATGCGCATAGCTTCCGCGAATATCAACGGTTCCGTTGTTCAGCCGGGAGAGATTTTCTCAAGCTATAACGCTATGGGAGATCAAACTTTGGCAAATGGATATCAGTACGCCGGAGTTATTGAAAACGGTGTTCTTACTTCCGGTGTCGGAGGAGGCGTATGCCAGGTATCCACAACCCTTTACAACGCTGTAATAAGAGCGGAGCTGGAGGTTGTTGAAAGAAGAAACCATTCATTGAAAATCGGATATGTTCCTGCCGGAATGGACGCGGCGATTGCCGGAACATACACAGATTTCAAGTTTAAGAACAATACAAAATATCCTGTTTATGTTGAGATGTATACAGCGAACAACAAAGTTTACGCCAATATTTACGGATATGAAACAAGACCGGCAAACAGAACCATAGACTTTGAGTCCGTATATGTTTCATCTGTGGCGAAGCCGGCGGAAAAAATAACCTATGATCCTGATCTTCCCGAAGGCCAGAGAGTAGTAACAAAAACCGGATCCGCGGGAAGCGTTATAGATGTTTATAAACTGGTTTATATAAACGGAAATCTGGAAAGCAGAGAGTATTTCAACAGATCTACCTATTCGGCAACAGCCGATGAGGTTACCATAGGACAGAAAAAGGTTGACGCGGCGGAGCCTGCGGAAACAACGCCGGAAGAAAACAACACGGCAGAACCTGAGAACAACGCGCCTGAGCCGGAAAACAACACACCCGCGCCGGAGAACAATACTCCTGAGCCCGAGTATAACACTCCCGAACCTGAACCTGAACCCGATAACGGCGGCGGAGACAACAATCCGCCTCAGTTCCAGCTTGTAGTCGATGAAGACGGCAACGAGGTTTATGTTCCTGTGGAATGATTCTATATAATTTAACTGATTTCATGGAGGTATTTAAATGAGAACAAAAATTCTTGAATTATTAGATAGAAACGCGAAATTTACGGTTTCTGACATAGCGGCTATTCTCGGAGAAAAAGAAGAAGACGTTGAAGCCGAAATCAGAATGCTTGAAAACGAAAAGGTTATCTGCGGATATACGGCTCTCATAAACTGGGACAGAACGGAGAAGGATTTCGTTACTGCCCTTATCGAGGTAAGAGTAACTCCCCAGAGAGGAAACGGTTTTGATAAAATAGCTGAAAGAATATACAGATTTAAAGAAGTAAAAAGCGTTTATCTTATTTCCGGAGCCTATGATTTACTCGTAAACATAGAAGGCAGAACCCTTAAAGATGTTGCGTTTTTTGTATCGGATAAGCTTTCTACAATAGATTCTGTAATCAGCACAGCCACACATTTCGTGCTGAAAAAATACAAAGACCACGGCAAAATTCTTGTAGAGAGCCGAATAAAAGATGAAAGGATGATAATTGCTCCATGAGTAAATCATACGTAAATAAAGACATTTTGAATATGCCAAAATCAGGTATAAGAAAATTTTTCGATATAGCAAGCCATATGGATGACGTAGTATCTCTGGGAGTAGGCGAGCCGGATTTTGAGACACCATGGAATATACGTGAAGCGGCTATATCGACACTTGAAAAGGGAAGGACATCCTATACAGCCAATCAGGGACTTATGGAGCTTCGAAGCGCAATCTGCGGCTATTTATCGGAAAAATTCAATATAAATTACGATCCCGAAAAAGAAATCGTCTGCACAGTAGGCGCCAGTGAAGGAATTGATATTGCTATGAAAGCAATAACTGAAATAGGGGATGAAATCCTTGTTGTGGAACCCTGTTTTGTGTCATATAAACCCTGTGTAACTATGGCAGGCGGTATTCCTGTCGTTATTTCGACAAAAATGGAAAATGATTTCAGACTTCAGCCGGAGGAGCTTGAGGCGAAAATAACGCCAAAGACCAAAGCGCTCCTTATTTCCTATCCCAACAATCCCACGGGAGCTATTATGGAAAGAGAAGACCTTGAAAAACTGGTTCCTATTATTATCAAGCATGATTTATTGGTTATTTCCGATGAGATTTATGCCGAGCTTACTTATGGAACGAAACATGTTTCCATAGCGGAGTTTCCTGGAATGAAGGAAAGAACTATCGTACTTAACGGATTTTCAAAAGCATTTGCCATGACAGGCTGGAGACTGGGATATGCTGCCGGACCGGCGGAAATCATAGATAACATGAACAAAATTCATCAATATATAATCATGTGCGCGCCTACAACAAGCCAGTACGCTGGCGTAGAGGCTCTCACGTGTGAAAACAGAGATGATTTTATAGAAGAAATGGCGGAAGCCTATGACATAAGAAGAAGGCTTATGGTAAGTGAATTTAACAGGATGGGTCTTGAGTGTTTCGAGCCCAAGGGCGCTTTCTATGTGTTCCCTTCAATCAAGTCAACGGGAATGACCAGCGAAGAGTTCTGTGAAAAGCTTCTTATGCAGGAAAAGGTGGCCACTGTTCCCGGACACGCATTTGGAGAAAGCGGAGAAGGCCATATCAGATGCTCTTATGCGTATTCCGTAGAAAATATAAAATGGGCGCTGAGCAAAATAGCGATGTTTGTTTCTTCTCTGAAATAAATCAAAATTGTGCAAAAAAAAACTAAGGGAATGATTGTTCATTCCCTTAATTTGCGGTTAATTTTAAATAAAAGCTTATTCTTCATCAGCCTGGCATGAAGGACATACTCCGTAGAATATAAGTCTTTCATCATTCAATTTGAAGTTGGTAAGATTGGAAATCTGCTCCCTGATATTCATTGTTTCCGGAAGGAAAAGGTCGTAAACACGACCGCAGTTTGTGCATACAATATGTGAGTGATTTTCAGTTATAGCGTCATATCTGGCAAAACCGTCTCCGGCATTGAGTTCAATAACAAGGTTGTTTTTCTTGAATGCTTCCAAAGTTTTATATACGGTTGCCAGGCTCATTCCGGGAGTTGTTTCTTCCAGATTTTTATAAATTGTATCAGCGCTGGGGTGACAGTCTGTATTTACAAGATAATCGTAAATTGCCAGTCGCTGGGGAGTAACCTTCAAACCGGCTTGTTTGATTTTGCTAACATTAGCGTTCATAATAATAATTCTCCAATGCTAAATATTATTAGTTCGCATTAATTATAATATAAAAAGAATTATATGTCAACAAAAAAAGCATAAAAAGGTAGTGTATTTTATGAATATTGTTTTATTGGAACCCGAAATTCCGCAAAATGCAGGGAATATCTCCAGAACCTGCGCAGTTACGGGTTCATCGCTTCATCTTATAAGACCTCTTGGATTCAGGACAGACGATAAGTATCTGAAAAGAGCGGGATTAGATTACTGGAAATACCTGGATATACATTATTATGATAATTTTCAGGATTTTCTCGATAAAAATCCCGGAGCTAAAATATTTATGGCGACGACAAAGTCAGAGCAGATGTATACAGAAGTAGAGTATTCTGAAAACGATTTTATAATGTTTGGAAAAGAGACTGCGGGCATACCTGAGGAGATTCTTGTGGATTATAAGGAAACCTGCATAAGAATCCCCATGATGGGAGATTTGCGGAGCCTGAATCTTTCTAATTCAGTCGCGATTATTCTCTATGAGGCATTGAGGCAGCAGGGTTTTAAAGGAATGAATACCCAGGGAAAGCTCCACAGACTCACGTGGAAAGAGTAAATAAAAAAGAACATAAAAATAAAAATGTGACGCTGGCAAAACGTCACATTTTTATTTGGCCTTGCGAATTTTATCGCTTAAAGCATTTAAAGAAAGGAATAGTTATTCTAAAAAAGTCATCTCCGATAAATCGGAAATATACTCTAATGGATCAACCTTTTCTCCGTCCACGCAAACTTCGTAATGTACGTGAACTCCTGTTGCCTGACCGGTCTGTCCCATTGTTCCGATGGGTGTGCCGACTGAAACAATGTCGCCGACTTTACATTTGAAAGTGTTAAGGTGACCGTAGCATGTAACAATACCGTTTCCGTGGTCTACCTGAACATAGTTTCCGTATCCGCCGTAGTAATCGGCAAATATTACTGTGCCGTAAGCTGTCGCGCATACATCCGAGTCAAATTCATTCTGTATGTCAAGCCCGCAGTGGAAAGCCTGTCTTCCCGAGAAGGGATCCGTCCTGTAACCAAATTTCGAAGTTATAAGCCCTGCTACGGGAGCGGAGTCGGGAATCGAGGCCATTTCATCCACTTTTTCGAAAGCTGCGGTTAAAGTGATATTGCTTATGTCAAATTCTTTGCTCATTTTAATAAGAGCTTCTTTAAGTTCCTCGGTATCTGAATAATCTTTGGCGATTATCTCAATACTGTCAAGGAATGCTTTTTCTTCTGCGGCACGTTTTTCCTCTTCCATCATTTCTGAAATAGGGTCTTTAAATGAATCGGTTGATAAAATCTGAATAGATTCGTTTACAACTTCATTTGTAACTTTGGAAGAGTGTAAATCTTTTGTGTTTCTGTTGTCTGCCAATGCTGTTGAAGCGCTCAGTGTTGAAAAGCTAATTATGCCTGCTATAGCTGCAATGGTAATGTGTTTTAATATTTTTTCTGTAGTTGTTAAATTTGTGTTACAATATTCAGAGGCGGTCTTAGATGTCTCAACACTGATGCCATAAGGTTTCTTGGATCTGAACATTTAATATCCTCCATAATTGTTAAATTTATGTTACAACTATAACACATAATTTTAACATTGTAAACACATTTTTTAAATTTTAAGAAACAATTAAACAATTTTTTATTCCGTTATCGTGTATTTATAGAGCAAAACTGACTGATTATCCTTGATTTTCAAGGTGTTTTCGCTGTTTTGAAAAAATTTGCCATAGTTTTTAAAAATGTTAAATCCAAAGGATTTTTACTATTTTGTAAAACTTTAAACGGTTGTACCTCATTGCCATATGTGATAAGATAAATTAACTAAAGTAATTAAATTCTTCTAAAAAGAGGTTTTGAAATGAATTTTGAAAGCTGGAGCAGTGAAGAAACATATAATTTAGGAAAAACGCTTGGTTCCGAAGCCGAAAAAGGGCAAGTCTATTCTCTGGACGGAGACCTTGGCGCGGGAAAAACTGTTTTCGCGAAGGGTTTTGCCGAAGGGCTGGGCTATAACGCAGATGAAATAGTTAGTCCTACATTTACCATAGTAAATGAATATAAGGGCGAAATCGACTTTTATCATATGGATGTTTACAGACTTTCGGATTCTGATGAAGCCTTTGAAATCGGACTGGATGAAATGCTTGGTTCCGAGGCCGTTTGTCTTGTGGAATGGGGAGAAATCATAGAGGACATTCTGCCGGAGGACACCATTTTTATAAATATAGAAAAGGATTTTGATAAAGATGATAATTATCGTCTTATAAAAATAAGAGGGTTAAAAGAATGAAAATACTTGCGCTTGAAACATCAGGAACTGTGGCAGGAGCGGCTCTTGTTGAGGATGAAATGATTTTATCCGAATTTATTTTGAATAACAAGCTTACCCATTCTCAGACCGTTATGCCTCTGGTAGACGAGATTCTGCGCCGTGCGGAAACTGATATCAGCGAGGTGGATTATTTCGCCTGCTCCCGGGGTCCCGGCTCTTTCACAGGACTCAGGATAGGCGCCGCTACGGCTAAGGGCTTTGGCCTTTCTCTCAATAAGCCTGTTATAGGCGTTCCTACACTGGACGCACTGGCATACGGCGTATTTAATAATGATAAAATAATCTGTCCCATAATTGATGCAAGAAGAAGCGAGGTTTATACCGGGTTCTATTCTTGGGAAAATGGAAAGCTTGCTAAATTATGCGAAAACGAAGCTCTCCATATAGATGAAGTGCTGCGCCGTGCGGCGGAATACAATAAAGAAGTCATTTTCATTGGCGACGGCATAAAGGTTCATAAAGAGACAATACTGCAAAATAATAAATTTTTCGTTGCGCCTCCGTCCTGCAATATGCCTAGGGCAGGCAGCGTGGCCTCTCTTGCGAGGGAAATGATTTTATCGGGAAATATAAATAAACTTGAAATAGAATATCTCAGAAAGCCGCAGGCAGAAAGAGAACGACTGGAAAAAGAAAAGGAAGTTTAAAATGGCAGACATAAGACCCATGACCTATGAGGATGTGGACGGTGTCTGGAGCATAGAAGAAGAAAGCTTCAATGTTCCTTGGACAAAAAAAGATTTCCAGAATGAGATGGCTCAAAACAAAATGGCGGTGTATTTTGTTGCCGAAGAAGACAGCAGGATCGTCGGATATGCCGGGATGTGGCACATTGTCAACGAAGGACATATAACAAATGTGGCCGTTTCGGAAGAATTCAGAAACAGAGGCATTGGAAAACAGCTCATGGAAGCTCTTTTTGAGGAATGCCGGAAAAGAGAAATGATAGGCATTACACTGGAAGTCGGAGTTAATAATCTGACGGCCCAGAAGCTATACAAAGGCTTGGGTTTTGAAGAAGAAGGAGTAAGAAAAAATTATTATGAGCATAATCATGAGGATGCTTTAATAATGTGGAAATATTTTAACTATTAAGATTTTATGATTAAAAGTAAAAGGATAGGGGGGACATATATGAATCCTAAATA
The DNA here is from genome assembly GCA_017534115.1 of Bacillota bacterium. Taxonomy (GTDB): domain Bacteria; phylum Bacillota; class Clostridia; order Lachnospirales; family Anaerotignaceae; genus RGIG5631. The sequence continues at coordinate 36,463 of JAFWDD010000029.1, read as the reverse complement.
CGAACTTGAATACACTCAGCTTAAAAATTTCTGCGATGAGTCTTTGTTGGGATTTAAAACGACAGCCGATATCGAGGCTTATGATGGAATAATAGGTCAGGACAGAGGGATCAAAGCCTTCAATTTCGGACTGAAGGCAAAATTCACAGGATATAATATCTATATGTCCGGACCGTCCGGAACAGGAAGAACTACCTACGCGAAGAGCAGAACGCAGAAAATCGCAGCAAATGAGCCTGTGCCCGATGACTGGTGCTATGTATATAACTTTGATGATCCCAAATGCCCCAAAGCGTTGAGATTTTCTCCCGGCGTAGGCAAAAAGTTCAAAAAGGATATGGATGTGCTTATCGGCATATTTACAACGGAAATACTTAAAGCTGTAAATACGGAGGCTTATCATAAGGAAAAAGCCAATATTGTTAAAAAATTTGACGATAAAAGAGAAGAGCTTATAAATAACCTTACCGAATTTGCGGATCAAAACGGATTCAGTCTCAGGTCTACAAGCTCAGGCATATATTTCATGCCCGTAATAGACGGCCAGGCAATCGATGAGGACGCTTTTGACCAGCTGGATGATGAGACAAAAGCCCGCATAAATGATGCTTCCGACGTTATTCAGGAGCAGGCGGCCGCAACTATGAGGGATATCCGCAATCTTGACAAGGAATCCAAAAAAGCTACGGATGAATATGATTACAAAGTATGTATGTTTGCGATAGGACATCATGTTATAGCTCTTCAGAAGAAGTATAAAAAATATCCCGATGTAGTAAATCATCTGGACAGCATAAAAGAGGATGTTCTTAACAATATTTCCGAGTTTACGGAAGAGGAGCCTGAGGAAGAAGACGCAATGGCGTCACTCCTTCCCATGGTAACCAAAAAAAGCTCAGAGGATATCACAAACAAATACAAAGTTAATCTAATAGTGGATAACTCCGAGACCAAGGGCGCTCCCGTTATAGTAGACTATAATCCCACACTTTATAACCTTATGGGTGAGGTTGAAATAGATAACGAGCTGGGAAACATTACAACAGACTATCTTAAGATAAAAGGCGGTCTTATCCATAAGGCCAACGGAGGATATCTTATTCTTCAGGCTGTGGATGTGCTTTCCAACGCACATGCATGGGAGATTTTAAGAAGAGTTCTGAAAACCAAGGAGATCTCCGTAGAAAGCATGAGGGAGCAGATGGTAAACTATGCGATGCCTTCCCTCAAGGCAAATCCCATTCCCGTAGATATAAAGGTAATCCTTATAGGCAGCTCATATCACTATTTCCTTTTGAGAGAGTATGATGAAGAGTTTGCAAAACAGTTCAAAATCCGCGCAGATTTCGATTATGAAATGGATAATGACAACGAGAATCTTTCAAAGCTTGCCAGATTTGTAAAATCCTATTCCAAGAAGGAAATGCCTGAGGCTGAATTTTCTGCTTCAGCAGTGGCAAGCATTGCGGAATACGCTTCCAGAGTGGCGGAGAGACAGGACAAATTCTCGACCTGCTTCAATAATCTGGGCGAGATCCTCTGTGAGGCCAAGGTTTGGGCGGATATGGATGAGGCTAAATTAATAACCGGCGAACATATAAAGAAAGCCATAGCCGAAAAGGATTACAGAAATTCTCTTATTAAGGAAAAATATTCCGAAATGTATGACCAGGATGTGGTTATGATAGATACAAAAGGAAGCAGAGTAGGACAGATAAACGGTCTTGCAGTCCTTGAAACAGGAGAATGCACATTTGGCATTCCTTCCAGAATAACCGTAACTACATATGTGGGCAAATCCGGAATTATAAATATCGAAAAAGAAGCGGAAATGAGCGGACCTACTCATAATAAAGGTGTTCAGGTCATAACAGGATATCTGGGACAGACCTATGCTCAGGATTTCCCCTTAAGCCTTTCATGCAGAGTCTGCTTCGAGCAGAATTATAACGGAATAGACGGAGACAGCGCTTCCAGTACGGAGCTTTACGGAATCATATCCAGTCTTTCCGGGCTTCCCATAAACCAGCAGCTTGCGGTAACAGGTTCCGTAAACCAGTGGGGAGAAATACAGGCGATTGGCGGAGTAACGTATAAAATTGAAGGATTCTTTGATTTGTGCGCAAAAAAAGGGCTCACAGGAGAACAGGGAGTAATAATTCCCGAATCCAATATTAGAGACCTTGTGCTTAATGATGAGGTCATAGAGGCTGTTAAAGCGAAAAAGTTCCATATTTATCCCATAAAGCATATTAACGAGGGAATCGAGCTTTTAACAGGTGTTGAAGCAGGAGTTAAGGACGAAAACGGAAACTATCCCGAAAATTCCGTTCACGGACTTGTTATGAAGAAGCTTATGGAATACAACAGAAAAGCTACTGACGCAGAGGGATGCACAGCAATAGAGGCATAAATCAGATGTTTTCGGGTGTGTTATTAAAATACGGACATTCCTTTCCGTTGGAATCATATCCTATAAGCGTTGGGTTTGTGTCGAGGCTTTTAAGGTGGCATTTCCCGTTTCTTTGATGTATGCAGTGCAGAGAACAGTTGATATTCAATAAATCATCTCCTTTAGGGTTTAATGGTATTTTTCCCTGAAAATGAGTTTATTATTATATTTTTTAAGCACACGCGTGTAAAAAATAAATGGTAAAAATATTTGCTATTGATAATTATAATGTGTTACAATATGAATGGTTATTCAGGTTTGAAATTGATCTTTATAATCTCAAAAATAAATACGAATAAACGGAGGATTAATAAATGGATGTAAAACAGGCTATTTTAGAAAGAAGAAGCATTAGAAAATATACGGATCAGCCCATTAGCGATGCTGATATAAATGATATTCTGGAAGCAGGCTTATACGCTCCTTCGGCAATCGACCTTCAGCATTGGTATTATGTTGTGGTAAAATCACCGGAAAAAATGGAAGAGCTCAAACAGTTTATGAGCGATGTATATGATAAATTTGAACCTGTTCTTCTGGACAGATTCAAAAACAACCCTGCTACAATAGCAGAAACAAAGGCTTTTCTTAAGGGACTGGGCGGAGCAAAATTTGTAATTCTTGCATTCCTTTACAAGGACGATTATCCTGATGTAAAAGGCGCTATGGAAGGCGTTTGTGCGGGAATTCAGAATATGCTTCTTACAGCTCATTCAAAAGGAATCGGCTCATGCTGGATGACAGCTCCTATGAGAGTTGGAATGGACGGCCAGCTCAAGGAAAAATATGCTGCCGGACACGGCGAGTTTGTTGCTGCCATAACCTTTGGATACCCTGCGCAGAGTCCCAAAGCTCCCAGAAGAAAAGAAGACAGATTCATAATAATTTAAAAGCTTTAAGACAGGGTATTATAAAAAACCCTGTTTTATATTTTATATGTCGAGGTATAAAAAATGATAAATGAGGAAAATGTTAGTTTGCACAGTACGGAAGAGCTGAAGGAAAGAGTCATTCTGGTAGGCGTGGACAAAGGCTCCGGGGATATGGAGGAAGAAGCCTGCCTGGAAGAGCTTGCCCAGCTTGCGGATACTGCCGGCGCCGAGGTTGTGGGTCAGCTGATTCAAAAACGGGACAGCTTCAATGGTGCTCATTATGTGGGAAAAGGCAAAATTGAAGAAATCAAATATATGATAGACGCATTTGACGCAACAGGCATTATCTGCGACGACGAGCTTTCTCCCAATCAGCTTAAAAATCTGGAAAAGCTTCTGGATACCAAGGTTATGGACAGAACCATGCTGATTCTTGACATATTTGCCGGAAGAGCGGTTTCGAGAGAAGGCAAAATACAGGTAGAACTTGCTCAGCTTAAATACAGACTTTCACGCCTTGCGGGAATCGGAACATCTCTTTCCCGGCTGGGCGGCGGCATAGGTACAAGAGGTCCCGGTGAGAAAAAGCTGGAAACTGACCGAAGATATATAAAAGAAAGGATTTCAGAGCTTAAAAAAGACCTGAAAGATGCTCAGGCTCACAGGGAGCTTTTGAGAAACAGACGTAAAAAGAATTTTGCCTGTCTATCTTTAATAGGCTACACAAACGCAGGAAAATCCACGATTCTGAACACATTAACCGATGCTGGTGTTCTTGCGGAGGACAAGCTTTTTGCTACGCTGGACCCTACAACAAGACTTGTAAAGCTTCCTGCTGGAACGGAAATTCTTCTTACTGATACGGTAGGATTTATCCAAAAGCTTCCACATCAGCTAATCGAAGCATTCAAGGCGACGCTGGAGGAGCTCGTGTTCGCGGATTATCTTATCCATGTTGTGGATGCGTCAAATCCTCACAGAGATGAGCAGATGGAGGTTGTTTACAAAACAATTCGAGACCTGAAATGTGAACATATTCCTGTTATTACTGTATTTAATAAATGCGATCTGGAGGTAGCTCTTCCTTTGCCGAGAGATAAAAACGCCGAAGCTCAGGTCACTGCCTGCGGAAAGAACAAAGCCGGACTTGAGGACCTTCTCGTTAAGGCTGAGGAAATAATAAAAGCATCTAAAAAAGTAAGAAAGATCCTTATACCATATACAGAAGGAAATCTTGTGGCAATGATACACAAAAAATGCGAGATGATTTCCGAGGAGCATACAGGCGGAGGAACATTGATAGAAGCATATCTTGATGAAGAAATGGAAAACAGATTAAGTAAATATTTTACGGAATAAATATATGCCGCTTCCTGAAAATGGATCCGGCATTTTTTATTATTTGCATAGAATAAAATATAAAGCAATGTTAAAAATGATAATAAATTATTGTCCAAATGGATTGAAATTTTCAAAATGGGATTGACAATTTGGCGCTGATAGTATAATATAAAAGCGTAAACGATTGAACGCAATTAAATTTAATAAAATTTTATATAGACAGGAGGTATGAATATGAGTATTTATGATTATTCTGTAATGCGACCCGACGGAAGCGCGTTAGAGCTTAAGGACTGCAAGGGCAAGGTTATTCTTATAGTGAACACGGCTACGAGATGCGGATTTACTCCCCAGTACAATGAGCTGGAAGAGATTTATGAGAAATATCATGACAAGGGGCTGGAAATTATTGATATTCCCTGCAATCAGTTTAAGGAGCAGGCTCCCGAAAACGATGAGGAGATTCATAATTTCTGCACATTGAATTTCAACATAAAATTTCCGCAGATGAAAAAATCTGATGTAAACGGAGAAAATGAGCTTCCTCTTTACAAGTATCTTAAATCCCAGAAAGGATTTGAGGGATTCGGAAAGGGTCCCAAAGCTTTGTTTATGGACGGTTTTCTTAAAACAATAGATAAGAATTATAAAAATAATCCTGATATTAAGTGGAATTTCACAAAATTTGTAGTGAACAGAAACGGTGAGGTTGTCGCTCGTTTCGAGCCTACGGCTAAAATGGAAAAAGTAGATGAATTAATAGGCAAATTGATTTGAGTGAGTGATATGGCAGATAAATATGACGGGCTTAAGCTGGAAAATCAGATATGCTTTCCTCTGTATGCCTGTTCCAGAGAAATTATAAAAAAATATAAGCCTTTTCTTGATGAAATCGGGCTGACATATACCCAGTACATTACAATGATGGTCATGTGGGAGCATGAAAAAATCAGCGCAAAGGATATGGGAAAGCTCCTTTATCTTGATTCCGGAACATTAACTCCGGTTTTGAAAAAGCTTGAAAAGGACGGATATGTGAAGAGGAAAAGAAACCGCAGCGATGAGAGAATACTTGAGGTTGAAATAACCGAAAAGGGACGGCTTTTAAAAGAAGACGCCGTTAGCATACCGGAAAAAATGTCCTGCGCGATTGGCTTAAGCGAGGCAGAAGCGGTAAATCTTTATATAGCGCTTCACAGATTTTTGGATTTATTATCAGAGAGAAAATAAAGGGAGGATTTAAAAATGGCAGATAAAAAAATATTAGTAGCATATTTTTCATGCAGCGGAGTTACCATGAGCGCGGCAGAAGAAATAGCAGATGTACTGAAGGCTGATTTAGGAGAAATAGTACCCGAAAAGCCTTATACAGCGGCGGATTTGGACTGGCGAGACAAAAAAAGCAGAAGCACAATAGAAATGAACGATGACAAATGCCGTCCTGCAATGGCTGAGTTCGGAAAGGACGTTTCCAAATATGATGTTGTTTTCCTGGGCTTCCCTGTTTGGTGGGATATTACGCCCAGAATCATAGATACATTCCTGGAAAAATATGATCTCAGCGGAAAGACAATAGTTCCTTTTGCCACATCCGGCGGAAGCACAATAAGAGGCTCTGTGGAGCATTTGAGAAAGCTTTATGGAGATAAAATGGAGATCAAAGACGGAAGAACAATAAACGGATTTGACCCGGAAGAATTTGAAAGCTGGGTAAAAGAGCTGGGGATCTGAATAAATAACGAACGGAGCGGGATAAAACCTGCTCCTTTTTGTTTGAGATTAAAAAGACCGGTTTTAAATACCGGCCTGTGAAAGGAGAAAATCTATTATAAAAAATGAATTTTAGCTGCCGTAATCCGATAATGCCCGGGCAAGGTTGTCATTGCCCACAACATAAATACCTTCCCGTATTGCTTCCTGTTCCTTTTCCGGCAGTGAGCGTATGGGGATATTTGTAATTTCCTTCAAAGCTATGCCATCTATGGCTTCTTTATAATAAACAGCGATAAGGCCGTTGTATTCACCTATTATATAATGCTGGGAGCTCATTGTATTCAAAGTAGAACGCATTGTTACCTGTGTATCAGAGAAATCCAGAACTTCCCAATTAGGATAATCCGTCTTTAAATCTTCAAGCGTCAGTCCTATAAGAAAATATGGCGGCGCCTCTTCGTATACCTCGGTTATGTCATCCTCTGTGTAATAATATTCGTATACCATTTTGGTTGAAGGTGTTATCTTATATGGGATATTTGCAATGGCTGCCGCTTCCGTGATTGCGGATGCATTAGGATTGTTTGAGTTTTCAGGGCTGTTTTCACTGAAGCTGATATATCCCACAGCAAGACCTGCCGCGCAGCAAATCAGACATATTCCGAATAAAAAACCCTTCCTGATTTTTAAGAACATAATAAAAACCTCCTTATGTTCTTTTTATTTTTGCCATTAATTAGGAAATATATTCATTTTAAATTAAGCTTTTATATGATATACTCTAATAAGAACAGAAAAAGGAGAAATATTGATGAAAACACTGGTTTTAGCGGAAAAACCTTCAGTTGGCAAGGAAATTGCCAGAGTCCTGGGATGCAAAAGATCCAAGGGGGCATATATTGAAGGCGATAAATATATAGTTACTTGGGCATACGGCCACCTTGTCACCCTTGCGGAGCCGGAGCATTACGGCCAGGAATACAAAACATGGAAAATGGAGACTCTTCCCATGCTTCCTGGGAAAATGTATCTGAAAATTATTCCCGAGACGTCCAAGCAGTTCAAGGTAGTCAAATCCCTTATGCTTTCCAATGAGGTGGATTCTCTCATAATTGCAACGGACGCCGGCAGAGAAGGCGAGCTTGTGGCAAGATGGATAATTGAAAAAGCCGGATTTAAAAAGCCGATAAAACGTCTCTGGGTGTCTTCTCAGACGGATAAAGCCATAAAGGACGGCTTCAAAAACCTTAAGGATGGAAAAGAGTATGTAAATCTTTACAAATCGGCTCAGTCCAGAGCGGAAGCCGACTGGCTGGTAGGCCTTAACGCTACAAGAGCTCTTACATGCAAATATAACGCGCAGCTTTCAGCCGGAAGAGTCCAGACTCCAACACTTACGCTTATTGTGGAGAGGGAAAATGAGATAAAAAAATTCGTTCCAAAGGATTATTACAACATAAAAGCAAACCTTGGTGATTTCTTTGTAACATGGATAAACAGCAAAAATATGACTGCCATATCCGACAGGGAAAAAGCGGAAGCTATAGCAGAAAAAGTTAAAGGCAGAGGTTTCAGGGCAGCAGACTTGAAAGAATCCAGGAAAAAAACGCCTCCGCCTCTTCTGTATGACCTTACTGAGCTTCAAAGGGATGCCAATAAAATGTATAATTATTCCCCCAAGGAAACTCTCAACATAATGCAGAGACTTTACGAAAATCACAAAATACTCACATATCCCAGAACGGATTCAAGATATATAACAGACGATATTGTACCCACTCTCAAGGACAGGGTCAAAGCCTGCGCCGTAGGGGATTTTGCTGAAATGGCATCGAAAATAATCAGGGGCAATCTCACAATTTCCAAGGTCAGTGTGAATAACGCCAAGGTTTCTGACCACCACGCAATTATTCCAACTGAGGAAAGGCCTGATATTTCCAAGCTTACAAACGATGAGCGCAGAATATATGTAATGGTTGTAAAGCGGTTTTTGTCCTGCTTTTATCCCGATTATGAGTACAAAAATCTCCGCTGGGAATTTGAGTGCGAAGGCGAAAAGTTTTACGCAAAGGGCCGAAATATTATAAATAAGGGATGGAAAGAAATATACATGGAAAAGGATGAGGATGAAGAGGATGACCAGCTTCTTCCGGAAATCAAGAAGGGAAGCATTCTTAAATGCACTGATGTGAAAATAAAATCCGGCAAAACATCTCCGCCTTCCAGATATACGGAGGCAAGCCTGCTTTCTGCCATGGAGAATCCCTCAAAATACATTGAGGATAAGTCCCTTAAGGGATATATCGGCGGCGGTCTGGGTACTCCCGCTACAAGAGCGGATATTATCGAAAAGCTTTTCAACGCATTTTATATGGAAAAGCGAAATAATGTGATTTATCCCACATCCAAGGGAATCCAGCTGGTAAATCTGGCTCCGGAAGACCTGAAAAAGCCTCTTTTGACGGCAAAATGGGAAATGGAGCTGGAATCCATAAAGGAAGGAAAGGAAAAGAAAGAAAAATTTATCTCAGGAATCAGGGAGTATACGAAGGAGATCGTAAAGGAAATCGCTTCCAGCGATTTGAAATATGTTCATGAAAATCTCACAAAAACACCTTGCCCGACCTGTGGAAAGCCTATGCTTAAGGTGAAAAACAAAAACGGCGTTCTTCTTGTCTGCCAGGACAGAGAATGCAATACAAGAAAATATCTGAGCAGAATCACAAATGTGAAATGTCCCAACTGTCACAAAAAAATGGAAATGACAGGCGAAGGAGAGAAAAGAATGTACGTTTGCTCCTGCGGATATAAGGAAAGGTGCGACAAGTTCCACGAGAAACAGGGCGGCGGCGGAGCCGATAAAAGAACAGTTCAGAAATATCTTGCCTCTCAGAAGAAAAATGAGGACAAGGGTGAAAGCGCACTGGCGAAGGCTCTTGCGGAAGCGTTCAAAAACAATAATTAATCTTTATCAAGAAATACCCAGACGGAATAATCCTGTTCTCTGTATTTTTTTAATTCAGAATAATATTTTCGGTTTTCAGAAGGATTTGTGTTTCGGGATATATGGATTTTCACCCGTTTTGACGAATCATCAACAAAAATAAGCATATGAAGCACCTCTATGTAAGTGTCTCCATATGCTTTTTGTCTATACGAATCAAAATATGGGAGGTGTATTCAGATTTTTCTTATAGGATGACGGATGACGGTTTTCAGCTTATCGGGAGCAGTTTTCCGAGGGTCTGATAAATATATCTCGTGATGCAGTCTGTTTTTGCCAAAATCATTTTCGCAGCCGTTTTCGTGAATGAATCTGTCCATTAAATCCACTGATTCAGGCTCATTATCATATGAACCTGTGTGCATTATCTGTACGCACAATCCTTCATCGATTGTGAGGAACTCAACGGAGGAACAGTCCAGTTTTTTCTTTTTTGCCGCAGTTTCTTTTGCCCATTCCAAATCTTTTTCAGTTACAAAATCCGGCAGCCGGATAACGGATATCCAATGAAATTCAGATTTTTTTGTATAATCCACACCTTCAATGCCTTCCTGAAACCAGAAGCCTTCCAGGGGCGGAACCACATACTCAAAGAATCCATCGATTTTATGATCGGTTTTATAGCTCATCTTAAGAGTATATGCGACAGCATAAAGAAGACCTATTGTCTGTTTATATGCTCCGTTTTCATTGTTTGGGTCGCCGCTTCCTCTTACAGCAATGTAATTCATTTTCGGAACATTTACGATTTCCGGTTTTTTCTTTGGCATATAAAATTCTTTGTATTCCTTTTTAAAGTCAAATGCCATGAAATTTCCTCCTAATCAAATATATGAAAACTAAGGCAGCCGGAAAATCCTGACTGCCCATAATAGTCTGTATCTTTTGTAAATTAATATGCTCTGCCCCAGTAAACCATCTTTTTGGCTTTTTTGCCGCAACAGATACATGTATCGGAGATTTCTTCCTGTTCAAAAGGAATGCATCTGGATGTTGCTCCTGTTTTTTCCTTTATTTCGTCCTCGCATGCTCTGTCTCCGCACCACATTGCTTTTACAAATCCGGGTGTTTCGTCCAGAGTTTTTTCGAACTCTTCCATTGTTTTTGCGGAATATGTTTTGCTGTCTCTGGATATGCGTGCTTTTTCAAGAAGGTTTGCCTGAATCTCGTCCATAAGCGCATTAACTCTGGATTCGATATCGTCAAGGGAAACGAATTCTTTTTCGCCTGTGTCTCTGCGTACGAGAACGGCCTGGTTTTTCTCGATATCCTTAGGTCCGATCTCAAGACGAAGAGGAACTCCCTTCATTTCATACTCGCTGAATTTCCATCCGGGAGTATGATCGCTTAAGTCAGTTTTAACTCTCAGATTTTTGCCCAGAAGCTCATTGAGTTCAAGCGCTTTTTCCTGAACTTCGGGTTTATTCATCATAATGGGAACGATAATAACCTGTGTGGGAGCGATCTTAGGAGGAAGCACAAGGCCGTTGTCATCTCCGTGAACCATAATGATTGCGCCGATTATACGTGTTGACATACCCCATGATGTCTGATGAACATACTGAAGCTGATTGTCCTTATCTGTATACTGGATACCGAACGCACGGGCAAAACCGTCTCCGAAGTTGTGGCTTGTGCCTGACTGAAGGGCTTTCCCGTCGTGCATAAGGCTTTCGATTGTGTATGTGGATTTAGCGCCTGCGAAACGTTCTTTTTCTGTTTTTTCACCTTTGATTACTGGAATGGAAAGCACATCCTGACAAAAGTCCGCGTATACATTGAGCATTCTTACTGTTTCTTCTTCTGCCTCTTCAGCCGTTGCATGAGCAGTATGTCCTTCCTGCCACCAGAATTCGGTAGTTCTTAAGAAGGGACGTGTGGTTTTTTCCCAGCGCACAACAGAACACCACTGATTGTAAAGCTTGGGAAGGTCTCTGTAAGACTGAATAATGTTTGCGTAATGCTCGCAGAAAAGTGTTTCGGAAGTAGGGCGCACACATATGCGTTCCTGGAGCTTTTCGGAGCCGCCGTGAGTTACCCATGCTACCTCGGGAGCAAAACCTTCTACATGATCTTTTTCCTTCTGAAGAAGGCTTTCGGGGATAAATAAGGGCATTGCAACATTCTCATGTCCTGTTTCTTTGAATCGTGCGTCAAGCTGTCTTTGAATGTTTTCCCATATAGCGTAGCCATAGGGTCTCAAAATTGTACATCCTTTAATTCCCGAATAATCGGCCAAATCAGCCTTTCTTACTATATCTGTATACCATTGGGCGAAATCCACGTCCATAGCTGTAATAGCTTCTACTTTTTTCTGTTCCTTTGCCATAATATGTTCTCCTTTCAAATCGTTTAAAATAAAAAAGGCTCCCGCATCCTCAAAAAGGACCGGAAACCGGCGGTACCACCTTAATTGGCATATTTTATACTATACCCTCTTTAAACCTTAACGCAGTCATACGCCGAAATTTATCAGAAATCGGATCTGGAAATCTATTCTTAATATTTCCAAGAGGCAGGTTCGAAAAGCTTTTGTAAGGATCTCTCAGCGGCAATCCTATCTCTGTGAACATAGTTCTTTTCTACTAATCCTCATATTAGTTTTCAGTTAAGAAATATAATAACCCATAAATTGCGGAGTGTCAACAAAAATGAGAGTTTTTTGGGAATTTGGTTCATTGAAAAACTGCGTCCGGTATGCTATGATTTTTAAAAATGACCTTGAACGAGAGAGGAAAAGATTATGGATATAGATGATAAAACAATGGATTATATAAAAAAGCTTTCAAAGATAGATGTTTCTGAAGAGGAACAGGGCGAAATGGTTGATTATTTTGATGAGGCACAAAAATATCTGAACAAACTCAAAGAAGTTCATATTGATGAAATGAGCCTTCTTGCGGACATCTCCGATGACATTTTCAGAGAGGATGCTCCCGAAGATTTCGACAACAAGGAAGCTCTTTTGCGGGAAGCTCATGAAAAATACGGAAAATATTTCTCAATTCCCACAGTATTTGATGGAGATATGAAATCATGATAGAGAATAAACTCAATGAATTTTTTAATAAAAAAGATGAATGGAACGCGTTTATAACAATTTGTAAAGATGATGCTTATGCCCAGGCGGGAAAAATCGAAAAAAAGAAATTATCAGGCAAAGAATTTCCGTTGGAAGGTATGATTGCCGGTGTCAAGGACAACATATGCACAAAAGGCGTAAGAACAACCTGTGGTTCAAGAATGCTTGAGAATTTCGTTTCTCCCTATGACGCCACGGCGGTAAAACGCCTGAAGGAAAGCGGAGCCGTCATAGTGGGAAAAACCAATATGGATGAATTTGCCATGGGAAGCACTGGACGCAATTCTTTTTTCAGCCAGGCTAAAAATCCGCTTAATACAAACAAAACTCCGGGAGGAAGCAGCGGAGGCTCCGCGGCGGCAGTAGCATCGGGACTTGTTGATATAGCTCTGGGTACCGACACAGGCGGTTCTGTACGCCAGCCTGCTGCAATCTGCGGCATAGTTGGATTCAAGCCAACCTATGGCAGGATTTCCAGATACGGACTTATTGCCTATGCCTCATCTTTTGATACTATTGGCATTATGGCGAAAACTACTGAACAAATAAAAAGTGTATATAAATGTATATCGGGTTTTGATCCCAAGGATTCTACCTCGTCAAAACACCCGGCAAAACAGAAGGTTTTCGATACGAAAGCTTTAAAAATAGGCATAGATAAAAAGCTTATGGAGGAATCCGAGTCGGAAATCAGACAGGCTGTGGAAAAGGGAATAGGAGTTTTCGAAAAATCGGGCGCGGAATGCGAATATTTTGATTTTGCGTATTCGGAACTTTTAATACCTGTTTACTTTGTAACGGCATATTCTCAGGCGGCATCGAACCTTTCCAGATTCGATGGATTAAGATACGGATTCTATGACGAGAGCATAAAGAATTCCGAAGAGGTTTATATAAAGAACAGAACGGCAGGTTTCGGCAAAGAAGTAAAAAGGCGTATTCTGGCGGGAAATTACTTCCTTACACAGGGCAATCCCGTTTCCATTTATGAAAAAGCTCAGAAGTGCAGAAAACTGATTTTCAGTGAATACAAAAAACTTTTCGAAAAATATGATATTATCATTTCTCCCACATATTTGGGAAAAACGGAAGATTTAAACGATAATGGTGCGGGAAATAAGTTTTTCAGTAAAAATAAATATGAGAAAAGTCTGATGCCTGCGAATATTTGCGGATTCCCTGCGGTTTCCGTGCCCTGCGGAATGGGCTGTGACAATATGCCTGCGGGACTTCATATGATGTCGGAAAAGTTTACGGATGAGTTTCTTCTGGATGCGGCAGACTTTTATTTGAAAAACAAAAATGCGGAAAAGGAGGGAATATAATGGATTTTGAGACTGTAATAGGTTTGGAAGTTCATTGCGAGCTTTCCACCGAAACCAAAATATTCTGCTCCTGTAAAACCAGCTTCGGAGAGGAACCAAACACAAATATTTGTCCCGTATGTACCGGATTTCCGGGAGTACTTCCCGTTCTTAATAAGAAAGTTCTGGAATATTCCATAAAAGCCGGTCTTGCGTTAAATTGTGAAATTGCGGAAACCATCGTATTTGACAGAAAGAATTATTTCTATCCCGATTTGCCCAAAGCATATCAGATATCACAGCTTTACGCTCCTTTGTGCAGAGAGGGTTATATAAATATAAACACCGAAAAGGGCAATAAAAAAATTCGAATTCGCGAAATCCATATGGAGGAGGACGCAGGAAAGCTCATTCACAGCAGCGAGGATGAACGAACATTAATTGATTATAATCGGGCAGGAGTGCCTCTTATAGAAATAGTGACCTATCCGGATTTTTCCTGTGCTGAAGAAGTTCTGGACTTTCTCACGAAATTAAAGGCGATTCTTCTTTATACAGGCGTTTCCGACTGCAAAATGCAGGAAGGCTCGCTGAGGGTTGACGTAAATCTTTCCGTGAAGGAGAAAAACGCTGAATCATTAGGTGAACGCACGGAGACAAAAAATCTGAATTCATTCAAAGCAGTGAAAAGGGCAATAGAATTTGAGGAAAGCCGCCAGAAAAACGAAATATTGAAAGGAAATATCATTTCCTGCGACACAATCCACTGGGATGACGCAAGAGGCATAGGTTTCGTAATGCGTCCAAAGGAAAGCATCGAGGAATACAGATATTTTAATGATCCTGACCTGCCGAAGCAGTTGATTTCACGGGAATGGGCTGAGGAAATAAGAAAATCTATACCAGAGCTGCCTTCACAGAGGGAAAACAGATATATAAATGAGTATAATCTGACTGAATATGAAGCAAAAATCATTTGCGCCTCAAAGGCTCTGTCCGATGTATTTGAAAAGCTCTGTGTTCTGACGGAAAATCCGAAAGAAAGCTCAAACTGGATTCTGGGAGAGGTTTCCCGATTGTATTCCGTAATAGGGAAAGAGCCGGAGGATTACAGTTTTTCCGCCGAAAAGCTTGCGTTTATAATAAATAAGCTTGCTGACAGAGGAATAAACCGGAATACGGCAAAAGAGCTTTTCGAGAAAGTATTTCTGGACGACGCGGATCCGGAAATAATTATAAAAGAAGAGGGTCTGGAGATAATAAACGATGATTCCAGCATAGAGGAAGCCGTAAGAAAAGTTCTTTCAGAAAACGAAAAATCCGTTGAGGAACTGAAAGCCGGCAAAAACAAAGTAGAGAAGTTTTTAATCGGCATGACAATGAAGGAATTGAAGGGTAAAGGGGATCCTCGCAAAATTATCGAAATTATGAAAAAAGAGATAGAAAAACTGTGAAATATTATACAATTTTTATGTTTGAATCAGTATTTAGATAAAATGTATTGAAATTTTTATCCAAAAATATTATTATATAAAGATGAGAATAATAAATATTTTTGAGGACGTGATTTAACTTGTTAGACATGAATTGGAAGGAATTCTTATATCCTTATGAACAGGTCGTAGCGGAGCTTTTGGTAAAGTTCAACAGCCTTAACGAAGAATATGTAAGGCGTGGGATGTATTCGCCCATAGAGTCGGTTGCGGGACGCGTAAAATCCATTTCCAGCATACTTGAAAAGGCTGCCAAGAAAAATATTCCCATGAACCGCATCGAATACGAGATTGAAGACATAGCGGGTATAAGAATACTTTGTCCTTTCGTAGAAGATATTGAAAAGGTTATAAATCTTATCCGTGCGAGAGACGGAAAAGATATGAAAATCGAGGAGGAGAGGGACTATATAACAAATATAAAACCCTCTGGATACAGAAGTTATCACATAATAGTCAAATATCCCATACATACGGTTTGCGGTCCCAAAGAGATCCTTGCGGAGATTCAGATAAGGACTCTGGCGATGAATTTCTGGGCAACAACAGAGCATACCCTCAAATACAAATACAGCGGCAATATCCCTGAAGAGCTTCAGGAAAGACTGGTGTATTGCGCAGAGGCGGCTTTTAACCTTGATAAGGAAATGAGTACGATACGAGAGGAAATTATGCACGCCGAGCGTCTTAATGAGATTAAAAACAATCTGGTTACGGACATAATCGAGAATATGCACAAGCTTTATTTTGTCCTTAAGATTGACGACATGGACAAGATTAATACGGATTTCGCAAAGCTGTGGGAGGACGGAAATCTGGAAGAGCTCAGGTCGTTTAATGAACAGCTTGAAGTGATGACAAATATGTATCATGTATGAGTAATACGGAAATAAAAGCAGTCGTAATGGCTGCTTTTTTAAAAGTACAGAATAATTATTGCCGGAGTGAGAGAAAATGGACCAGTCAGAAAGAAGAATATATCTTATAAATGAATTAATAAAAGAAAACCGTGAGTTTAGAAAAGCCGGAATTCCTTCAAATGTTGAGGATCAGAAGACTTTCTTGAGAGGGCTTATGAATATACGTATGCCTTCCGAAATCAGCGAAGATTTTCTCAAAATCCAGGATAAATACCTTCAGCAGGAAACTGAGGCGAAAGGAATTACTTGTTTATCCGATCTGAACCCAATTCGGAAGGGGATTTATTTGTGGCAGGGTGATATAACAACTCTCCGTTGCGGTGCCATAGTTAATGCGGCTAATTCAGGTATGACAGGGTGCTACGTACCCTGCCACGGATGTATTGATAATGCCATACATACCTATGCAGGCATACAGCTTCGTATGAAATGCAATGAAATCATGGAGGAGCAGGGGTATCCGGAGCCTGAAGGCGGAGCTAAAATAACTCCAGCTTACAATCTTCCCTGTGATTATATCATTCATACTGTCGGTCCGATAGTCAGAGGAGAGCCTACAAAACTCGATGAGGATATTCTTGCATCCTGCTATAATTCGTGCCTTGAACTGGCAGAAAAAAACGGGATAAAAAGCATTGCTTTCTGCTGTATCTCAACAGGAGAATTTCATTTTCCGAACGAAAGGGCTGCGCAGATTGCGGTAGAGGCTGTTAACAAATACAGAAAGACAACAAAATCAGAAATCGAGGTGATATTCGATGTTTGGAAAGAAAAAGACCTTGAAATCTATAGAAAATTGCTCGGATAATATTAAAAAGCTGAAGAAAGCAATAGATAATGCGGATTCTGTCCTGATAGGAGCAGGGTCGGGTCTTTCTACAGCGGCTGGATTCATATACACGGGAGAGCGTTTTGAAAAGTATTTTCATGATTTTATAGATAAATATGCCTTTACGGATATGTATTCGGGAGGCTTTTTCCCATTTTCTGCCCAGGAAGAGTTCTGGGCATACTGGAGTCGGTATATATACATAAACCGCTATATGCCAACGCCAAAGCCTGTATATGAAAAGCTGCTGGATTTAGTTAATAATAAGGATTATTTCGTACTTACGACAAATGTTGATCATTGCTTTCAGAAAGCAGGAATTGATAAGAAAAGGATGTTTTACACTCAGGGAGATTATGGGCTTTTCCAATGCAGTGAGCCTTGCCATCAGAAGACCTATGATAATGAGATAACTGTCAGGAAAATGATTGAATCTCAGGGCTTTTCCATAGACAATAACGGCAGTCTTATCAAGCCGGAAGGAGTAACCCTGAAAATGAGCGTGCCGACTGAGTTAATTCCTCATTGTCCCATATGCGGAAAACCTATGAGTATGAATCTTAGGTCTGACGATACATTTGTAGAGGATGTGGGCTGGGATGAAGCCGCGAAAAGATACAAAACATTCTTGAAATCAAGTAAAAACGGAAGAATACTGTTTTTGGAAATAGGAGTGGGCTATAATACCCCGGGAATAATAAAGTTCCCGTTTTGGCAGATGACAATGGATAATCCGAAGGCCGTTTATGCATGTGTTAATTATGATAATTCAATTTGCCCCGAAGAAATTAGAAAGCAATCCATTTTAGTAGAAGGGGAAGCGGATAAGGTTATTGATGAATTGCTGGGCATGAACAGGTAAAAGTATAAAATAGTTAAAAAATCAAGAAGCAAGCCAGTTTGACCTGCTTCTTTGTTTATTATCTGCATTTATATAATCTGATAATCCGCTTTATAATGTGTGTTTTGTTCATTTGAAAATACAAAAATATAAAAATTAATTTGTTGCAATTTAAAAATTCATATGCTATAATCTAATAGCTATGCGGATATGGCGGAACTGGCAGACGCACTGGACTCAAAATCCAGCGGTAGCGATACCGTGTGGGTTCGATTCCCACTATCCGCATTATTTTTTTGCTTATTTTCAAGATTTTTTGTGATTTAACGTCCGTATATTTATGCGTTTTCAGTCCCCGATCTTCTTCAGCATATCCAATTCATACTGAACATACGAGCTGTCCTCATTACCAATATGCCGAAAATTCCTCTCGAAAAACGCGTCTCCGTCTTCTCCTTTGGATACACAGTACGCCTCTAATTCTTTATATAAATCAATATTTGTGTTGAGGAACCTGATTTTTTCCTCATCAGACCGGGTATTCTCGATTCTTTTCCGGTTGTTTTCGATTTCATATTCAATTGTCCTGATCATTTCGATATTTTCGTTGAAAAACTCTTCGTCATTCATGGGATTGTCCGCGCTTTTTGTCTCTAAAATACTTTCCACAAAGCATTCTCTGCACAATCCGTCTCTGAGCTTCAAAAAAACGCCTTTTTTACCGCATTTTACACAAGTAGCCATAAAAATACCTTCCAAACTAATTATATAACCAAGGGGTCTTTTTTGATGTATCCGTTAATAGTCATAGTAGCGATGTTTGCGCCCAGATCGTCGTATACTTTAATATAATAGAAGCAGGTAGTTTTGCCTCTGTTTAAAATACTTGCCTCAGCATAGAGCTTGCTGCCGCTGGAAGAGCGGTGAAACGTGATCTGGTTTGATAATGATACAGTGAGCCCGTATGAGGAGTTTGCCGCAACCGCGAAAGCGAAATCGCCCAGTGTGAAAATTACGCCGCCATGAACCAGTCCTGCGGCATTCAGATGTTTTTTTTCGATAGTCATACTGCATCTGGAGAATTCATAGCTCACGTCTTCTATACACGCGCCTGCGAATTTGCTTGCAAATGCGTCTTTTTTGAAAAATTTTCTTGCTTCTTCCAAAGTTAACATATTCTTCCACCTTTTGTTATGTTTTGTCTATTCAATATTGTCTTTCTTCTTTGTTTTGATGTTCTGAAGGCTTACAATCTCAATGCCTTTGCTTACGATGCGGGCTTTTACTTCACCTTCGCCTTTTTGTACTTTTCCTGAGCTGGAAGTTAAAAGAATTTCGATTTTTGATCCTTCCGGAATCATATCTATAATACTGTTGAAAGCGGGTGCAGGGTAGCCTCCCCAAATGGGAGCCGCCACAATTATTCTGTCATATAATGAAAAATCTACTTTAACAGGCTGTAATTTAGCGGGTTTCATTTTTCTGGATTTCATAACGCCGCCTGTGAACGCGCCTGCTTTGCTTCTGTTGCCTTCCTCGAAAACCTCTACAAGGTCAGCGTTGTTTTCTTCTTTCAGTCTGGAAACCAGTCTTCTTGTGTTTCCGGTAAATGAATAATATATTATCAAAGTTTTCATGATGTAACCTCCTGTAATATATTTTAATTATTATATTTATTATACCACAAATTACCGCTGTTTAAAGCAAAATTTCATCCGCCGGTATTTTTCCGCAAAAAAACTGCAGCATAAAAGAATTATACTGCAGTTTGTGTTCAGATTATTTTTTTGATGCCTGGAATTTTTCATATTCCTCAGGGCTGATTCCGATGATAAGGCAGGGGAAATGGAATTTAAGCTCATCGGGATGAATTATCTTTTCGATTGTGGTGCCTGTGCCGACCATAACCGTGGAGTTGTATCCGCCGGAATCCACATCAAGATAAAACTCGGAATTAAGCTCGTCAAGAGCGGGAATATCCTCCGGTTCAAACTCTATTTTCTCCCTGTACCCTTCAGCGAATGTAGGTATATTTTTTGTGAGGACATAAATCTCCATATCTCTGAATCTTCCATAAAACTCTTTGCGGATATCTTTTATTTTCATTTATAATCAAGACCTTTCAGATAAATTTTGATATGAACGCGGATTTTTTATAATATCCGCCAATGGGATTATTATACACGATAAACGGGGAAAAGACAAGGTTGTTCATGAACTAATTTAAGGTTATAGCTACAGAATAATTAATCTCCATAATTAAAACCGGAAAAATATAAATGCATTAAAAACTTTCTGGAACAAGAGCTAAATTATTAATTGATTCATGAGCCCTTACTAATGAGTCATAAACAGCGAGAACATCATCGGATTCCCATGTTCTAAGAGCTTTTTCGTCTATAACACCTGCGCTTTCTTTCTTTATTTTTGCGAGTTGTTTTTCATCTGCAACGGCAACAACGGCTTGAACAGCAGGATTGCTTTGAGCTTTTCTAAGATTTAAAATTAAGCTGTCAATAGAACCTTTTGACTGTACTTCAAACACATAAATAGCTTTTCCCATATTACCTATTTTGGCTTCCCAAACAGCATCAACAACAGCACCAGTTGTGATTTTAACTTCAGAACGGCTTTCAAATCCAAGCAATTCGCCTATTGCAACTAATTTTTCCTTTATTTCGTCATGTAGTGATTTAGAATCAATTTCTGTTTTTGGATTAGTGGATACAGATATTTTATCAACAGATGTTTTCCTTTCTGCGAGAGGCAAAATTTCGTCCCACAGGAAATAGTCAACGGCCAAAAGGTCATAATCTTTTATACTTGTAGTTTTAAGACTATTAGATATTTCTTTGGCAATTGAACAAACTTCTAAATATTTTTTCCCAGTATACTGATAGTTATATTTTGGCATATCAGGTATATTGAGATAGTTAAAACAGTTGATGGTTGTTTTGTTAAAGATTACGTATTCATCAGGATTGGAATACATAAGAAGTTCGCTTATTGTAGCTGGCCCCATGCCTTTTACACTTTTTAAAAACGTATTCCAACGTTGTTCTAGTGGTAAAGTGCTAAAAATAACTTTTGCTAACTGATTTTTAAGATTTTCAAAACCATTATCCGCTATAAGTTTATCTACAATATATTTTTTGTTGCCCCAAATCAACATAGACCATAATCTGCTTATGTATTCAAAGAACTCATCCTCAGTCATAGATAAGAGTTTATCTTTCGTAAAAGACTGGTAATAGGCTTTTCTTTCTACACGTTCTAACCAAGCATCTTCATAATATTTTGCATTTGTTTTTATATTCTTTGTAAATGATTTTATTGCAGAATTAAGTTTTGATTTATCCATGATGTTTTTCCTTTCTATATAATGATTATATAGTAATGGTTTGTTATAGATATATAAATTATACAAAATAATCATTTTTATTGCAAATTATTAGATCTTAACTTTTTATAGGAGTAGAAATACAATTTTTAAAAGCAGGCACCGAAATTTCGATGCCTGCTTAGCTTTTACCTTTAAATCAAGGCTTTATATATTCTTTTAACAAACTTGTATTATCTTAGGGCTGTAATTTCCAAATGTAGTATACAACCTCACAGCGAGGACAAGGAGCGTTTGAAACAAATGTTCCGGGAATACCGTTAAGTAATCCTCTGCCTTCTGCCCATGCTACTGCAATCTTATATACATCGGGGCCGACAGCTTCAACGCCTTCTGTACGAGCGAGGAATGTAAGCATCTGCTCGCGTGTTACAGGTGAGTTGGGAGCAAATGTCGTCTCTGTTGTGCCGTATACAATACCCTGTTCAACTGCCCATAAAACTGCTTTGGTGTACCATGTGTCTGAAGGTACATCGATGAAAGGATTGTATTCGCGGTAAGGTGCGGGTTCGCCTACTGAACGCCACAGGAATGATACTGCCTGAGCACGTGTTACTGTGCCGTTGGGTTCGAATGTAGTAGGGGTCATACCGCTTGTAACGCCGGCTTTAACTGCCCATGATACAGCGTCTGCATAATAGCTGTTTGCGGGAACGTCAACAAATGTTTCGCTTGCGGATTTGTTTCCGAAGTTCATGCTGAGAATTCCGTTTCCAAGCAGATTATTTGTTGAATTGTATACGCTGAAGCTCAGGTTGCCTGTTCCGGAATTGTTGGGAACGTAGTACAGGTTTGCAAGATCAGATGATGTAACATGTACTGAGGAATTCAATGTGCTTCTGCTTGAATTCTTATACATTGTGCCGGAAGAAACTGTAGCGTTGCTGAATGTAATGTAACTCCATCCGCCTACAGCGTTTCTGAGGCAGTCATTTATATATGCTGTTGCGCTTGTACCGTTTACCTGAATTTCTGATAATGTTTTAGGTTCTGTGCTGTCTGTTGACAGGCTGATATTAAGTGTTGCGGGAGCAATGTTAACAACAACATTACCGTTAAGTGTTTTTCCGTTATATGTAAGCACATAAGGGAATGTAAATGTGCCGGATGCTTTTGTCTCTGTGCTCATTTTGATGTATTCTGCGAATGTGTAGTCTTTGTTTGCCTGAGCGGCAGATCCGTTAGCGAGACGGAGAACACCGATGTTATTGTCGCCAAGACTTGAGAAACGGATTGTAGCTCTGTCATTGTTAAGTGATGTTCCGTAAAGGTTCTGATACTGAGCTGCCATAGCTTCGCTTGTGCCGATTCCGGTATAGTCTTTGCCGTATGTTGTAGCTACGCTGGGATTGAATGCGGAGCTGCTTGCTACTTTAACTGTGCAGTTCTTGGTAACGCGGTTGCCGTTGTTATCAACTACAGCTGCAGTAATAGTAGCTGTGCCTGCTGTGCCTTTTGATGTTACTGTTCCTGTAAGTCCGTTGCCGCTTACAGTTGCGATATTTGTATTGTTGCTTGTCCATGTTATGCTGCGGTAATTTTTGGGTGATACGGTCAGATTAACGTATACGCTTGAATATGTTGACAGATTAATAGATGTAGGATCCATCTTTACGTTAATGTTAGCACCGTTAATTGTAATAGTAAGTGTACCTTTTAATGTGTCGCCCTGATAGTTTATTGTATAAGGCAGTTTCCATGTTCCTACTGCTACGGGTTCAAAATACATATCTACCCATTCATAGAAGTAGTAGTTTGTGTTTGCGCTTATAGAACGTCCGTTCTTAAGATGCATGATTCCGTAACGTGAATTTCCTGTGTCTGAGAAACGGATTGTAGCTCTGTCATAGTTAAGGCTGTATCCATATATTTTTTTGAACTGTTTTGCCATACCTTCGGATGTGGTTGTTCCATAATAATCGGAGCCTAAAGTCCAGGTTAAAGTAGGATTGTATGTGCTTGATGATTCATGTTCTACCTCTACAACACATTTAGCTGTTGTGCGTGCTCCTGTTGAATCTGTTACAGTAGCTGTTATGGTTGCCGAGCCTTCACGTCCGTGGGTATTTACAGTAGTGGAATCGTCATTGCTGTTGTATACAGATGCAATATTGCTATTGCTGCTTGACCATGATACTGTGTAATAAGCGTTGGAAGGAGTTACTGTGATTCTGAGTGTCTGGCTGGAATATGTATCCAGATAAACACGTGTTTTGTTAATATCAACGTTTCTGACGGAAGCTCCGCCGCCTGAATTTGATATGTTAATCCTACCCATTATAATGTTGCCGTTCTCGGAAATCATATATGATGTTGAGAATGAACCTGCATTTTTTGAAGTATAGTACATATCCTGCATTATAGCGTAGCTGTAAGTTCTTCCGGAAACTACGGATGAGCCGTCCTGAAGTCTTATTTCACCATAGCTGCTGCCGGGAGCGTCAATTGTTACATTTGCGCCGTAACCAAGTGATGTGCCAAACTGTCTCTGATATTCGCTGGCGATTGATCTTGCGATGCTGTTCATATTAAGTGTTGAACCTACGGTTGCAGAAGCGCTTGCATTATAGTTAACGATTTTGCCGTCTAAAGTTACAATACAGGTTAATGTTTCGGATGTGGTTCCTGACGCGTCTACTGCGCATGCGCTTATAACGCAGCGGTTGTTTCCTGCCAGTGCGTTGCCGCCGCGGATTGTTACAGTGCTTCCTCTGCCGCTTACGGTTGCAACGTTTTCATTGTCGCTTGACCAATAATATGTGTAAGGAGAGCTACCTCCCGAAACGCTCATAGTAAGCGTATCTGTTTCACCGGGTGAAAGTGTCATTCTTGTTTTGTCAAGACTGGCTGACATTCTGCCGCCGGTAACTTCAAATGTCCATGCGATGCTGATAGGAGCCTGACTTGAATCCTTTGCGTCATATACGGTACAGATTATTTCTGAATAACCCTCGTATCTGCCATAAACAGTTGCGGAAGCAGATGAACCGCTTGCAGAAGCAGAACCATCGCTTATCCATTCATAACGGTAGCTTCCGCTGCCGCCGGATGCTTTTACGCTGACATCCATGCTTTCTCCGGTCTTAATGGTATATGATGATTTTGATGTTCCTCTGGTTACTTTCAAAGGTGTGCTTGTATCCGTTACGGTAACGGTTAAACTGTCTCCGTCTTCGTTGCCATATCCGCCGCTGCCTCTTGTTGCGTTAACATAGACAGTTGTCGTACCGGAGCCTACAGCGGTTATTGTACAGTTTTCTCCGCTGCCTCTTACAGTTGCGACAGATGTATCCGAACTGCCCCATTGGTAGCTGATTCTTCCTGAGTCGCCGGATACTGCATAAGCGGATACAGTTGTTCTTTCGCCTGCATCCAGTCTAACGCTACTGGTGGAGATTCTAATATTGAGATCTTCTTCTTCTTCCTGAGCAGCTTTTACAGTTATTCTTTTGCTTCCGGAGGCATATACATATTCATCATTTTCATAATCATAACATTCAACCTCCACATAAACTGTTGCTGTTCCTGAACCGTTAGCGTAAACAGATGTTTCATAATCGCTTCCGGATACGGAAAGAACGCTGTTGTCGCTTGAGCTCCAGTCATAACTTACTGGTTCAAAGTCGCCTGTAACAGTAGCTGTAAGATCCATAGATTCTCCTTCAGTCATACTGCTGCCGCCTCTGATTGTGACTCTTGCGCTTGCCGCCAATGCGGGGAAAACGCAGAGACTCATTGTCATTGCAAATACAAGAATTGCTGACAAAATACGTAGTTTGCCTTTTTTCATTATTAAGATACCTCTTTTCATTATAATTTAAAAAATTTACGCAAATATTTTACCATATAATTATAAGAATGACAATTCTTATTTCCTGTTAAAATTAAAATAATATTAAAGTTTTTCGCATAGAAAAAACTCCTGCGAACCAAAAATTTGCAGGAGTTTAAAAAATTATCCGGAAGCGGTGGGATTCGAACCCACGAGCCCGTGAGGACTACTTGATTTCGAGTCAAGCCCGTTATGACCACTTCGATACGCTTCCATCTTAAAGTCTATGATATTATAACATAAAAAACACTAAAATCAACCTTTATTTTGTACCTCAGCAAGTTTGTCCAGTTTGCAGTTTCTGAAATAAAGAGAGGTGTCTATGCAAACCATAACTAAGTTTATTATATAGAAAACTACCGCATTGTCATACCTAATTAGAAATTTATTCAAAATCCCGGCGGCATAGCCTATTATAAGACAGATTAAAAAGACAACGCTTTTGCCTTTTGCGGTACGTGATACATAGGATTTTCTGATGGAAAAAGGCCATGATATGCCGAAACATACAAGCATGGTAACTTCAAGTATGCTCATAAAAACATCTCCTTAAAAAACTTTTTTTATGGAATAATGATACTCTGAAAATCAAGAAAAAACAACATGATTTTTCAAAAATCGTTTTTCCGCCGGACTGAAATTGGATTTTGACGGATTTATTTTATAAAAAAGCAGAATTGGTTGGTGAAAGCCGGATTTTTTTGATTCAGAGGCGATTTTTTAAAATAATCCTTTACAAGTGTTAAAAATTAATATAAAATTATTCTTGCAGTTTTTCAAAAAATGGTGTAATATATAATTAGCACTCATGAAGGACGATTGCTAACAGATTTATTTATCTATACAGATTTGCGTCCTTTGGACGAACGAAATTCAAACAAAATATATAATATCGAAAGATAATATTTAAGGAGGAAATACATTATGAAACTTGTTCCTTTAGCTGACAAAATCGTTATTAAACAGGCAGAAGCACAGGCTACAACAAAAGGCGGACTTATTCTTTCAACCCAGTCAAAAGAAAAACCCCAGATTGCCGAGGTTATCGCAGTAGGCCCCGGAATCGAAGTAGCAGGCACAAAAATCGAAATGACAGTTAAACCCGGCGACAGAATTATTTATCCTACAATGGCAGGCGTTGAGTTTAAGTTTAACGATGAAGTATTCCGCGTAATCAAATTAAGCGATGTAATGGCTGTAATCGTTGAAGACTAATTTTGAATTAAAAAATCATATATCAGGAGGATTTTACTATGGCAAAGGATATTAAATACGGTTTAGAGGCAAGAGAGGCTCTCATTGCCGGTGCGAATAAACTTGCGGACAGTGTTAAGGTTACATTAGGACCTAAAGGAAGAAATGTTGTATTGGAGAAAAAATATCTCTCTCCCTTAATCATTAACGACGGTGTTTCCATCGCGAGAGATATTGAGCTTGACGACCATTTTGAAAACATGGGCGCAAGACTTGTAAAAGACGTAGCTATTCAGACAAACGATGTTGCCGGCGACGGTACAACAACAGCTACAGTACTTGCCCAGGCAATGATTAATGAAGGTGCTAAGAATATCGCTGCAGGCGCAAATGCCATTATCTTAAGAAAAGGCATGAACAAGGCTACGGAAGCAGCTGTCGAGGAAATCAAAAAAATGAGCCAGGATGTTTCATCCAAAACTCATATTGCAAGAGTTGCCGCAATTTCCGCAGGCGATGACGAAATCGGAACCCTTATTGCTGACGCAATGGATAAGGTAACAAACGACGGCGTTATTACAATCGAAGAATCCAGAACATTAAATACAGAACTCGAGATCGTAGACGGTATGCAGATTGAAAAAGGATACCTTTCCGCATACATGGCAACAGATATGGATAAAATGGTTGCTGTACTGGAAGATCCTTACATTCTTCTTATCAATAAGAAAATCAACAACATTCAGGACCTTGTTCCCATTCTTGAACAGGTTATCCAGACAGGAAAACAGCTTCTTATTATGGCAGAGGATATCGAAGGCGAGGCTCTCGCTACATTGGTTCTCAACAAATTAAGAGGAACATTCTCATGTGTAGCAGTTAAAGCTCCCGGATATGGCGACTGAAGAAGAGATTCATTAGGTGATATTGCCGCTTTAACAGGCGCTCAGGTAATTGCTGATGAATTCGGTATCGATATTAAAGAAGCTACACTTGATATGCTCGGAAGAGCAAAAACAGTTACAGTCGGCAAAGATACAACCGTTATTTCCGGCGGTATGGGTGATAAAGAGGAAATCAAAGGCAGAGTTACTCAGATCAAGATGGCTCTTGAAGAATCCGATGACGAGTATGACAGAGACAAACTTGAGGAAAGACTTGCAAAACTTTCCGGCGGTGTAGCAGTTATCAAAGTTGGTGCCGCAACAGAGACAGAAATGAACGAAAAGAAATTCCGTCTCGAGGATGCTCTTGCCGCAACAAAAGCTGCTGTAGAAGAAGGCATTATCGCAGGCGGCGGATCAGCTTATATCCACGTTATTCCCAAGATTAAAGATATGGTAGCATCTCTTTCCGGCGATGAAAAAACAGGCGCAGAAATCGTTCTTAAGGCTCTTGAGGCTCCTTTACGCCAGATTGCCGAAAACGCAGGTCTTGAAGGCGCTATTATCGTTGATAAGGTTAAATCTCTTCCTGACGGACAGGGATTCAATGCGCTTACAGAAGAATATGTAGATATGATTGATGCGGGAATCATCGACCCTACAAAAGTTACACGTTCAGCTCTTCTGAACGCTGCTTCCGTATCAGCAAGCTTCCTTACAACAGAAGTTGCTGTTGCTGATATCGTTCTTGACGATCCTATCGCAAAAGCTCTTGCACAGCAGATGGGCGCTATGGGCGGCATGATGTAATTTAGTCTTTTTGGAGTGATTTGCTTCTAAATCAGATTGAAAACTTAAAAAACATATAGTATAATAAGAAAAATTATTTTAAGGCTATGGTAGTTTATATAATTACTATAGCCTTTAGTTTTATTAACGATAAAGTAACAAGGAGGTAATTCGGATGAAAAATTATTTTGACTTAAAAGGACAGGTTGCCATTGTTACAGGATGCTCCACAGGACTCGGAGTTCAGATGGCAAAAGCTCTTGCGAATCAAGGTGCGGCTATCGTACCCGTTGCCCGCAGACAGGAAATGATAGAAAAAGTAGCAAAAGAGATTAATGAGGAATTTGGTGTTGAAACCTTCCCTGTGAAATGCGATATTACCAGTACAGAACAGGTTGAAGCCATGGTCGACAAAGTTCTTGAAAAATGCGGACGCATAGATATTCTTATAAATAATGCGGGAACAGGAGCTGTTGCTCCCGCAGAGGATATTACAGACGACCAGTTCCGCAACGAAATGGATATTGACCTTTTCGGAACATTCAAAGTATCCCGCGCTGTTGCAAAAAAAGCCATGATCAAAGCAAAATACGGAAGGATCATAAACATTGCTTCCATGTATGGATTGGTTGGAAACAAGGTTGCCGGTTCTGCTCCTTACCATGCGGCTAAAGGCGGAGTTGTAAACCTTACCCGTGCCCTTGCTGCAGAATGGGGTAAATACGGTATTACCGTAAATTCCATCTGTCCCGGATATTTCTATACAGATCTTACCAGAGAAACTTTGGATTCGGATTTCTTCCAGCAGAACGCAAGAACTATGATTCCGGAAGAAAGATATGGAAATACAGGTGAGCTTGATGTTGCGGCAATCTTCCTCGCATCACCCAGCGCAAGCTACGTGACCGGAGTAAATCTTCCTGTTGACGGCGGATACACTTGTATGTAATAAATGATTAAATAAAAGATTCCTCTCGGATTATTTCTTCCGGGAGGTTTTTTTATGCAGAATAAATTTATAAGTATAAAAAATATGTATGATATAAAAAATTTTTTGAAAATTTCAGGTTTATTTATTTACAACATATAACAATTTATCATATTTTTCGAAAAAAACGAATCTTAATTGTAAATGTTATTTTTTATATCCGAAAAAAAGCCGCCCTTTGTATGCAAAAGTTAAAAAAAGAGGCGTTTTTATCCCTTTAATACCGAAGAAACCAAGTTTGACTTTTCGATATAAAAATGCAATAATCTAAGATAATATTAAAATGTTATAAGAGTAAATTTTGTTTCAAGTTTGAATGGGAATATTTAAGGAGTGTGAACTATGTATAAGCTTGTAAAAGAAGGTCTTACATTCGACGATGTTTTGCTTATTCCTGCAAAATCCGATGTACTGCCTAACGAAGTTGATATTTCAACATATCTGACAAAGAAAATAAAACTTAACGCACCCATTATGAGTGCCGGCATGGATACGGTTACGGAATCCAAAATGGCCATTGCGATTGCGAGACAAGGCGGAATCGGTATTATTCATAAAAATATGTCCATAGAAAAACAGGCAGAGGAAGTTGACAAGGTAAAACGTTCGGAAAACGGCGTTATTATTGATCCTTTCTGGCTTACTCCCAAGCATTATGTTTATGAAGCAAACCAGCTTATGGAAAAATATCATATATCCGGAGTGCCTGTTACAGTAAACGGAAAGCTCGTAGGAATCATAACAAACAGAGACCTTAGATTTGAAACAAATCACAATAAAAAAATAGAAGAAGTTATGACAAAAGAAAACCTCATTACCGCTCCCGAGGGAACAACTCTGGAAGAGGCAAAAAGGATTCTTACCAAGTACAAAATAGAAAAACTCCCTATAGTTGACGATAATTTCATGCTCAAAGGACTTATTACAATCAAGGATATTGAAAAAACCATCAAATATCCCAATTCAGCAAAGGACGAGCACGGACGACTTCTTGCGGGCGCCGCAGTAGGCGTTACAAAGGATATTATGGAAAGAGTTGCCGCTCTTGTGGCAAAAAGCGTTGACGTTATTGTAATTGATACGGCTCACGGACATTCTGCGGGAGTTATAAATGCTGTAAAACAGGTAAAAAGCGCTTTCCCTGACCTTCAGGTTATTGCCGGAAACGTGGCAACGGGAGAAGCTACACGTGATCTTATAGAAGCAGGCGCAGATGCTGTTAAAGTAGGTATCGGACCCGGATCAATCTGTACGACCCGTGTAATTGCTGGTATCGGCGTACCTCAGATTACAGCAGTATTTGACTGCGCAGAGGCCGCAAAACCTTATGGAATTCCTATTATTGCCGACGGCGGAATCAAATTCTCAGGAGATATTGTTAAGGCAATTGCCGCAGGAGCAAACGTATGTATGATGGGCAGCTTCTTTGCGGGCTGTGAAGAAAGTCCCGGAGAAACAGAGCTTTATCAGGGAAGAAAATATAAAGTATACAGAGGCATGGGCTCAATTGCAGCTATGGAAGAGGGCAGCAAGGACAGATATTTCCAGGAAGACGCCAAAAAGCTTGTTCCCGAAGGCGTTGAAGGCCGTATCGCGTTCAAAGGCAGTCTTGAGGATTCCGTATTCCAGCTTACAGGCGGTTTGAGAGCCGGCATGGGATACTGCGGAACACCTACAATAAAAGATCTTCAGGAAAACGGAAGATTCATCAGAATTACTTCTGCGGGTCTTAAGGAAAGCCATCCTCATGACATTCATATTACTAAAGAGGCTCCTAACTACAGCGCTGAGTATTAAAAGCAGAACATTAAAAGGAGACATCTATAGATGAACCACGAACTAATAATTGTGCTTGATTTCGGAGGACAATACAATCAGCTTATAGCAAGAAGAGTAAGAGATTTCAGCGTTTACTGCGAGGTAAAATCCTTCAGAACTCCGCTTGATGAAATCAGGAAACTTTCTCCGAAGGGGATTATATTTACCGGAGGACCAAACAGCGTATATGACCCTGAGTCACCTCATATTGGAAAAGAGATTTTTGAGCTGGGCATTCCCATTTTGGGCATATGCTACGGCTGTCAGCTTATGGCATATACATTGGGCGGAACCGTGGAAAGCGCTTCTGAAAAAAGCGAGTATGGCAAAACCCCGATTACTCTTGATACAACAGGAACATTGTTTTCAGGGTTTGAAAAGACGCAGATTTGCTGGATGAGCCATACGGACTATATATCCAAAGCTCCGGAAGGCTTTAAAATTACTGCATTTACAAACACATGCCCTGCGGCGGCAATGGAAAACGAAGAGAAAAAGCTTTACGGAGTTCAGTTTCATCCTGAGGTAAACCATACGGAAAACGGAAACGAAATGCTCAGAAACTTTGTGTTCAATGTTTGCGGATGCAAGGGAGACTGGGTTATTTCCGATTATATAAAGGGTCAGCTTGAAAAAATAAAAACCCAGATTGGAGACGGAAAAGCTCTGTGCGCTTTGTCCGGAGGTGTGGATTCATCTGTTGCGGCGGCTTTGGTGTCAAAGGCAATAGAAAGACAGCTTACCTGCGTATTTGTTGACCATGGTCTTATGCGGAAAA
This sequence comes from Bacillota bacterium, assembly GCA_017534115.1. Lineage (GTDB taxonomy): Bacteria > Bacillota > Clostridia > Lachnospirales > Anaerotignaceae > RGIG5631. The sequence goes on along the minus strand of JAFWDD010000029.1, from coordinate 4,929 downwards.
ACGAAGGTGATGAAGTCGAAAACGTATTCAAAAATATGTTTGACTCCAATTTTGTCAGGGTAAACGCTGAGAAAAGATTCCTTAAAAAGCTTTCGGGCGTTACTGACCCTGAACAAAAAAGAAAAATTATCGGAGAAGAGTTCATCCGGGTATTTGAGGACGAAGCAAAAAAAATAGGAAAAGTTGATTTTCTTGTTCAGGGAACCATCTATCCCGATGTTATAGAAAGCGGTTTGGGTGACAGCGCTGTTATAAAAAGCCACCACAATGTTGGCGGACTTCCTTCCGTGGTTGATTTCAAAGAACTTATAGAGCCTATGAGGCTTCTGTTTAAGGACGAGGTCCGTAAAATGGGTCTTGAGTTGGGACTTCCCGAATCTATTGTCTGGAGACAGCCTTTTCCGGGACCCGGACTTGCAATTCGCGTTATTGGAGAGATAACAAAGGACAAACTTGATATTCTTCGTGATGCCGATGCGATTTTCAGAGAGGAAATCAAAAAAGCCGGACTGGAGCGGAGTATAGACCAGTATTTTGCGGTTATTACTGATATAAGAAGTGTTGGTGTAATGGGTGATGGAAGAACCTATGACTATACACTTGCGCTCAGAGGAGTGACAACCAGCGACTTTATGACGGCCGACTGGGCAAGAATACCATATGAGGTTCTTGATAAGGCTTCCACAAGAATTGTCAATGAGGTTAAAAATGTAAACAGAATCGTTTATGATATAACGTCCAAGCCGCCGGCTACGGTGGAATGGGAGTAAGAAATAAACATTTTATATTAATTAAGAAAAGGGGATATAATGGGTTTGGGAAATGCATTTAATAAAAGAACAATTACTATCTTCCTTGTAAGTATACTAATACTTTCCTTTGCAGGATGCACCAAAAAAAAGGAGGTTTTATCCGAACAGGCTTCAGAATCAACTGAAGATGCAGTATATACAGGCGAATTTAATGATTTTAATGTAGATGAATATTATAATAGTCTGCTCTATTGTGTGGAACAGATTCAGGAAAGAACAGATTTTGTTCCAGATATAGTGCTTGTACTCGGAAGCGGTTTGGGATATTTTGCCGACAATATAGATGTTGTAGCAGAGATTAAATACTCTGAAATAGAAGGATTCCCCAGATCCACCGTTCAGGGGCATGACGGAACACTTGTTTTTGGTACATATAAAGGTAAAAAGCTTGCAATAATGAAGGGAAGAGTTCATTATTATGAAGGTTATGATATACAGGATGTAGTCCTTCCCATAAGAGTGCTTCATATTATGGAGCAAATACCTTAATCCTGACCCATGCTGTAGGAGCAATCAATGCAGATTATACGGTAGGTGATTTTGTAATTACAAGCGATCATATTTCAAGCTTTATGCATTCGCCTCTTATAGGCCAAAACATTGATCAGCTTGGAGAAAGATTCGTAGATATGACCGATGTATATGATGCAGAGCTCCGTGAGATAGCGCAGAAAGTAGCAGATGATAAGGGTATAACAGTGCACAGCGGAATTTATATTCAAGTGCCGGGACCTCAATATGAAACACCTGCGGAAATAAGAATGTTCCGTCAATTAGGAGCTGATACGATTGGAATGAGCTCAGCTGTAGAGGCTATTGCCGCAAGACATATGAACATGAGAGTAATCGGAATAAGTCAGGTTACAAACATGGCAGCGGGCATGGAGGACGTAAAGCTTTCTCATGAGGATATACAGGCGGCAACCTTGGATACGGCTGAAAACTTTGTAGAGCTTATTTCCGGATTGATCGAGGAAATGCCGGATGCAGAATAGTTTATAACATTGATATTTAAAAGATGGCGGACTGATTTGATTCAGTCTGCTATATTTTTTTGCAAATTTTAATCGCATGCTATTGACAAAGATTCGTTCGCATGCTATTATCACCCTGTAAAAAATTAATCAGGAGATGGGCAAAATATGAAAGCAAGATTCACGGCAGGAGGAATGATTAAGCAGATAAACGAAGTGTTTGAAAAAAATGCCAATAACAGTCTGCGGGATAAGGGGCTTACAATGTCGCAGTTTAGAGTTCTTCTGCTTCTAAATTTCAATTCAGAGGGTATGCTGACCATGAAGGAGATAGAAAAGGCTCTTATGTGCGCGCAATCAACGGTTCACGGGCTGACTGCAAGACTGGAGGAGAAAAATCTGGTTGCCGCCTGTACAGACCCGACGGACAAAAGGATTCGTGTAATCGGCATAACCGAAAAGGGCAGAGAATATTGCGCAGAGGCCAGATTGCTTATGAGGCAGGTAGAAAACGGGATTTTGAGCCCTTTGACAGACGAGGAAAAGAAACAATTTATGACCTATTTATCGAGGATCGTAAACGGTATTGAATAATTTATAAGAGTGAGCTGAATAAATTAAAAATCAGCGATTATTTAAGGAAAAGCTTTTGCATGTAGTTTATAAAAGGAGGAGTTTAAACTATGTGGAAAATTCTTAAGAATAACATGAGCGGCACACAGAAAAGATATGCGGCTGTTTGTGTAATATTTATTGTATTTCAGGTCTGGCTGGATCTGAGACTGCCCGGATATATGTCGGCAATAACAACGCTTGTTGAAACGGAAGGTTCGGCTGTAAGCGACATTGTTCGGCACGGAATATATATGATAATCTGTGCGCTGGGAAGTATGGGGACTTCGATGATCGTAGGATTCTTTGCGGCGAGAGTGGCTTCCGGAGTTGCAAAGACGCTGAGGGAAAAGGTATATGACAGGATACTTGATTTTTCCATGGAGGAAATCAATCATTTTTCTACTGCCAGCCTTATTAACAGAAATACCAACGATATAACCCAGATACAGAATCTGGTTGCCATGGGGCTTCAGGCGATTGTAAAGGCTCCTATACTGGCGGTATGGGCAATACTCAAGATTGCCGGAAAGAACTGGCAATGGACAACGGCTACGGGAATTGCAGTAATAGTTCTCGTAATTATGCTTGCATTCATACTGAGATATGCAATGCCCAGATTTCAGAAAATGCAGGACCTTACAGACAAGCTCAACCGTGTAACAAGAGAACAGCTGACGGGAATTCGTGTAGTCCGCGCTTATAACGCAGAGGATTATCAGGAAAAGAAGTTTTCAGACGCTAATGATGAAATTACGGAGAACAATCTTGCGGCTCACAGGGTAATGGCTCTTATGGGTCCCGGAATGACACTTATAAGCTCAGGACTTACTCTTTCGGTCTACTGGGCCGGAACATTTATAATTGCGGCGGCAGGAGCAGGGAGCAGATTATCCATATTTTCGGATATGGTAGTTTTCTCAAATTACGCAATGATGGTCATTATGGCATTCATGATGCTTAACATGATATTGATAATTCTGCCGAGAGCTCAGGTCTCAGCAAACAGGATCCTTGAGGTTCTGGAAACAAAGGCAAGAATAAAGGACGGCATCAGAATTACCCGTAATACATCTGAAAAGCCTGTTGAAAAGGGTACTGTGGAATTCAGAAACGTTTCGTTCAGATATCCGGACGGCGGTGATGATGTAATTAAAGATATTAGTTTCAAGGCAAATCAGGGAGAAACCATAGCGATTATCGGAGCTACAAGCTCGGGAAAAAGCACGCTTATTTCTCTGATTCCCAGATTATACGATGCAACTGAAGGGCAGGTCCTTGTAGACGGAATAGATGTAAAGGAATATTCACAGGAAGCCCTCAGGGACAGGATCGGATATGCAGCTCAGCAGGCAATACTGTTTTCGGGCACTGTAAAAAGTAATATCGGATACGGTAACAACGGAAACGAAATGCAGGAAGGTATAGTAGAAGAAGCGGCAGCCGTTTCACAAAGCACTGAATTCATAATGAAGAAGGAAGGCGCTTTTGAAGCTCATGTAGCTCAGAACGGGACCAATTTTTCCGGAGGACAGAGGCAGAGGCTTTCCATTGCGAGGGCTGTTGCAAGAAAACCTGAAATTCTTGTATTTGACGATTCTTTTTCGGCTTTGGATTATAAAACGGACAAAGCTGTGCGTTCCGCGCTTAAAAAAGAAGCGGAAAACACAACATTGTTCATAGTAGCACAGAGAATCGGTACAATCAAGGATGCCGACAAGATCATAGTTTTGGAACATGGCAGGGCAGTTGGCATAGGTACGCATTCTGAACTTTTAAAAACCTGTTCAGTATATCAGGAGATTGCCCGGTCTCAGTTAACCCGTGAAGAACTGGAATCTGCGTGAGGAGGTGTAACAGATGGCTGAAAAGATACAAAGACAAAATCCCGGTATGCCCGGTATGAGAGGAAGGTCCTTTGAAAAAAGCAAGGATCTGAAAAAGGCATATCTCAATTTGCTTCGCTATATGAAGAAATGGCGTATAATGCTTGTTTGTGCGGCAATTTTGTCCATTGCAGGCTGTGTGCTCAACTTAATAGGTCCAAGTAAACTTTCTCAGGTCACCAATCTGATTACATCAGGACTGAATGGTGGGAATATAGATGTTAATGCAATAGTTAAAATCTGCATTACACTGGCTGTGCTTTATTTAATAGGCTTTGGCCTTAATTTTACTCAGGGTCAGCTTATGGCTACAGTAGCTCAGAAACTTACAAGGGACATGAGAAGGGATATATCCAAAAAGATAAACCGTCTTCCCCTGAATTATTTTGATACGAATTCAACGGGAGATACTCTTTCCCGCGTGACAAATGACGTTGATACGGTGGGTCAGACAATGAACCAGACATTTTCATCTCTGGTTACTTCTGCGGCGATGCTTATAGGTTCGGTATTCATGATGTTTATGTCCAATCCGCTTATAGCTGTTTGCGGTATTGGCGCGGCTTTGATAGGATTCGCAATTATGATGGCCGTTGTGTCTCATTCACAGAAATACTTCGTAAGCCAGCAGAAGGAACTTGGCGG
>JAFWDD010000028.1 GCA_017534115.1 Bacillota bacterium | reverse complement strand
TCGACAAAATCCGATGTATCCTGATGGCCTTCTTCTCCAAGGAAGTTTCTTCCTGTTATATACGCTCCTACAAGGTCTTCGTGCTGAAGATTTACTCCGAGCTCCAGACGGCTGTTTTCAAAGATTCCTTCCACATCCCGGGAATCCGCAACAAAGTCCAGATCATCCGCGGTATAATAGTTTTCCGCATAAGGTATAGGCGAAAGACCTTCTATGGGCTCGGCTCCGTCCTTCAGGATAACTATATACGCATCTTCTCCCTCATTTTCAGCCGCAGCGGCTGCACAAACACTTCCAAGGGCGATAAGCGCGCTCATTATAAACGCAAATATTTTTTTCCAATTCATAGCACTTCCCCCATAACACACTAAATTACGCATAATATAATATATCAAATCTATATTTTAGTCAATTTTATCTCTGTCTTGGAAACAGCCTCAAGCCACTTTCTTTTAAAAATTCCCGCAGGACTTTTTACTATCCAGATACTGGACGCTTCCCAAAGAGAAAACGCTCCGACAGTAGAGATCAATTCTTTGGCAAAAACCGGAAGCTCAGGCGGCGCGTATATTCTTATTCCTATCAACACCGCTCCTACGAAAAACATCCATATCTGCTTAATCAAGTTTTTCTGCCTTTCATTGAGGAGCACCATAAACTCACCGTCTATGTAATGCCTTAAAGCGGCATTAAGCTTATCCAAATCGATATCCTCGCCGGAAATAATATTCAGCACCAGTTTGTCCTTCCAGTGCTTTTCTCTGTACCTCTGATTTATGTATGAAGCCACATCATCGCTGATTACAGTCTCATCCACATCAAAAGGATTATATAAATCGGCTTCAGATTGAATTTTCAGTTTTATTTCATGAATACCCATAACTTCACTCTTTTTTATGTCTGCAAAACCGTCCGAATCCTGCTTCTGCTGTATATTTATTGCGAAGCAGTACTTAAGAATAATTATATCCTTATACTTCATATTTTTCAACCAAAAACCAAATCTTGCCAGCCATAATTTCAATTTAAAAAACAGCTCCAGATATTTACTGAAGCTGTTCAATATATTCCTCAAGACAAAATCCATTTGCGTACATTTCCTCAGCCGCTTCCCTTCCCACATAGCGGTAGTGCCAAGGTTCATTTTCTATACCGGTTATTTTGACTTTGTCCCTTGGGTATCTGTTTATAAAACCATATTTGTATGAATTTTCCGCAAGCCATTCATAAACTTCGTATTTTGAGGAAATCTGTGTGTCAGCATTTATATCAACGGCAATCCCCAGCTGGTGCTCGCTTGTTCCGGGGACTGCGACCCATTCGCCCGCAAGTTCTTCAGCCTTTTCATCCGAATATCCGTCTTTGCGGTATTCTTCGATCTTCTCATTGAGAAGCGTCCGCTGTGTTTCATCGGTTCTGTATCCGGCAGCGACAAAAAGTCCCAGTCCGGCAGCCCTTGCGTCATCAAACATGGCCTGAAGCTCCGGATAAATCCTTTCATCCACCTGCTCGCCGTTGGAAAGAGTTATTAAATTAACCTCATAATCTTTCGGGATTTTGTTCGCTCTGTTTACAAGTATAAGATTCCAGGCAAGTTCACTGTTGTTTACCGAAATCATTTCTCTCGGCTTGGAGTATCCGTAAAACTTAACCCCGAAAATCAATATGGCAAGGACAAGAACAAACAAAACTGCCGATATGTTTCTTTTTCTCATTTTAAGAACCCTTCTTTCCGGCAAAATAATAAAGCCTCAATCCATACATATATTGTATCAGAAAGAGACTTTTTATTTATTATTATAAACCTTAAAAATATTTAATTTTAACCGGCATTTCTTTTAAAAATCTTACAAATTCATGACACTTCCTGTTTATCCTTCTCCCTGTCCTTGAAGATTTTAAATCCCAGTTCATTGTGCATAAGCATAATGATGGGCATACCGAACAAAACAGGGAAAATAAATGTATTTGCCACCACAGTTAACGCAAAAAGCTTAGCATCCACTTCCGGATATATAATCGCCACAGAAGGAGTTATTATAGCCGCTTCCAATACGGCAGCGATAAACGAAATCACTAAAAATGTGAGTATTTCCCTGCCCTTCCTAAGACTAAACGGCTTTTTCGATATTTTATTATAATATTTATATATAAAATACGGTCCGACAAAATTCGCGATCAGACCTGCTATTGAGGACCAGCGGATACTGTCGCTTACAAAATCCATGAACAAATTCCCGAACGCAAATACAAGGCATCCCGGAATCCCGAAAAAAATACCAAATACCGGAACCAGCATATTAACCGGACGAACATCCGTAAATCCTGGAATGATTTCCAGCGCCTTAAAAGGAAATGCCAGAATTAAATATATAATTATTAACATTATAACCGTTTTTTTCCGTTTCATAATGACACCTCTATTCCGACACCGGAATATTTCCTTCCTGCCGTTTTCTGAATACAAGAACCTCCACCATAGTACCCACAACAATAAGCACAAGACCTATAATTACTTTGGGGGTAATATCTACCGGATCTATGAGCGTTGCCGGCACGATCGCCCCGAGAACAACCGAAAATACAACCTGCAGAGAATAGATTATTGTAGCATTGGCCGCAGTAGTCCTTTTCTGAGCAAAAATATTGACAGTCTGAGCAAATGTTATAATGAAATATGCATATATAGCCAGACTGGCTATGGTTATTCCTGTCCACTGTATCGCTCCGAATGTATTGTGCTGAATGCCAAACCAGATACCAAAGCTTATAATACCGACAAATAAAGATATTAATGTTGAAATTACAACGGGATCATACTCTTTGGCATATTTATTGAGCAGACATATAAATAAAACCCTGAGAGTACAGCCTATTATTATAATAATAAAACCCGGAATCTGACCTCTTCCTATTAATCCGGTTATTGCAAAAAGAATACCGCAGAAAATCAATCCGGAAGAAATCCACGTCTTCTTCTCAACCGTCTCTTTCCTCGCAATCAGCACAAATGGCAGCACTACAGATGTAAGACATATCAAAAACGCTCCGGAAGATACATCAAAATACTTCCAGCCGATCTTAAAAAGCACATTATAGCCACAGTTCAGACCGCTCAGGCCGAAACAAAGAAGAATCAGTTTCTTAGATTGCGCACTAAAGCCCTTTTTAATTCGTTTGGAAAACAGAAACCACAGGAAGCCGCCTCCTATTAACGAGGTAACGCAGGTCATTGCAAAGGGCACGACATCGCCCGGTACGCACGCGGCCATTATTACTTCTGCTGACCAGCAGAACGTTACCAGAAGCAGGCATAAATTCGCCTGAAAACGATTCATACAGCTTCACCTCCGGTACTGGGCTCGGATAATCTTTTCTTTTTCCCAAAATCCGCGATTTCAACAAGATTTCCCACAACAACAAATATAAGACCCAGTATTATTCTGGGCGTCACCTTTACAGGATCTATCAGCATTGACGGCACAACCGCTCCGAGGATGATTGAAAATACGATTTCAACCGAATAAATGACAGTAGCATTGGAAACCGTTGTTCTGCGCTGCGCAAAAATGTTGACGGTCTGGGCAAAAGCGATAATAAAATATGAGTAGACCGCAAGACTGGCTATAGTTGTTCCTTCCCATTCTATCGCGCCGAATGTATTGTGCTGAATAACAGACCAGAGGACGAAAGCTATAACGCCTACAAACAATGATATAAATGTGGAAATTACAACGGGATCATACTCTTTTACATATTTATTGAGCATACACGTAAATACAACTCTCATGGCGCATCCTATTATAATGAGTATAAGCCCCGGCATCTGTCCTCTGATGACCACTCCCGCAATTGCGCAGAGAACCCCGCAGAAAATCAGCGCCGATGAAAGCCATGTCTTTTTATCCACCGATTCTCTCCTGACGATTAATACAAATGGCATTACTACAGCTGTAAAACATATCAAAAACGCGCCTGATGACACATCAAAATACTTCCAGCCGGTCATAAAAAGAACGTTATAGACACAGTTAAGCGCGCTCAGACCAAAACAGTATAAAATCTGCTTTTTGGACTGCGCCTCAATGCACTTTTTAATCCTTCCGCGAAACAGGAACCATAAAAGACAGCCACCTATTAAAGATGTAATGCTTGTCAATGCAAAAGGCACAACATCTTCAGGCACGCACGCGGTAATTATTACCTCCGCGGACCAGCAGAAGGTCACCAGAATCAGACATATATTAGCCTGGAAACGGTTCATAAGGCTTCACCTCCGGCATTGGGCTCAGATAAAACGATTTTTTCCATTAAGCCGGAACACATATATGTTTTTTTATAAAAAATCCCATAGAAATTCATTTGAAATTCTCCCGAGAAATTAACATCATACCAACTTTTAAAGCAAATATATAAAAAATATTAAACCTTAAAAAGGAAAAATGCAAGAATATTCGGGAAGTATGTTGATTTCACACAAAAACAGCCGAATGCCTTTTGGCAAATCGGCTGCTCCTTGTAAAAACACAGGCATAATTTAGCGGCTTTTAATCTGCATATGCTTATAAGTATGGCAAATTACAGGTATCAGCGCCGCAATGATAATAATATATATAACCGTTCCCATTTGAAATACATCTAAATAACTCCCTCTTATTTTGAACAGCCTGTATTCCATAAATGTATAGATATTAAGAAATCCTGTCGGGCGAATTTCCCAGAGTCTGGAAATCAACCCCTGATTATTGGGAATACTGAACAGACATATAAAAAATATTGCGAATTGAACAGCTATAACTGCCATGCTTTTGCCTGACAAACGAGACAAGAACATAGTAAACACGGCAAAAACAACTGACATTACCAGAGACAGCCATATGAGCAATGTAAATGCCTGCCCTACAGTAATATTCCATGCCGTATACGGAGCTATCATAATCAGAGGAGCATTCCACCCGCCGATTCCATAAGTACCCAGACAAACCGCCATATTAATTCCGATAATAAGAACCATTTCCACAGCAGCCACTGTGATTCCGGCCCACAGCTTCGCAAGACATACCGGGGTTCTGCCATTTTTCGCGCTGAGAATCACGGCATCTGTACGAAATGCGTTCTCTTCGCTGAATGTACCGGCAAGACTTACGCTTATAAGCAGAAACGCAAACCAGATATATATTACGAAGGGATCCGCAAACTCATTCCATCCTGCGGCATATTCATAAGTTATATCCGAACCCGAACCGCTAAACTTCTGAATCCAGAACGCCTTTTCTTCCTCTGTAACTCCTTCATTTTCAAATGTATAATCCAAATTATCCCTTACCATCCGATAATACTCACCGGCTGTGCATTCCATTATTTTTTTATTGGGATCGTCTGCGTCTCCGAACTGATTGTAAAGCTTTGTCATAAAATCCTCATATCCCAGCTTTCGGGCCGCAAACCATATCCCCGGATAGGTATCCGATTTATTTCGTCCTTTATAAGGCAAATCTTCCTTATCCGCAAGAAAAGCCCTAATATCATTTCTCATTTTGTTCAGAAGAGAATCATCTATCTTTTTTCCTGAAATACTTTCGCTTGTATTTTTCTGTATCCGAATCGCTTCATATACGGACATTGATGTTCCATCAGGAAAAACTATATTATTTTCTCCGATAATCGGCAAAACATTTGAGATAAACATGACTATGCCGATTGCCAGCATAATCCAGACAATTTTTTTCATCAGGATTTTCTTAAGCTCCATTTTATAAAGTGTTCCTGTGTTGCTCATTTCTAAACCTCCCTGTCGAATTCCCTGAGATAGAATTCTTCCAAATCCATGCCGATCTCGTCACATTCGCCGTCATATATGAACTGTCCGTCCTTCATCATAAGTATACGGTCGGCAATATGCTCCACATCCGATACTATATGTGTGGATAATATAACAATGCTGTCTTTTCCAAGCTCTGCAATAAGATTTCGGAATCTCACTCTTTCCTTCAGGTCCAGTCCGGCTGTTGGTTCATCCAGAATAAGTATTTTCGGGTCATTGAGCACCGCCTGGGCTATGCCAAGCCTTTGCTTCATGCCTCCTGAATAGGTTTTGATTTTTTTATCCGCGGCATTTTCCAGATTTACGATTTTCAGAAGCTCATCGCATTTTCTTTTTGCCGTTTTCTTGTCCAGACCTTTCAGAGCCGCCATATACATCAGGAAATCTCTTCCTCTGAAATCAGGGTAATACCCAAAGTCCTGCGGCAGATATCCCAATATATCCCTATACATTTCTTCAGAAACATCAAGCTGAGAGCCATTTTTGAATGTCACTGTTCCGCCTGTAGGTTTCAGTATCCCGCAAATCATCCGCATAAGTGTGGTTTTTCCTGCTCCATTTGCTCCAATAAGGCCGATAACTCCCGGTTTTAATCTGGCAGACACTCTGTCCACTGCGATTTTATTGCTGTATTGCTTTGTCAGTCTGTCTAACACAAGTTCCATATCGTTTTCTCACTCTCTTTCACATATATCATACATTCTTTGGCGATTCCCAATACCACCGCAATGGTAATCACAACAACTGCCGCCGCAGGCATTACTTCCTGCAGACGTATATTTCTGATAACAGCTGGCAAAACGCAAGAAATCATACAAACAGCAATAATACCGAAAATACTTTCTCTTCCGTGCCATTTTCTGGAAATTGCAACTCCGCCGTATACATTAATCAGGTAAGGAATCGCTATGGTAAGGAGTATTTCTCCTGTTCCCGCCTGAAGCACGCCTGCCTGCCAGAAACATACGCAAATAAGTACAATCAAACTGAATATTCCCAGAATCATCAGTCTTACAAGACGCACAAAACAGGCGGAAAATCTGCTTGCGGCTTCAAGCTCCGACATTTTGTACCGCTCAGACCTCCCCAAAGCTGTCATTGGCATCAGCGCCGCCGCCGGTATTACACATGATAAATGCCACGTGAAATCCGGATTGTGCGACCGGTATCCGGCATACAGAATTATGAACAGAAAAATTCCCGCAAAAACGCTTCTTATACCCATAAACTCAAGCTCAATCCTGAGAATGGTCCCCAGCTGAAGAGAGCGCTTCTGATACGCACGGATAAACCTCTTCCGGGAATCGGATTCCGGCAGACTATATGCCATTTTCAGTTGTTCTTTTAAATCTTTTTCTGTCATAAAACTCACCTCACTCCAGATACTTTTTTAAAATCCGCAAGCTTTCCTTAAGCCTCCTGTATACCGAAAATCTCGACATACCTACGATCCTGCCGATATCTGCAACAGAAATCCCGCTGACATACCGCAGCGTTACAATTTCTCTTAAATCATCCGGCAGTTTATTAAGCGCTTCCTCTAACGCAAGCTGTGTGACCGCCTTTTCCTGTTCAGACATGACATATACCGCAGAAGAGGCGTAATCATCAATATTTTCGGTCTTCGGTTTTCTGAATCCGTCTATACACAGATTTCTGGCTATGGTATACAGGTATGCCATCTCCTTTCCGGTATCTTTATAGGATCGGCTCTGCCAGAATTTCAGAAATGTTTCCTGAACTATATCCTCTGCCAGATACGGATCTTTTGTTTTCATATAGCAGTACCGGAGGAGTCGGTCGTATTGTTCTTTTAAATCCATGGATATTTGCCTCCTCTGTATGTATAACGCATCAAAAAGGTGTTTGTGCTCAAAAATCAAAATTATTTGCCGCTCAAATTCATCTCCGGATTTTTATGCCAAATAAAAAAACAGCCGAAATACCTTTATGGTAAATCGACTGCTTATAAATTCAGAACGATTATGCTTTATTGAATTTTTCCTTGGGCTGTTTGCATCTGGGACAGCGCCAGTCATCGGGAAGGTCCTCAAATGCTACTCCGTCGTGTTCTGCAGGATCATAAATATACCCGCAAACCGAGCAGATATATTTTCCGGTAGCTTCCTTCTTTTCAATCTCGCCTACGGGAATGGGCTCCGGAGGATTGTCAAGATCAACAACCTTCTTATTTTCAAGATTCTCATATCCCAAAGGCGTGTGTGTCGACAGATAAACCGTAGGGTTGTTTCTGATGAATTCGCGAACCGCGTCAAGGGTCTTTCTCGCTGCCGCGGGATCCTCAAAGACTATGGAGAGCTTGTTTTCGTACAAAGCCTCATCTGTATATGTTACATCACCGTGCATCATGTAATAAAGTCCGTCAGATTCTGCAATTACAATACTGTTTCCTGTTGTATGTCCGACTGCCCTGATATAATAAATGCCGTCGGCTATTTTTTTGGATTCAGGGAAATTCTTGTATGGCCCGTCAGCAAAATCAACGGGAACAACATTGGGATACTGCAGTTCGTCCGCTTTCGCCTCCTCACGGGAAGCAAATATCTGCGCGTTGGGGAAAGCCCTCAGCTCTCCTGTGTGGTCTGCATGCTTATGGGTTATGAGGATTTTACTTACCTGCTCCGGTTTGTAGCCTGCTTCGGCAAGAGCAGAAACATAATTCTTTACCTTCGTTCCCATATAAATCATCGTGCTGTCTTCCGGAACCTGCTCGGGAACCTCAGAAGGCATACCAGTATCCACAAGAATTATCTCACTGCCTGTGTCTATTACATAATTTTGGAGACTGGAACGATATCTTACAGATGCGTCAAATTTATCCATGCCCTCTTCTCCGCCAAATGCAAAGGGCTGAGTCATAAATCCGTTATCATAAAGCTTTACCGCTTTAATTATCATAGTTTTTTCCTCCATACATAATGTTTTATCGAAAATTACAAAAACTTTTCCGCGAAGGCTTCCGCATCCTTCAGCTGTGCCTCGCTGGGCATGCTTTTTGCGTAAAAGAATTCTTCCTCAACGTCAATTCCCTTTTCCGCAAGACCTTTTTTTATCAGGTCAACAGCATGCTTTGAAAATGCCGCTGTGGAAAATACTGCCGCTTTTTTTACATTTTCGCCCTTAATGCCGCTCAAATACTCTTTTAAATGCTTGTCCAGCCTGTGAGCATAAAGGGCTCCGCCGATGAAAAGAAAATCCACAGGCTCATTTATATCCGCTCCTGCGCTGTCAACGGAAACCGCAGAAACTCCGGCCGCTTTCGCTATGGCGTCTGCAACTGCTTTTGTATGGCCTTTTCTTGAATAATATCTAACCGCTATGTTCATAATTCTGCTCATTTGTTATTTTTCCGCAGGCTCCCATTTGCATCTCACGGGAGATACGATAGAGCCTTCCTTTTTCATTGCCGCAAATGCTTTGTCTACAACCTTTCTGTCAAGACCTGTGAGCTCCGCTACCTTTCCAGCGTTTAAAGGCTCGCCGGCCTTTTTCATTGTTTCAAGGATTAATGCTTTTTCATCCATAAAATCAACTCCTTTTTATAACTCTATTCTAACCTGACTTATAGTAGTTTTCAACACAAAATGTTTATGCCTCGTTTACCAGTTTTCCTGTTATGTGTTCAGGCTTCAGGGCAAACATGAATGTGGCCGGACCTGAATTTTCTATTTCCTTTTTTATGTATTCCTCGTCTTTTGTAAATTTATAGCTAAGCTGACGGGAAATTTCATATATTTTTTCCCTGTCCTCAATAATTTCGATTCTACCGAACACGATTACGCTTTTTATCTGCAGAGCCCAGTCGCCTTCCTTGCGGAAGCCTTTGTCATAAACGCAGAAGGAAGCTTTGTCATGCCTTTTCACCGCGTCTATTTTGTGCCCGATTTTTCCGCTGTGGAAATAGAGCTTTCCGTCCGCCTCGCAATAGAAATGGTTTATGGGCAGGCCGTAAGGGTAATCATCATCGCCAAGGACAGACAAAACGCCCCTGAGCTCGGTTTTCAATATTTCTATACATTCATCATTAGTAATTTGCTGTTTGAAACGAAGCATTTTTCTGAACATTGGGCTGCCTCCTTTGATCTCATTCATCTATAACAACAATTCTCCCCTGACCATAAGGGTCGGAATATTCCTCACCGATAGTGCCGCCAAGAGTTTCCTCAATATAGTCTATAAGCACCTGATTATCCAGTTTTATACTGTCTGAGAGAACCTTTGCGCCCCGAAATGCGGTATTTCCGTCTCCATCATTGAGAAGCAGAAAGTCACTGCTGGCCAGAGTGTATGTTTTATCAGGGTCAATGGGCTCGTCTCCGACCATGACATTTTTAACCCTGCGTTCTCCTTCTATTCCCGCCATCATAGAGCCGTCCGCAACGCAGCCGCTTTCTACCGAAAGGTCTATTTCATAGCTGAGACCCGAAACCTGAAGGAATGCTCCAGACTCTTCGGGAACCAGCCTGCTGCCCCATTCCAGGGCGTCCAATATCTGCTGTCCCGTCAATTCTATAAGGCAGATCTCATTTCCATAAGGATATATATTTATTACATTCTCATATGTAATGTCGCCCGCGGTAATTTCCGCTCTTATTCCGCCTCCGTTGGCAAATCCTATATCCGCTCCGGACTGGTTTCTTATTGCGTCAGCGCAGAAATCGCCCAGATTTGTTTCGGCTCTGCGGACCATGCGGATAGGGTTTCCGTTTGAATCCAGCTGATTGGGTTCATTTATTGTGAGGTATACATCTGACTTAGAGACAACTTTATTCAAAGTCTCTTTCAGCACTGTCATCTTTTCATCTATTTTCCCGCTTATTTCATTTTCAATTCCGAAGATTTCCGGAGCGTTGTTTTTATTAGGCCATATCAGTATATTTGTTTCTTCAATCCCGTTATCCGGGGAAATCAAGCTGTATCCTATACAATTAAGCTTTGTGCCGCAGGCTGACCGCACAACATCTTCTCCGTCCTTATTTTTCATTACGACCTGCTCCGTATCATGACTGTGTCCGTCCAGAAATACATCTATTCCATTTGTATTGGATATTACATCCGCGTAAGTCCACGGGCCTGCGTTTGCTTCCATTCCCATATGCCCAAGTACGTAAACATAATCCACGCCTTCGGCTCTGGCATCATCCACGGCATTCTGAACCGCTTCATAAAGAGCCTGTCCGTTATCTTCCTGCATAAAACCGTAAACATATTCCCCGCTTTCATTCATAAAAGATTTACTGGATGAAGTGGTTACTATTGTAGTCGGTGTTGTAACTCCCACAAAAGCGATCCTCATGCCTTCAGCCTCTATTATTGTATAAGGGTCGAAAACAAGCTCTCCTTCTTTATTGAAGTTACAGCTTATGTAAGGAAATTCCGCCTTTTCGGACAGTTCTATGAACCTGTCCGTTCCATAATCAAATTCATGGTTTCCGGGGATTGCCGCATCATACTTAACGGCATTCATAAGCTCAATCATCGCCTCACCTTTTGTCAATGTACCAAGAGCTTCGCCCTGTATAGAATCTCCGTCATCCACAAGAATAGTCGTATACCCCTGGTTTTCATAAGACTGCCTTATCTGGGCAAGTCCGGCGTATCCGAAGCCCTGGTCCACGCCGCAGTGAACGTCGCTTGTAAAAAGAATCATAACGCTGCCGTTTTTTTCGACGGCTTGTTCCGCTGTCTCTGTTTGGGCAACTGACACATCTCCCGAATTCTGATTATCAGCTTCTTTTGGAGCTCCGCATGCCGACGCCGAAAGCACAAACAAAAACGCCATAGCTACCATCGTAAATCTCTTATATAATTTCATTTTGCTCACTCCCTCAAGCTTTTGTCATAATATATCGTTTTTATCGAAAATATAGTTATTTACATACATTTTCAGCAAATCTGCATAACTTATTTGTAATTAATGAATACAAGCCCAACCATACATATAGCAACACCTAAAATCTTGTTCCATGTAAGAGCCTCGCGGTAAAGCCAGTAGCCAACGAACATAAGAGCTGCCGCAAGAAAAGCGCTTTGAACAATTGATGCCGTACTGACCTGCCATCCGGCTTTGTATGCATATATCCATCCGGTCTCCAATCCCACAAGCACTATTCCAAACACAAAGGGCGACCAGTTCAGCTTGCCGTATTCTTTTATCAGACTGCCTCCACGATTGAGTACAATATAAAGAATCGCTGTTGCACCGGCGCTTACCAGATATGTAACAGTCAGAGCCGCCATGGTATCCATTCCCTTCGGCACGGAATTAGCGCAGATCTGATACACTACATTCGAGGCAACAACCAGCGCAATAGGCCAAACATAACTAAACATAATAATTCCCCCTCATACTATACTCATTCTGATTTTCCGGCAGATGTCAAACTCTGCAATCAAAAGCTGTTTGCTCTGTTTTTTCTTATTTATTATTCATATGGTTATTTAATAGTCTGCAGTTATTTCTTCGCTACTATTGTGAAAATCACAAGATTTTCATCACCTGTATTTATAATACTGTGCTCCGAGCCCTTAGGGCAAATATGGCACATTCCGGGAGCAAGCGTCTCTTCGATACCATCACAAAAGGCTTTCCCCTCTCCGGAAATCACATAATTTATATCGTCTCCCGATTCCTGAACGTGAGGTCCTATAGAACCTCCGGGATGGATCACAGTGTGGATCATTCTGTATTTATCGTCATTGAACATACGGACGGTCATTTCGCCTGTGCCGTTATTCATTCCCGGCATTGTCATTTCGTTTATGGCATTAAAGTTTATAAGCATGAAAAAATCCTCCGTTTTTACCTATACAATCCATAAGTTTGTCTGATATTTTCAAAATTGTTTTTTCGTTTCCAAACCATCATCCGGCAGACATCAGCAAAACAGTATATCCTTCCTGAATTGCCGCCGCTGTCGCTACAGCGCATACCGCCGCCGCGCTGTATTTCACATCAGCAAACCTCAATGTCAGAGGAAAGATAAATAAGACAGCTCCTGTCAGTTTGTTCATAAAGGAATGCACCGCGACAAATTTTTTAAGTCTCATATGTCCCACAGCTATACTGCTCAGCTTAATTGCAGCAATTCCGGCAATCCAAAGGCAAATCCATATGGGAATGTTCAATATCGGAAGAAGTTTTATAAGGCATACTGCCACAAACACAATATCGGCCGCAGTATCCAGCCTTGAGCCGAATTCGCTGACCGTACCGGTTTTTCTTGCTACTGTTCCATCTATCATATCGGAAAATCCGGCCGATAAATAAAGCGCATAAAATGCCGGAGACAACACCGGACAGAAAAGCAGCGCTCCGCTCAGTATTATTCTGATTATTGTTATTATATTTGCCATATTGTCTCTCCTCCGCAGGCGTTATATCGGCTTCATAATCCGAAACTGAATATCGCGATTGCATAAAACACAATCACATATACAGTCGCCAGCCTGTCCAATATACTCAAAATCCGCACTGTTCTGTCTTCCCTGTCAAGCTTGCGGCCTATTATGGCAAACACAAATCCAAAGAACGCCAGTACCATGGTTATGGATATTATCCTCCTGACCAGATCCGAGTCAGAAGCCGCCATGACTAATATGTAGGATACAGGCGCCGAAATTATTGGTATCCATTCAAGTATAAGCGCGATGTTTTTTCTGTTCATAGGTAATCTCCTGTTATTTAAAGCTCTATACCGTTTTAAATAAATATATATTCCGATCCATAATCCGGATTTTATATACCTCTGTATTCATAATTAAGTCTGTCAAATATATGTCCGTTTATGGAAAGAGCATCTTTTTCAATACTCACCAATTTCA
Organism: Bacillota bacterium; assembly: GCA_017534115.1. GTDB lineage: Bacteria > Bacillota > Clostridia > Lachnospirales > Anaerotignaceae > RGIG5631. Next base: position 42,930 of record JAFWDD010000028.1, on the reverse strand, counting down.
TCCTGCATTTCTCCATTGCTTTTCGGGAACCAATATTATCCTTGGCGCACCATGCTCTGACGATCTTTACATTTCTCTGCTCCGTTAAATAGCGAAGTACGGTCCGCAAGACCTCGGAAGCACAGCCTTTTCCCCAGTGGGTACGAAATATGCTTATTCCGACTTCCGCTGAGCTTTCTTCAGGATCATAATCATAAGCCCCGACGGTTCCAATAATTTCGCTATTATGTTCAACAGCCCACCCATAAAAGTTTTCATCATCACCTCTGTCAATAAAATCCTGCACCGTTTCGCGGGCTGATTCAGGTGTCGCATATGGATTCCATCCGGAAAATTCAATCATCCTTTCATCTGTTCCCAAATGATTGTATAAATGTTCCGCATCTTCAATTTTGTGTTCCCTCAGAATGAACCTCTCGGTTTTAATACGTATTGTTCCTTTCATACTTTTTTGCCTCGCTATTGCAGAATTTATCAGAGTTAGTACTTCGGAATTAATATTTGTTTTGTTTGTTTTTATATAACGAAACTACGCACTCCACATGTCCCGTTCGTCCGAACTGGTCCACTCCCTCTATTTTTTCAAGCTTAAACCCTTCCTCGCCCAGCTTTTTCAGATCTCTCGCAAGGGTGGAAGGATTGCAGGAAACATATACTATCCTGTTTGGATTCATTTTCACGATTGCGTTAAGAACAGTCTCATCACAGCCCTTTCGAGGCGGATCGACCATAACTACCGCAGGCCTGAAGCCTTTTTCCAGAAGCATGGGTGCAGCGTCTTCTGCTGAAGAAATCATAAATTCCGCGTTTTCTATTCCGTTCATTCCGGCGTTTTCCCTTGCGTCCTCAATAGCCTGAGGGACGATTTCCACTCCGAAAACCCTTCCCGCTTTCTTTGCCGCCCAAAGAGAAAGGGTCCCGATTCCGCAGTAAAGATCCAAAACTGTATCATCCTTTGAAAAATTGCCGAAATCGAGGATCTTCCGGCAGATGACTTCCGTCTGTTTCGTGTTCACCTGGAAAAATGAAAGAGCTGAGATCTTATAGGAAATATCCCCTATTTTTTCAATGATATAGTCATCTCCCCACAAAAGCTTTGTCTCGCCGCCGAGTACCACATTGGTGTTTTTTGTGTTGATATTTATTAGAATTGAGCGCATTCCCGGAATTTTCCGAAGCATTTCCACAAGCTTGTCCGAATTGGGAAGATTTTTCCCGTTTATTACGGCGCAAACCATTATATCGTCCGTATTTACAGCCGTTTTCGTCAGAATCGTTCTCATCAGACCCTTATGGGTGTTCTCATCGTATATGCTTATGCCGTATTCAGCTATAAATTGTCTGAAAACAGCGATAATATCCTTAGTTGCCTTGTGCTGTATAAGACACTCGTCAAGGTCGGTTATTCTGTGGCTTCTGGGCGCGTAAAACCCGATTTTCAGTCCGTTTTTCTCATCGTATGACAAAGGGAACTGGCCTTTATTACGGTAAAAATACGGCTCCTCCATTCCATTTATGGCAGGAGTTTCAATATCCTCCAAACCGCCGATCCTCTCAAGACAGTCCTTTATACGCTTCTGCTTGAATTTCAGCTCGGCATCATATTTCATGTGCATAAGACTGCATCCGCCGCAGGTTTTATAGTATCTGCACTCGGGAGTATTGCGGTCTTCCGAAGGAGCGATAATGTTCAGAGCCTTGCCATAAGCGAAGGATTTTTTCACCTTTACAATAATTATTTCCGCTTCTTCGCCCACAATAAGTCCCGGAACAAAAACGGTGAAGCCGTTGACCCTGCCTATGCCTTCGCCTTCAGAGCCCAGATCAGTAATCTTTATATTATATTTTTCATTTTTCGAAACGGGTTGTTTTTCTTTCATAAGAATCCTCTTTTAAAATTCCGATTTCCGCAAAGTGCCCTGGAAAAGCCTGCTGTAGCTGGTCCAGAGACCGGAATTTTCATTATTTTCAAGAATTTCGTCAAATACTTTCGTAAGAGCGTCCATACTGTCAACACAATGGAGTATATACGCTTCTATAAGTCTGGGAAGCTTGGGCGAGCCGAACTCATAGGAACCGTGATGCGCCAGTATGCAGTGCTTCAGAAGAAGCTCCATATCCTTGGGAAAACCGTCGATTTTTGCCGCTGTCTCCGCAACCATTTCCGCGCCCATATAAATATGCCCCAGAAGCTGTCCCTCTTCTGTATAATCGTTTACAGGAAAGTCCGAAAGCTCACGAACCTTTCCAATATCATGAAGAAGCGCCGCCGTTATGAGGAGATCCCTGTTGACATTCTTGAACCTACCACTCATAAACTCACAGATTTCCGCCACATTCAGAGTATGCTCCATAAGTCCACCCAGATAGTTGTGATGTATGTTCTTTGCCGCTGAATGTGTGGAGAAAGACTTCTTAACATCCTCATTGTTGTAGAAAATCTCCTTCAGGAGCTTGTTCAGATATGCGTTTTTAACCGAATCAATAAACTTATCCAGCTCGTCATACATTTCGTTTACGTCTCGCTCGGTAGTCGGAATATAGTCCATAGGGAAATACTCTCCTTCTTCGCTGGGACGCAGTTTTCTTATGTTGATCTGGATATTGTTGTTGAAAATCACAACGTTGCCCATAATTTTTATAAATGTATTGGTCTGGAAATCCTTTATATCAGGACTGTTCACATCCCATATCTTGGCATCGGCAACGCCGGTTTTATCCTGTATTTTAAGGGAAATATAAGGTTTTCCCGCTTTTGATTTAAATTGCTGTTTGTCCTTGCAGAGGTAATGTCCCAGGACATTGTCTCCCTCTCTCATTTCATTTATATACTGCATATTATCCTCCTTTAAATTCGCATTTCCCAATATCTAAAAAAACAAAGCGGCAAAAATGCCGCTTCATTTCAAAGCGTCTGAAAACTTCATTTAGGTTTTATCATTCTCTGTCAAAACGCCGAGAATTTTGAGATAAATATCATTCGAATTCTTTTTCCAGTTGTCACGGATCTCTTCCGCAATATTTTCATCGGGCACAGAAACGCCTATGTCCATCACGATATTTCTGGACTCGCCGTAAATCCTGCATGAGACAAAATAATCCTCCGAACCTCTTTTTTCGACTGACGCATTTATCTCATACTCAGTCCTGAGCCTGTCACCGTTGTTTTCTATATATTCCAGCGCGTCCTTCCTCATCCACTTGGGGATTTTCTCCTCGAAAAGAGCAAGGATCCTGTCTCCGTCTTCCGTAGTTTTATACCATGTGAGATTGTTTTCCTTGTATTTTTCAAGAAGACTGGTTTCAAAAAGCTCTTCCATACAGCTTTGGACCGCAAAATAGTCCATTATACGCTTTTCCAGCGCAAACTGGCAGATTTCCGAATTTGTCATGGCAATATTTATATTTTTCAAAAGATAAAGAAGTATAAGTTTATTTTGCGCGATTTCTTCGCTTGTTTCAAACATTTCAAAACCTCCGTTTATGCAAAATAATTTATTTATACAATGCCTTCCAGATTTTTCTTAATATTATCAATTAAATTATAAAACAAATTCCCTGCCTTGCCAACTGTTTTTTGCCGTCAAAGTTTTATAAACGCCATTCAAAACGCTTTTCTTGTCGAAAGCCCATTTCGGCGCTATAACATCGGATTTTTTGCCGTCTCCCGTCAGTCTGTGGACCACTATATCCGGCGAGAGCCTTTCCAGTGCTTTGCATACGAGATTTATATATTCTTCCTTTTCGAGAATTCTGAATCCGGTTTCCTCAAATTCCCGCGCAAGAGGAGTGTTTTTAAGAATATGCAGAGATTGTATTTTTATGCCTTTTATTTTAGTTTTATTCAGAAAATCTATGGTGTTCATCATATCCTCTTCCGTTTCTCCCGGAAGGCCGAATATGACATGAGCCACCGTATCGAATCCGTTTTCCGTTAATGTTTCAACGGCTTTTGAAAAAACTTCGTTTTTGTATCCTCTGTTGATTGCCCGGGCGGTGTTTTCATTGGATGTCTGGAATCCCAGCTCCACCCATACGTAAGTCTTTTGAGCCAGTTCCTTCAGTACAGAAATGACATCTTCATCTATGCAGTCAGGCCTTGTGGCTATGGCAACGCCCTTTAAATCCTTCAGCTCAAGAGCCTGAAAATAAATATCCCGCAGTACATCAGGCGGAGCGTATGTATTTGTATATGCCTGAAAATATGCCACAAATCCGCCGGCTTTCCACTTTTTCATATTCTGTTTTCCTTTTTCCAGCTGCGAAATTACACTTTCCCCTTTGTAAAGCGCAAAATCTCCCGAACCTCTGCCGGAGCAGAAACTGCATCCGCTGAAGCTTAAGCGTCCATCCCTGTTGGGACAAGTGAATCCGGCATCCACAGATATTTTCGCGACCTTTACTCCGAACTTCTTTTTCAGAAAATAGTCCAGAGAATAGTAAGGCTTAAAATCCCAGTTCATAAAAATCCCTCCGGGTACATTATATAATTAAACGATAAAAAATAAAAGCCCGTCTCTTTGTCAAGGACAAATGATTTTGCCTGAAAATACAACGTTTTTACAAAAGGCATAAAAAATCCTATACCCATTATAAAAATCTTTTATGCGGCTAATATATATTTTTTCTTGTTTTATGCGGTATTTTATGATTATAATGTTAATAACAATTTTTAATTTAAACTGACCTTGGAGGAGGAAATAATATGTCATATGTAGATAAAGTATTAGAAGAATTAAAAGCAAAAAATGACCAGCCCGAATTCATTCAGGCGGCTACCGAAGTATTAAACTCACTTCGTCCCGTTATCGACGCTAATCCCCAGTACGAAAAAACAGCTCTCTTAGAGAGACTTCTCGAGCCTGAACGCCAGATCATGTTCAGAGTTCCCTGGATCGACGATAACGGAAACGTTCAGGTAAACAGAGGATACCGCGTTCAGTTCAACAGCGCTATCGGACCTTACAAAGGCGGACTCAGATTCCATCCTTCTGTAAACTTAAGCATCATCAAATTCCTCGGATTTGAACAGATCTTCAAAAATTCACTTACAGGTCTTCCCATCGGCGGCGGCAAAGGCGGCAGCGATTTCGACCCCAAAGGAAAATCAGACATCGAAGTTATGAGATTCTGCCAGAGCTTCATGACAGAGCTTTGCAAATATATCGGCGCTGACACAGACGTTCCCGCAGGCGACATCGGCGTAGGCGCAAGAGAGATCGGATATCTCTTCGGACAGTACAAGAGAATCAGAGATTTATACGAAGGCGTTCTTACAGGAAAAGGCCTTTCATACGGCGGATCACTTGCTCGTACTCAGGCAACAGGCTACGGTCTTGTATACCTTACACAGGAAATGCTCAAAGCAGCAGGCCTTTCTTTCGAAGGCAAAAAGGTTGCTGTTTCCGGTTCAGGAAACGTTGCTATTTACGCAGTAGAAAAAGCTCAATCCTTAGGCGCTAAGGTCATCACAATGTCAGACTCCAACGGCTGGATCTATGACGAAGACGGCATCGACCTTGCTGCTGTTAAGGAGATCAAAGAAGTTAAACGCGGAAGAATCAAAGAATATCTCGAATACAGACCTTCAGCAGTTTATCACGAAGGCAAAGGCGTTTGGTCATCAGGCTGTGAAATCGCTCTTCCCTGCGCAACACAGAACGAGCTTAACGAAGAAGACGCTAAAACTCTTGTTGCAAACGGCTGCATAGCTGTCGGCGAAGGCGCTAACATGCCCAGCACACTGGAAGCTATCGATGTATTCTTAAATAACAAAATCCTCTTTGCTCCCGCTAAAGCCGCAAACGCAGGCGGAGTTGCTACATCAGCTCTCGAAATGAGCCAGAACAGCCAGAGACTCAGCTGGTCATTCGAAGAAGTAGACGAAAAACTTCACGGCATCATGGTCAACATCTTCAAACAGATGGCTGACGCCGCTAAAGAATACGGCTACGAAGGCAACTACGTTATGGGCGCAAACATTGCAGGCTTCAAGAAAGTTGCAGACGCAATGATGGCTCAGGGAATCGTATAAAAACTCCATTAGATTATTCACATAAAAATTTACGTTTACCAATCAAATCTTAGCCCTCGAAGATCAATATCTTTCGAGGGCTGATTTTTTGTTTGTTTTCAGCAGGATTCAGGGGAAATTTACGTTATCTTCCTGCCGAAAATTTTTCGCCGGACTTTTGTGCGTTCCGCGGCAAAAAGACATATTTCCATCACACAAAATACATATGGGGCATCTTTATTTCTCCCATTATGCAAAATTCCCAAAAAATTTATTGCGAATATTCGAAATTCCCCTATTTTTTTAATTTCATTTCAGAAATATTTGTATTATAATGTAACTACCATTAAATTTTTCGAGAAGAGGTGTTTTTATGAAATATATTGTAATGCTCGGAGACGGTATGGCAGACCATCCCTTGAAGGAAATCGGAGGAAAGACTCCTCTTGATGTGGCTGTTAAGCCTTATATAGATAATTTCGCTAAAAAAGGCGTTGTTGGTATAGTAAAGACTGTTCCTGACGGAATGAAGCCGGGAAGCGACGTGGCAAACCTCGGCGCCATGGGATATGATCCTTTCACATGCTACACGGGACGTTCTCCCCTGGAAGCTGTCAGCATGGGAATAAAAATGTCCGATACGGACGTTGCCATCAGATGCAATCTTGTTACTCTTTCCGACGAGCCCAATTACGCCGACAAGACAATGGTTGATTACAGCTCGGGAGAAATCACAAGCGAAGAATCCAAAAAGATAATTGAAACCGTTCAGGAAAAGCTGGGAACGGATATTTTCCATTACTACAATGGAATAAGTTACAGACACTGCCTTATCTGGCACAACGGAAAGATCGATCTGGACCTTACTCCTCCTCATGATATTTCCAAGAGAAAAATTACGGAGCATCTGCCCAAACAGAAAGAGCTTCGCGAGATGATGGAAAAAAGCTATGATATTCTGAAGGACCATCCCGTAAATCTGGACAGAATCAAAAGAGGACTTAACCCTGCAAACTCAATCTGGCTCTGGGGTGAAGGCACAAGACCCGCTGTTGAGAATTTCTACGAGAAATTCGGTGTTAAGGGTTCCGTTATTTCCGCCGTTGACCTGATTAAGGGCATCGGTATCAGTGCTGGAATGAATTCCATTGACGTGGAAGGCGCGACGGGCAATCTTAAGACGAATTTCAAAGGCAAAGGCGAGGCCGCTCTGAAGGAGCTTACTGAAAACGGCGCGGATTTCGTTTATATTCATGTTGAGGCTCCCGACGAGTGCGGACATCAGGCCGACCTGCCCGGAAAGATTAAATCCATTGAGCTTATAGACAAGGAAATCGTTGGTCCCCTCACAGACGGACTGCGCGCAAAAGGCGAGGATTTCTCAATTCTCATTCTGCCCGACCATCCTACTCCCGTTGAGCTTATGACTCACGTTGCTGAGCCTGTTCCTTTCGTTTACTATAATTCAACAGACGAAAAGGATTCCGGAGTTGACTGTTACTGCGAATCCGCAGCTAAAGCAACAGGACTTTATCTGGACAAAGGATTCGAGGTTATGAGCATGCTTCTGGGAAGAAAATAAAATTGCATATTTGAAAGTATTCAGCCGTCTGAAAAGACGGCTGTTTTTTCTCTCCGAGGGCTTAGGGCTCTGCCCTAAGAACCCGCTTAAGGCTCCGCCTTAAGAATCCGCAAGGGACTTCGCCCCTTGACCCAGCATGTGCTTCGCACCTTAAATCACAAAATTTCGGCTAAATTTAGATTTTTTATAGTCTGCTACTCATCCCAAAAAGTCGTTTGTTTTACCCTTAAATACAATAAAAAGGACCTCCGGATTTATATCTCCGGAAGTCCGAGTTTTTCTATTTAATTATTCTCCGCAATGATTCCTTCTGCGTAACGCACGGATTCCATTGCGTCCTTCGCGTATTTATCTGCTCCGATCTGATCGGCATACTCCTGGGTGAGTACCGCTCCGCCTACTACGACTTTGCACCATGGCGCTTTTTCCTTGAGGGCTTTTATGCTTTTCTCCATGGCAGGAACCGTTGTGGTCATGAGAGCCGAAAGACCCACAAAGGGAGCATGAAGGCTTACCACCTTATCCACAATATCCTCCATGGGTACATCCTTGCCCATATCCACCACATTGAAACCGTAATTTTCAAGCAAAAGCTTCACGATGTTCTTGCCAATATCGTGAATGTCTCCATGAACCGTGGCCAGAACGAATATTCCTTTATCGGAAGTCTTGTCTCCCGACGCGGCCGCATGGGACTTTATGCTTTCAAACGCGCTTTTTGCCGCCTCCGCGCTCATAAGGAGCTGAGGCAGGTATACTGTTTTATTCTCAAATCCCTCGCCTACTTTGTTCAGCGCGGGAATTATCTCATTATTCACGATTTCAAGGGGGTCTGTCGTCTTAAGAAGCTCATTGGCAAGCTCTCCGGCTTTATCCTTAAAACCCTTAATTACGGCTCGCTGAAGCTCGGATTTGAATTCCTCTGCGTTCTTTGCGGCCGGCGCGCTTGCCGCAGAAACGGTCACTGTAAAGCTGTCCGCCGCACCAATATAGTCCGAACAGTTTTCGTCCAAACCGTTCAAAGCCCTGTATGTGTAGTAGGTCTTCATCATATCAGCGGAATAGGGATTCATAATCGCCGCAGAAAGACCTCTTGTAAGAGCGATTGCGAAAAATGTACCGTTCACGGCATCTCTGTTGGGCAGTCCAAATGAAATATTGGAAACACCCAGAGATGTGTGGCATCCCAGTTCATTTTTAATAAAGCTCAGGGAATCCAGCGTGGTTTTTGCCGCAGATGTGTCCGCGCTTATGGTCATGGCAAGGGTATCGAACACTATGTCCTTTTTGGAAATACCGTATTCTTCCGCTTTTTTGAGGATCTTTTCCGCAATCCCGATCCTGCCTTGGGCTGTTTCGGGAATACCCTTTTCGTCAAGAGTGAGAGCTACTACAAGTCCGCCGTATTTTTTCACCAACGGGAAGATCGCATTCATACTTTCGGCTTTTCCGTTAACGGAATTTATCATTGCCTTTCCGTTATATACGCGGAGAGCCGCTTCCATGGCCGAAACATCGGATGTGTCTATCTGCAGAGGCAGATCTATAATTGACTGCAGTTCGTAAACTGTGTTTTTCAGCATCTTCACTTCGTCAATATCGGGAATTCCAACATTGACATCAAGGATATGAACGCCTTTTTCCTGCTGGTTTACGCCTTCCGCAAGAATATAGTCCATATCATTTTCTATAAGAGCCTGTTTGAAACGCTTTTTGCCTGTGGGATTTATTCTCTCGCCTATAAGCACGGGAGAATCTCCGAAAATCACGGCATTTGTATATGATGAAGCCATCGTAATGTTTTTATCCGTCAAAGGCACAGGCGCAAAGCTTTTTGTGCTGTCTGTAAGCTTCTTTATATATTCGGGCGTGGTACCGCAGCATCCTCCGGCCACACGAACGCCTTTCTTTATAAGGTCCGTCATTTCCTCCACAAATTCATCTGGAGTTACATCATATACCGTTTGACAGCAAACGGATTTGGGAAGTCCTGCGTTGGGCTTCAGAACAACGGGAACAGACGCGTATTTTATGAATTCCTCAGCAACAGGTCTCAGCTGTTTGGGACCCAGAGAACAGTTTGCTCCCATGGCGTCAACGCCCATTCCTTCCAAAAGAGCCACCATCGCTGCAGGAGACGCTCCTGTCATGAGTTTTCCATCCTCGCCGTAAGCGTTGGTGACAATTACAGGCAAATCACTGTTTTCTTTTGCCGCTAAAAGAGCCGCTTTTGTCTCATAGGCATCGTTCATGGTTTCGATTATAATCAGGTCCACGCCGTATTTCACGCCGGTTTTTACCATTTGCGCAAAAATCTTCACCGCGTCCTCAAAACCCAGATCACCAAGAGGCTTCAGAAGCTTTCCTGTGGGACCGATATCAAGAGCTATAAATTTTTCCTGCTCTCCGACACTTATTTCTCTCGCTTTTTTGGCGTTTTCAACAGCCGCCTTTATTACGGCATCCAGCTCATTATCGTCAAATTTCAGAGAATTGGCGCCGAATGTGTTGCAGCATATAACATTGCTTCCCGCATTATAATAGGAACTCTGGATATCCACGATAACGTCGCTGTGGGTAATATTCCATCTTTCGGGATACTCGCCGGGCGCAATGCCCCGCTCCTGAAGAAGAGTCCCCATTCCGCCGTCCAGATAAACAATATTGTTTTTTAAATACTCTCTGAAATCCATAATATACTCCTAATTCATCATGTTTTTATCAATTGTTCATTTCTCCCGAGAATCAATAATTCCCGCGAAAGCCGTTACGGACTTCGAGGGCGACATCAGGAGACTGTCGTTCAGGGAAAGCCCTATCCTCAACGGACATTCCAGAACTGCAAATATATCTTTTTGTGTTTCAAGCGGAAGGTCTCCGTATCCCGGACTGAACCGAGGCTTGAGTTTTACGGAATTTTCCTTTTCGTACTCCCTGCAGAACGTATCGCAAAGAGCCTCTATGCGCTCCGCTCCTATGGCCTGAAGCATTACCGCCCTTGACGGCGAAATCCTGCCGTATCTGGCAATAAGACGGTCTATTTCCACACCTACTGTGGCCGCGAAAAGAAGCACAGCGGAACATCCTTCCAGATTTTTGGAAAGATTCCCCGAACGGACCTTAAAGCTTCCGAAATCACATACATCCCCGTCTGTATTTATGGGAAACTCACCGAAACACACCTTATATACAAGTTTTTTGTCCGCCTCTTCAAGGGTTTTCGCCAAAAGCTCAAGCATATCCTCCAATGCATCCGTACATCCGGCGTACCGGAGCGCTTCTCTTTCGTGAAAAGACGGCCTTTTCAGTATTTTTACTGTTATTCCGCTCATTTGCCCAGTATATCCGATAAATTATTCTGTATCTTTGCGGCAACATCGGGGTTGTTCATTGAATATACATGAACATTTGTTATGCCGTTGGCGTAGAGGTCTATAATCTGGTCTGTGGCATATGCAATGCCTGCCTGCTTCATAGCCGACGGATCATGTCCGAATTTATCCACAAGGCTTTTGAACCGCTGAGGCATGAATGAACCGGAAAGACTTACGGCGCGCTCAACCTGTTTAGCGTTTGTAATGGGCATTATACCCGGAATAACAGGAACCGTAATGCCTGCTTCACGGATCTTGTAAAGGAAATTATAGAGCAGATTGTTATCAAAAAACATCTGGGTCGTGAGGAATTCACAGCCCGCGTCAACTTTTTCCTTCAAATATTTGATGTCCGATTTCTGGTCGGGACTTTCGGGATGAATCTCGGGATAGCAGGCTCCGCCAATGCAGAAATCCGCGCCGGAATGCTTAATATCCTTCACAAGCTGAATAGCGTACCGGTAGTCCCATTTGCTGCGGTCCGCGTTTTCCATTCCCGCAGGAATATCGCCTCTGAGCGCCATAACATTGAGGATCCCTGCATCCTTCATATCGGTAATTTTTCCCCGCACCGTTTCCTTTGTTGATGAAACACAGGTCAGATGAGCAAGGGAAGGAACTCCATAGCGCTCCTTGATATTTTTGGCTATATCAAGTGTATACTGGCTGGTGCCTCCGCCGGCTCCGTATGTAACGCTCATGAAAAGAGGTTTCAGCTTGGCGATTTCCTCTGTGGCGTGCTTTACGCTTTCAAAAGCATATTCCGTTTTGGGCGGAAAGACCTCAAAGGAAAGGGATAATGTGTCTTTTTTTAATAATTCACTGATTTTCATAATAAAACCTTCTAAAATATTTTTTAAAATTATACCATTGTTTTGGCTCTCAAGCAAGGTTTTGAGCGGAAAATACGAAATGTGAATCAAGTTTCATTCAGATTTAATTACCTGCAAAAACAAAATGCCTGATAAACCGCTTTCAAATACAAAAACCGGCCCGAAAACCAATCCGAGCCGGCATAATTTAATATCTATTCTGTTTTTCACATTTCAGCAGCGATAAGAGCCGCTCCCAGTGCGCCAAGAATCTCCGGCTCATCGGGAACATTGAGCTTAACGCCCAGCATATTTTCGATTTCCTTTACTACGCCCTTGTTTTTGGCGACTCCGCCGGACATCATGTATTCGGTCTGCATCTTGTTTCTGTTGCCCAGAGCGAGAACCTTTGCCGCAACGGACCTGTTGAGTCCGTGGACGATGTCCTCCAGTTTTTTATCGGACGCAATAAGGGAAACCACCTCGGACTGGGCAAAAACGGAACACATACTTGAAATCACAATATTTTCGTTCCATTCAAAACCTTTTGTACTCATTTCGTCCATATCAAGGCCGAGAGACTGGGCCATCATCTCTATGAATCTTCCAGTTCCGGCGGCGCATTTGTCATTCATGGCAAAGTCGATTACATTTCCGTTTTCATCCATACGGATGACCTTGCTGTCCTGACCTCCTATATCTATTACGGTGCGGATATTGTTGTTGAGGAAATATGCTCCCTTCGCGTGGCAGGTAATTTCCGTGACATCCTTCTGTCTGTCCTCAATTTTGCCTCTGCCATAGCCTGTTGAAACCATAGCCGTTATATCCTCTCGATTAAGTCCTGCTTTTTTAATGGCCTCATTCAAAGCTCTTTCCGCACTGTCGGAAACCTTCACACCTGTCGGCACAACGGAAAACGAAACTATATTCTTGTCCTTATCCAGAATCACTGCGTTTGTGGATGTGGAACCGCTGTCCACTCCCGCTGTGTAGCCTTCTTTTTTAACTGCTTCCATTTTTTCATCAACTTTCATACTCTCAAAAAATGCCTCAAGTCTTGTAAGCATCTGCCCTTCTGTATTCAAAGTGTAATCCGTTTCTATCTTCAGCATGGGCACGTCCAGATTCTTAAGCGCCGCATACTCGAAGCCGTAATAATCGCAAAAGCTTACTGTACTGTATATAATTCCCTTTAAATCAGGGCTTTCTATTATTTTCTTTCTGTCGGAAATATCCGCCATTCGCATACAGGGCGTCTGGTTCATGAGAGCTCTCGCATACCAGTTCATTAGCTCGTCAAAGTCCTCTGTATCTGGACATTCCGGCAGGCTTCTGAGGTTCGTACAGGAATTGTTCCTGATGGGATACGGAGACTTTTTTTCTATATATTCAACAATTTCCGGACTCATGCGCGCTCCCATCAGCGCTATATGCTCTCCGGGAACACTGTTGTTCTCACTTTTAAATGCTCCCCTGAATTTCGCGGCATCGAATTTCCTGCCATAATACTCCTCTAACTCCGCGACAAGTCTTTTCAGCTCGTCCGCATATATATTTATACTGCAATGGGTATTTGTATGGGGAAGCTCCAATATGAAAACCTTCTGGCCAAGATTTTCCAGAACATCCGCCGTATCTGTTAATGAGTCGCAGCATTTGCTGAAAATCACCGGATTTTTCATCTCCGAAAACCTTTTTTCTATGACCGCTCTGGAAAAACTGCATATATTTCTATGGGTAATTGTATCCGCCTTCTCGAAATTCACGGAAACGGGATTCAAAAGGTTTGCGTCTTCGCCGAAGCCGGCAAAAATCTCTATGGGGGAATATTTGCAAATATAATCTATCATTTCGCCGCCTCCAAAATCTCCAGAAACGCCTGAACTCTCGTTTTTACCTGCTCATCGCTTACATTTCTCCGGTCACAGCCGTCTCCGTCAAGGATAAGTGTAGGAAGCCCGTTTTTCTCAAACATATTCTTGGCAAGAGTAGATATGCCGGAGGTTTTTTTGCATCCCCAGTGGTTGAAGTAAATAACTCCGTCCGCATGGAGCTTTTTGGACATTTCAAGAATTTTTTTCAGTCTGTCAGTACCCCGCATTCCGCCCATATTGGCTATAAGCCTCTTCGCCATGGTCTCGTAGGGTCTATCCACATCTACATCTATTATCGCGTCAAAGTTCATACTGCTTGCCAGAAGATGATATTTTTCACTGCTGTTGAAAATATCCCGCAGAGGCTTCTGCCAGTTGGGCATTACCTGACCCCACATAAGACGGATCTCATTTCCTCTGGGAGGCGCGTCCTCTGTATCCTTCACAAGCATTTCAAAATACCTGTCAGCTTCCTTTGAGCCCATCATAACATGGCTGAGGAAAAGCTTGAACATTTCAGGCGTAAGGGCATTTATTAGTGATTTTTCGGGCAGAATCTCATAAAACTTCCTGAGATTTTCCATAGAACGTTTTTCATGCTCCATAGCCTCTTTCAGTTTGGAGTCCTCGATTTTTCTGCCTGTTATTTTTTCCAGCTCTTTTCCGAAATCTCTTAACTGATCCGCGACATATTTTATATTGGAATCCGTTTCGCCATAGGGAACATCTATGGTTATATGGGGAACATCCCATTCTTTGGCTATTGCGCGGAATGTAAGGTTATTGGCATCGCACATGAGGGTTGTGTTCACCACCAGCTTCAGTTTGGGCAGAACCTGGGTTAAAGCGGCGCCTATCATGGCTTTGTGGTAAGAGCAGAATGTTTTGGGAACTCCGTAATCCTCTGCTGCATCGATAAAAACACCTTCGGCGTGAGTGCCGTTGAGGTAGCCCGCCAGGCCTTCCGCAAACATAAAATTCATACCTATGGCATGGAAAAGCTCGCAGGGCATGAAAATGTTCACAAGAGCGGAATTTTCAGGATGTTTGAATGGCTGCACCATATAATCGTTGCAGGCAGCCCAGCTGTACTGCTGATGGGGAAGCAGAGTTTTATCCGGAAAATGCTTTATATAAAATCCATTTAAAGAATACGCCGTTCCTAACAGCTTTCTTATTTTTTTCGGGTTTTTGGGAACCGTATCAGATACGTATTTCCCGAATTTTTCAGCTATTTTTCCCATATGCCAGATCCTCGTAATTCAAAACTTTTACAGTCTTTTAAAATTTAGAAAACTCGAAAATGCCCTTTACGGAGTCATCCTCGCCTTTAATTACAATCTTAATGCTGTTTTCCTCATCATATTTTACTATAATGAGTTTCTCCCCATAAACAGAAGGCTTTTTATAATCCATTCTTACTCTGTTAAAATCAAAATCTTCCGGTATATATTCCAGAGCAAGCTCAGGATATCTTGCGTTATTCATATGATTGAAACTGTCTATATAGCTTTTTCCTACCACAGCTTCGCCGCAGATAATTCCTTCTCTGTCTTTGGGTATGGAAATCTTCCTGGATAAATACTCCATGGGATATTTTTCCTCAACCAGCACAGTATTCATAACCTCTTCCGGAAGCTTTACGGGCCGTCCCTTTTCCAGATTCACAAAAGGGCCGTATCCGAAGCTTACAATACAGGGATTTCCCTCTTCATCATAAATATTTGTGTTTCTGACTCCGTGCACCTTGGAAAGCTCATGTATCCATGTCTTTACGCTTATATTTTCCGCATACTCCGGAATCCTTATTATATCAACCTGCCTGTAAAGCAGAAAAACGCCGTAATTATGGGCATCCAGATACTCTCTGAATGTTTTTTCGCTGTCTATCTGAAACCATTCGCAGTCCTGCATATAGTCCAGAAAAGCTCCCAGTTTCATCTTTCCGTTATTATATGTGGCGCTGTATCCGACTTTTCTGTTTAATGTAAACATATATATCTAACCTTTCTGTAAAAAAATCCAACTGTAAAATATTATATCAGAAATATGGTGATTTTTCCAATTTTAATCCTGAATGTTATATTACAATACACATACAATACACAAAAATTGTTTCATTTATTTTACGCGGCATGAAACATATCTTTAAAAATCAGCTTTTACAGTCAAATTATTATTACCATATCATTAAATCACGGCCAAATCCGCCTGTTGTTTTATGTCAATATACGCCAAATCCAATGTAATAAAATATTCACATAATTTTTGTATATTGTGATAATTCTACAAAACAATTCATAAAAATCCGATTATTCCATCAGTTTTACAGCCATTATTCCGCAATTTATATACGCGCGCACTGATTTTTCCTCGTAATACCCGAAAAATCGTGTATTGACATTAGTACAAAATTATTATAAAGTTGAATCAAATACATAGAAAGGAGCAAAGCTTATGTTAGGAACCCCTGTAAATCCCGAAGCGATTGGTGTTTTCGGACTTGTTGTAACCACTATATGTTTCGGCCTCGAACAGGTTGGCGTAGGTACAAAAGGCGGAGATCCCAGACAGATTTCAAAATCTCTGGCTTTCATCGCAATATTCTTCGGCGGAATCTGTCAGGCTTATACATCACTGCATATGTACCTTTTCACACAGACAGGAAGTCCCGAAACAAGCATTTTCTTAGGATGTGTTTTCGGTTTCTTCGGACTTTTCTGGATCATGGTAGGAACATTCTTCCTTTCCGGAGGAGACAAGAAGATGTTTGCCCACTTCTTCATAGTCGGTCTATTTCTGATAATACTCTTTACAATAAGAGCAGGACAGCTTGGATTAGTACTGCCCGACACCACATTCCAGCTTGTACTTATCCTGATCGACATTCTTCTTGTAGCATTACCGATAGCATGGTATACGGGAAGCAAGATCGTTACGAAGATAGCAGGCGCCGCAAACATTGCTGTAGGCGTTTCAGCTATTCCCATTCTTATACATGCACTTGGAGTATTTTAAGAATATGTAAAAAATTGAGTGCTGATTATATCGGCACTCTTTATTTTTTTGCGTTTTCGAGGTCTTTCCTCTTTTATTCCGAAAAATGCAATAAAAAAGCTTTTACTTAAGACACGCTGTCTCAAATAAAAGCTTATTATTTATATTATTATTCTTCCAGAGTTTTTTCCAAAGCATCGGCCATTTCGTTCAGCCAGTCGCCTTCGAATTCTTCTATCTCACCCTTGTCGGAAGCCGCAGAAAGGCTCATATTCATAGGAATTTTAGCTACCATGGGAATATTGAGTTTTTTTGCGATTTCGTCCGCTTTGCTTTCTCCAAAAATATTGTATTTGTTTCCGCAGTCGGGACATTCGAAATATGACATATTCTCAACCATGCCCAGAATGGGAATATTCATGGCATCGGCCATTTTGACTGCCTTTTCCACTATCATGGAAACCAGCTCCTGAGGTGATGTAACTATGATAATTCCGTCTACGGGAATGGACTGGAAAACCGTAAGAGGCACATCGCCTGTTCCGGGAGGCATATCTATAAACATGAAATCCTCTTCCGCCCAGATAACCTCTGACCAGAACTGCTTTACCATATTAGCGATTACAGGACCTCTCCATACAACGGGATCCGTCTCGTTTTCAAGAAGAAGGTTTGTGGACATTATCTCCACGCCGTACTTGCTTTTCATTGGATGAATACCGTATTTTGTCCCTACGGGATTACCCGATACTCCGAATATTTTGGGGATTGAAGGACCTGTTACGTCCGCGTCGAGGATTGCTGTCCTGTGGTTTCTTCTGCTCATTGTTACGGCAAGAAGAGATGTTACCATGGACTTTCCTACTCCTCCTTTTCCGCTGACTACTCCTATTATTTTCTTTATGCTTGTCATTTCGTTGGGAAGTACACTGAAATCCTGGCTTCCGCAGGAGGCTTTGTCTTCCGGCGAACAACTTCCGCAGTTATGAGAACATCCGCTCATGATTTTTCTCCTTTCGTTTTGTATCTGTATTTTTTAAAACTATATATGTTTTTGTTTTTTATATTTCAACAATCCTTCCGGCTGACACATAGTCTATATTATCGCCTAAAACACTTTTCAGAGTCTTATACGCCTCCGGTCCGGTGCAGTGGCAGGTAAAAAACTTTATGTTTGTGCCTTTCAGGTAATTGCCAATGTCTTTTATAAGAGTCTCTGATTCATAAACTCCGCTCGATGGGTTATAGAGGTGAAATCCGGAAAATACATAATCAGGATACCTGCCCAGAATACTTTTTGCTTTTTCCACAATATTTATGACTCCCGAATGAGCACATCCGGAAAAAAGAACTATCTTTCCGCCTTCTTTCACAAGCAGATTCTGCTCATGGCGGAAATCATCCTCGGAAAGAGTATCTCCTTCTATTTTCAAAAGCGCCTTGTTGGCCGAAGAAAAAAACTTTCTTTCCGTTACATCGGAAAAGATAAACATATTCTCGTCTATTTCTGTAATACCTTCCGTGAGCACAAGGTTTTCCGCATTTTTTATATCCTTGTCTATGCCTATATATCCCGTTTTGTCGCCTTTTTGCACAAAGAAATCTCCAAGGGCGTATTTGCTGAGATATACTTTTTTATCAGGAAATCTTCTTATAAATTCGGGAAGTCCGCCGCCGTGGTCGTAATGGCCGTGGGAGAGGACCCCGAAATCGGTCTTCCCTAAATCTATTCCCATAAGAGCCGCATTTTCAATAAATTTGTCATCGGGTCCCATATCGAAAAGTATATTTTTATTCGATTCTATGAAAAAGGAAAGTCCGTGCTTTTTGAAATAACATTCATCAGCCGCCGTATTTTCCATAAGTACGCTTATTTTCACGCAGTCACCTCCCTTTAGCCTAATTTACTACTAAACAGGAAAATTATCAACAAAAAAATTAAAAGCATTTATTGTATGAGCTTTGTTTATGTTGTATACTTTTATTAACGGATATAAACTTTCCATAAATATTTGGAGGTAAAAATATGAACAATAAGATATCTTTAAACGCGGAGATACAGAATTGCATAAACTTTCCTGTTTCCCAGACCAATATACCTCTGGTAAAAAGAGTGAGGATTTCAAATCTGACC
This sequence comes from Bacillota bacterium, assembly GCA_017534115.1. Taxonomy (GTDB): domain Bacteria; phylum Bacillota; class Clostridia; order Lachnospirales; family Anaerotignaceae; genus RGIG5631. The sequence continues at coordinate 24,141 of JAFWDD010000028.1, read as the reverse complement.
TACGAGAATCTGGAAAATTTAACTCTGGTTATAAAAACAGACCCTGTTATATCAGAGGATTTTTCCGCGCCCATAAATTACATAAGCGCCGATTCCTCCATAGAAGTATCGCCTGTGGCCATAAAAATGGATTTGCAGAAGCTGCTTTCCATAAAGGAAAAAATCGAGGGGAAAATTTCGTTCACTGTACTCGAAAACGATGAGGTCATTTTCGAAAGTTCTGAAGAATTAACCATCCTTTCATTCAGACAGTGGACCGGAGTTTATATGCTTCCCGAGCTTATATGCGCGTATATTGTATCCACGGGCATGGAAATCGAAAGCGTAATTATGAACTCCGGCATGGAGCTGAACCAGATAAGCGGATCACCTTATTTCAGAGGTTACGACACAGATAATCCGGAATATGTAAAATCCCAGATGAAGGCCATTTTCAATACACTTTTCCATAATCACATTGCTTTTGATGAAAATGAGCCAAATTATGAAGATATGGGCATAACAATCCGCTTCCCTACGGAGGTTCTGAAACATGGAGCAGGAAATATACTGGATATGTCTCTCCTTTATTCGGCCTGCCTTGAAAAAATCGGACTCCACCCTATTCTTATATTCTTCAGGGAAAAGGTTATTGTGGGCTGCTGGCTTGAAAAAGAGAATTTCTCTGAATGCATTCAGGAAAACATATATTCAATTAAAAACCGTATACAGGGCGAAAACGAGGAAATCCGCCTTGTGGACTGCTCTGTCATATATGCCGATGAAGGAAGCTTTGAGGACGCGGAAACCTCAGCGGAAAAGCTTCTGGAAAAGGAAGACGATTTTCTTATCGCTATTGATGTAAAAAGAGGAAATCTTACGGGATTTACACCTCTTCCGCTGACATTTACCGATGATCAGATCCTGGTTGAGGAAAGAGTCCCCGATTCCAGCATCGCCGATGAGTTTGCTTCCGCGAAGCTTACCAAACAGCAGATGTGGGAGAGAAAGCTTCTGGACCTGAGTCTCCGAAATATGCTTCTGAATTTCAGGGTAATGCGGAATTCAATACAGATAATTTCCCCTGTGCTTTCCGATCTGGAAGACGCAATCGCTGAGGATAAGGAATTTAAAATTGCTCCCGTGCCTAATAACTGGCAGACAAATATACTGGACGGAAAAATATATTCCAGCAATTCGGAAGATCCCGACGCTTCGGAGATCGTTCTGCGGGAATTCAACGCGTCAAAGCTTCTTACCTTTGAGAACGCATATGAATTGGAAAACAGAATGAAATATCTCGCAAGACAGGCAAAGCTTTCCATTGAGGAAAACGGCTCAAACACACTTTATCTTGCTCTGGGCTTCCTGAAATGGTATGAAACGGACACCAGTGAAAAAGCAAGATACGCACCCCTTGTGCTGATTCCTGTTGACCTTACAAGAAAAATACTGAACAAGTCCTATTCCGTAAAAATGCGGGACGAGGATCCTCAGATGAACATAACACTTCTGGAATACCTTCGTCAGGAATATCAGATCAATATAAACGGTCTTGACGAGCTTCCTCTGGATGAGCACGGAGTCGACCTGAACAAGGTATTCAGGATCGTTTCCGACGCCATTTCCGTAAAAAGACGCTGGCAGGTCGAAGAGCTTTCATTTATCGGACTTTTCTCCTTCAGCCAGTACATTATGTGGAACGACATCAAAAACAGAATGTCGGATATTGAGAAAAATCCCGTTGTGGCAAGCCTTATTTCCGGAAAAATGGAATGGACTCCCGATGTGGAGATTTTCGATAATGACAATATAGATAAAGAGGTTCTGCCGTCGGAAATGGCAGTGCCTTTAAGCGCGGACTCATCCCAGCTGAAAGCTGTATACGCCGCAAGTCAGGGTCAGAGCTTCGTACTTCACGGACCTCCCGGCACAGGAAAGTCCCAGACAATCTCGAATATAATTTCAAATGCTTTATATAACGGAAAAACAGTGCTTTTCGTAGCTGAAAAAATGGCGGCTCTCTCCGTTGTTGAAAACAGGCTTAATTCTTTAGGATTAGGCGATTTCTGCTTAGAAATTCACTCAAACAAGGCAAACAAGAAAAACATATTGTCCCAGCTTGAGAAAACCCTCAACGCCAAAGGCGATACATCTTCCGCTGACTTTGAGAAAAAGGCGGATGAAATTTACAAGCTCCGTTCTTCTCTGAACGAAGTTATGGAAGAGCTTCACAAAGAGCGTGAATTCGGATTTTCCCTTTACGACGCAATCGTAATGTATGAAAACACTTCTGCTTACGCGGGAAAATTCAAATTTTTGGGCCGCATGGTCAGAAACATGAACAAGGACACTTATTTCGAGTGGAGAGACCTGCTTTACAAAATAAAAGCCGCCGGCGCGGAGTACGGCGAGCTTATGAATCACCCTCTGCAGATATTCGAATCCAGAGATTATTCCGTGCAGGACAAGGTAAATCTCATGGAGCTTCTGCCCGAATACGCCGACAGGCTGAACGAGACCGAATATCTTTATAAAAACGCCGAAAAGCTCCTTGGATTGGATACTGACGCAACATTTACAAATGTACGCGAAATGGAAAAGCTCATAGGCGTTCTGGAAAGGTCCGGAGAGGTTCCCCAAGAGCTTATAGCGGACCCCAACATATGGCAGTATTCTGAAAAAGCGCAAAATATGACCCAGTCCCTTTACGAATTTCAGGAGCTGCGGCACAAGGTTTTAGGCGTATTCAATCCTTCAGTATTCAGATACAATTATCTGGATGCGTACGAACGCTGGCTGGAAGCGGAAAAAGGATTTTCTCTCACCCGCTCCGGAAAGCAGAAAAAACTTGTGGCTGAACTGAAGGAACATACATCCACACAGATTATAACCAAGGAAAACATAAAGGATTATTATCAGATGCTTCTGACATATTCACAGAAGGAGCACGACATAAGCCTTTTGGATACAGACGGAAAAATGGTATTCAAGAATCTCTGGCATGGCGCGGATTCCAATCCCGAGGCTCTCAGGAAAACATATCTGGACTGCCTTAACATTCTGGATTCTTCAAAGGCTTTCGCCGCAGACAGCGGTCGTGCGGAGGAGCTGGTTTCCAACTGTCTGTATGTCATAAAGAATAAAAATGCATTCGCGAACAACTCAAATGTGACGAATTTCATGGCAATCGTTCCTCAGCTGGATTCCTACGAAAAGAACCTTTCAGCTTTGGGCGTGGATTTTGAAAAGCTCAGAGAACCGGACGATATGCTTTCAACAGCGCATAATAAAATCATATCGGCAAAGAACAATCTCAGCAGCCTGAAGGCATGGACCACACTCACAAGGCTTTGCGATGAGGCAAGGGAAAAGGGTCTGGAACAGGTGGTCGACACATACTTAAGCGGAAAAATCTCCGATATAGACCTGATTCCCGCTTACGACTGCTGCATATCCTTTGCCTGCGCCGTAAATACGATAAACTCATCCTCGGCGCTTTCAAGGTTCCACGGAGTGCAGTTTGAAAACACAATCAAGAAATTTACCGAGGAAATGAATAAATTCGAGAACCTTACCAAACAGGAAATCAAGGCAAGGCTTATGGCAAGGCTTCCCGATATTACAAAAGGAACAACCTCTTCTTCAGAAGTGGGAATACTTCTGAAAGCAATCAAAAATAACGGCAGAATGATGTCCATAAGAAGTCTTTTCGACAAGATACCTACTCTGCTCCACAGGATCGCGCCCTGCATGCTCATGAGCCCTATTTCCGCGGCTCAGTACATTGACCCGGCGTATCCTAAATTCGACATTGTTATGTTTGACGAGGCTTCCCAGCTTCCTACCAGCGAGGCAGTCGGAGCTATCTCAAGAGGAAACTGCGCAGTTATCGCCGGCGACCCCAAACAGCTTCCGCCCACATCATTCTTCGCCACAAACAGAGTGGACGAGGAAAACTACGACAAAGAGGACCTGGAAAGCATTCTGGATGACTGTATAGCAATCTCAATGCCTCAGTCACACCTTCTGTGGCATTACCGTTCAAGGCATGAAAGCCTTATTGCATACAGCAACATGAAATACTACGGAAATCAGCTTTATACATTCCCTTCGCCCAACGACCTTGTGTCTGAGGTAAAATTCATACCCGTTCCCGGCGGTGTTTATGACAGAGGCGGAACAAAGCAGAACCGCGCGGAGGCCGAGGCAATCGTAAACGAGGTAATCCGCAGACTGAAAGACAGGAATCTCCGCAAAGACAGCATAGGTATAGTTACATTCAACATAAATCAGCAGAACCTCATAGAAGATCTGCTTATGGATAAGCTTAGAGAGCATCCTCTGCTGGAAAAATACGCGTTCGGCGGAGAGGAACCTTTATTCGTCAAGAATCTGGAAAATGTTCAGGGCGATGAAAGAGACGTTATTATGTTCTCAATCTGCTACGGTCCGGACAAAAACGGAAATATTACGCTGAATTTCGGTCCTCTCAACCAGACAGGCGGATGGAGAAGACTTAATGTTGCCATAACAAGGGCGAAAAAGAGCATGATCGTATTCTCCACACTGCGTCCGGAACAGATCAATCTTTCCCGCACGTCATCGGAAGGCATTGAAGGTTTGAAGGGATTCCTGGAGTTTGCCCAGAAAGGAGAAAACTCCCTGTCATACGGCGAAAAATCCGATACCGCAATTATCCAGATGGAAAACATCATCTGCAGTGAAATCGAAAAAATGGGATATTCCTATAAAGCTAAAATCGGAACATCCAAATACAAAGTCGACATCGGCGTTATTGATCCCGTTGACCCCGACAGATATGTTCTGGGAATCCTCCTTGACGGAAACACGTACAGAGACGCGAAATCGGCCAGAGACAGAAATATTCTTCAGCCAAGCGTACTCAAGGGATTGGGCTGGAATTTATACAGAATGTGGATCCTTGACTGGCTGGACAGCCCCGAAAAGGAAACAGAAAAGCTGAAGGCCGCCATTGAGGACGCCATAAAGAAAGAAGAAGAAAAACGGAAAGAAGCGGCAAGAAAAGCTCAGGAAGAGACAGAAGAGCCCGAAGAGATTATTGAGGAGGCTCCTGCGGAAGAAGAATCTGCTGCGGATGAAGCTCCTGTTGAAAACATTCCTTCGGAAGAGCCGGCAAAAGAGCCAGAAAAGGTTGAAATCCCCGCAGAAAAAACCGCTCCTGTCCAGAATTCCGGAGAAAGTGTTTACAAGTCATCCGAAGTGACAGTTTTAGGCAAAGCCGATGAGTTTTACATGGAAAAGACTCTGCCCAAAATCAAAAAACGTATGGAAGAGATAATTGAAGCAGAAGCGCCTGTAAGCCGGAAGATTCTGTTCAAGAAAACCCTGTCGTCATGGGGCATGAGAAGCTCACAGAAAGCTGAAAATCTTCTCACTCAGATTTCGGAGATCCTGCCCTGCGAGAAAACCCAGGCAAACAACACGGCATTCTTCTGGAAAAAGGGTCAGGAGCCTGCCGGATACGAGGAGTTCAGGATTCCCGCTGACGAGGCCTCCAAGAGAACTATGGACGACATACCTCCGGAGGAAGTAGCTTCCGCAATCAGGTCTATTCTGGAAAATCAGCTTAGTATGCCCAGAACGGATTTGATTAAGGAAACAGCCAAAGTCTTCGGTTTCACAAGGCTTGGCAATGTTATAGAGGCTTCCGTGGAAAACGGAATCGAGAAAGCTCTTTCCAGAGGGTATATTAATATATCGGAGGACAGAGATAAAATCTCAATTAACAGCTGATAAAAAAACAGACAGTATCTGAAAAATGGTACTGTCTTTTTTCTCCAAGGGCTCAGGGCTCTGCCTCTGAGAACCCCGCAAAATAATCCGGGTAAGTCTTCGCCTATTGACCCTGTGTAATATAATGTTTTCGGCTAAAACCGAGATTTTCACAAAGTATAAGACAGTACCAAAAAGATACTGTCTTACTTGTTTTTTATATTAAAATTCAATCATTCCACGCTTTTATATATCTCAAATACCGCTTTTTTATCCAGAGGGACAAAGCCGATTACCTTTGCTGTGTCGGATTTGGTTATTCTGTCCGCGATTTCCTCGATGTTGATTTCCCCAACTCTCAATTCCTTCAAAGTAACAGGCATTCCAAGAGAAACAAAGTATTCCTTCAGGCGGTCAAGTCCGGCTTCTGCGGCTTTAAGGTCGTCAGGCTCGTCTACTCCCATAACATTCCTTGCCAAAGACGCGAATTTCTCCGGAAGACTTTTGTATACATATTTTGCCCAGCCGAAAAACAGCACCGAAAGTCCCGCGCCGTGAGCAACCTCGTCATAAAGGCCGCTGAGCTGATGCTCCAGTTTATGGACCGTGAAATAGTGCTTTGAGCCCATTTCCATCATGTTGTTATGAGAAAATCCGGCAGAAATCATAAGCTCTGAACGGGCTTTGTAATTTGTGGGATCATCTACCGCGATTTTTCCGTATTTAATCACATTTCTGAGAAGGCCTTCGCAGAATTCGGCTGTGAGATCCAGATCCGTTTCATCAGAAAGATATCTTTCCAAAGTGTGCATCATAATGTCCACTACTCCGCATGCTGTCTGGAATTTTGATACAGAATATGTGAGCTCCGGATTTTCTATTGCGAAACGAGGACGAACCAAATCGGAGGTAAATCCGTTTTTGACTTTTGTTTCGGGATTTGAAATTACGCAGGAAGGACTCATTTCACTGCCTGCCGCGGAAATGGTAAGAATCACTCCTACGGGAAGCGCTTCTTCAGGCTTCTCCGCGCCCATCGAAAACTGCCATGGGTCAAAATCCACCTTTGTTCCGCAGGCTATAGCCTTTCCTGAGTCTATTACCGAGCCGCCGCCTACTGAAAGCACCATCTCCACATTTTCCGCTTTGCAGAGCTTGACGCCCTCACGTACAAGACTGATTTTAGGGTTGGCCTCTACTCCTCCCAGCTCAACGAAATCTATATTGTTATCCTTGAGGGATTTTACAACCTTATCGTATAGTCCGGAGGCTTTTATTGAGTTTTTACCGTAATGAAGAAGTATTTTCTTATATCCGTACTCCGAAATGATTTTGCCTGCGTTATTCTCTTCGCCTTTGCCGAAAAATATTTTTGTTGGCGAGTAAAACTGAAAATTCATATAAATTCCTCCTTAAAACATCTGTACATTCCCATTTTAATACACTATTCAAATCTCTTCAAGATGAAATACCGCAATATCACTCAGAGGACTCGGAACTTTGCCCGAAACCTTTTTTACCTGTAAATTATCCCGTTTTTCTCCGATGCCCTGATAAGCCCAAGACCTATTAAAAGTCCGATTCCTTCGTAAAAAACAAAAGCGTACCACAATATCTCGGAGCCGAAAATCCGGGGGAAGAAATATATTATGGCCGAATTGAGGATTATACCCCGGAAAATGTTCAATATTATGGTCTCTTTGGAACTTTTTGTGGAATAGAGATATGCCGACATTATGGTTGTTACGGACATGGCCAGAAATCCCAGAGAATATTTCGGCATCGCTTTAGTGGCAAACGCGAGAGTCTGCGAGTCAATACCGAAGAGCCTGCATATGTATCCGCCGAAAAACAGTATTCCCACACAGACGGCCAGGCTTCCTATAAAGCTGATGAACACGCTTAGCCGGTAATAATATTTCAGATTTTCGGTGTTTTTCGCGCCATAGGACTGGCCGATTACGGGCTGCATTCCTTCGGCGACGCCAGCGAAGATCGCTACCGAAAATGACGCTATATAGGCTATGACGGAATAAGAATTTACCCCGATTTCGCCAAATCTTTCCAGAGCGGCGTAATTCATGCATATAACAGATACGGAAACGGAAAACTGCGATATGGCCTCCGGAACTCCTCTTATGAATATTTTCTGCATAAGAATTCTATCGAATCTGAATTTCGCAAATCTGAGGTCTCCTTTTTTCGATGTAAAATGACTGAGCATGATGAAAAACGCTATGGTCTGTGAAATGCCCGTAGCCACTGCTGCTCCCTTTACGCCAAGTCCCAAGGGGAAAATGAACAGCCAGTCCAGAAAAATATTAATACCGGAACTGATCACCGTGGCCTTCATGGCCAGTTCCGGAGAACCGTCGTTCCTTCCGAAAAACTGGAAAAGGGCGTCAAACGCGGATGGTATAAGAAATATGGAATACCCGACAAGATAATCGGAAACATACTGTATATAGGTTTCATTGGCGCCTAAAAAATGACCCAGCGGAACAGAAAAAAATACTCCGATTACAGTCAGCACCGCAGCCACTATTAATATGGCCATAAATGAGCTCATAAACGCCTGATTTGCTCCGGCTTTATCGCCTCTGCCGAAACGGATGGCCGTTATTGTGGAACCGCCCACGGATATAAGCATGAAAAGGGCGTAAACAACCATCAGAAAAGGCATAACAAGGTTTACGGCTCCCAGGCCGTTTTCCCCTACTCCGTTGCCCACGAATATTCCGTCCACAATCGTGAACACGAAAAAACAGACCTGGGCCAGCACTGCCGGAGTTACATATTTAAATAGTGTTTTTCTGCGCGTATCCGCCATAAACTCACTCTCCGAGAATTACAAAAAACAAAATGAAAAATAAAAAACCCCCATTTGTTTAAGTATATCATACATTAAAACAAATGGGGGCTAAATTCCAAATTTACAGCATTTCAATCAGTTTGTCCAGAATCACATTCGCAACCTCTTCTTTGGATATGAGAGGAAGCTCTGTTAATCCGTCCCTGGTTACAAGGGTGATTTTATTGGTATCTGTGCCGAATCCGGCGCCTGTGTCTCTCAGGGAATTTCCCGCAATCATGTCAACATTTTTGGAATCCAGTTTTTTCCGCGCGTTTTCAACCAGATTGGATGTTTCCATTGCGAATCCGCAGAGAAGCTGTCCTTCCTTCTTGTGCTCGCCAAGATATTTGAGTATATCCTTTGTGCGCTTGAGAGGAATTGTCATACCGACTTCTTTTTTCTTGATTTTCTCATCGCTTACAGTCTCCGGCGTGAAATCGGCAACCGCGGCGGCTTTAATTATAATATCGCAGGAATCGGACCTTTTTGTAACCTCCCGGAACATATCCTCAGCGGACTCAATGGGAACAAATTCCATGAACATGGGCGGCTCCAGATCCGCAGGACCGGAAACAAGAGTAACATCCGCTCCTCTTCTCATGGCCATTTTTGCTATGGCATATCCCATTTTTCCCGTGGAATGGTTGGTTATATATCTTACAGGGTCGATGGATTCCCTTGTGGGACCTGCAGTAACAAGTATTTTCTTTCCTACAAGATCTTTTTCACACTGGATCTCCTTCAGAATGTACTCCAAAAGGACATTTTCCGAAGGAAGCTTGCCTCTTCCCACGTCTCTGCAGGCAAGAACGCCGCTGTCGGGAGGAATTATAATAAATCCGTAATCCTCCAGCTTTTTCATGTTGTCCTGCACGATCCTGTTATCAAACATATGCGTATTCATGGCGGGAGACACGATTTTGGGGCACTCGGCCGCAAGGACTGTTGTGCTAAGCATATCGTCCGCAATGCCGTTTGCCATTTTGCCGATTATATTCGCCGAAGCGGGAGCTATCATGAATACATCCGCCTTCTGCGCAAGGCTTATGTGCTTCACGTCAAATTCAAATTCTCTGTCAAAAGTATCTACTATACATTTATTTCTTGTAAGAGTCTCAAAAGTTATGGGATTGATAAAATTCGTAGCGTTTTTTGTCATTAAAACATGAACGTCGCAGTTCAGCTTAATAAGCATACTGGCAAGATTCGCCATTTTATACGCCGCAATACTGCCCGTAACTCCTAAAACAACGGTTTTTCCTGTAAGCATAAAAACACCTCTGATTTCTAATATAACAACAAGTCGGGTACATAATAACAGATAAAAACACCCATGTCAAACAAAAATTGACAGTGGTTTTGATTAATGTTATTCTTCAATCAGGTGATAAAATGAGTATATCGGAGATTTTCCATATAAATAAGGGTATTACGGCCATAATCGGAGGCGGAGGAAAGACCTCTTTCATGTATAAACTGGCGAAAGAGCTTTCCGGAAAAGGCCGTGTTATTGTGTGCACATCGGCAAAGATTCTGATTCCGGAGCATATCCCTGTTGCGGGTTCCGAGAATGAAATTGCCGAAGCTTTTGAAAAATCAAACACTATATGTGTTGGAAGCTTATTTTCGGATGAAAAACTATCTGCTCCTGAGATTCCTTTTTCACGTCTGAAAGAGCTTTGCGATTATGTACTTGCGGAAGCCGACGGATCGAAACATCTGCCCTTTAAGGCTCACGGAGAAGGAGAACCGCCAATTTCGGAAGAAGCCGATAAGGTAATTTTGGTAATGGGGATCAACGCCATAGGAAAACCAATAGAAACCGTCTGCCACAGGGCTGAAACCGCCTGCGAAATCCTCGGCAAATCCCCTTCGGAAATCTTTTCTGTTTCTGACGCGGCGCAGATAATAAACACGGAAAATCTTCATGACATCGTTTTTATAAATCAGGTTGAGTCGGAAGAGGCTTTTGAATTTGCAAAAGTTCTGGCCCGGCTCATAAAAGCACCTGTTATTGCGGGTTCTTTGAAGGAAGGCTGGTTTAAATGGTTATAATAAAGGGCGCAGGAGACATTGCGTCGGGAATTGCCCTGAGGCTTTTTCACTGCGGATATAAAATAATAATGACGGATCTGCCTAACCCCACTTCCATAAGGCGGACGGTTTGCTTTTCCCAGTCAATCATAGATAAGAAAATCACTGTTGAGGATGTAACGGCTGAATATGCCGAAAATCCCGAAAAAGCACTTGATATTGTTGAAAAAGGCAATATTGCCGTTGTGGCGGATGAGAAATGCGAGATCCTGAAAAGCATAAAACCCGATGTACTGGTGGACGCGATTCTGGCGAAAAAAAACACAGGAACAAACATTGCAGACGCTCCTGCTGTAATCGGTGTCGGTCCTGGATTCACCGCCGGAAAGGACTGCCATTTTGTGGTTGAGACGAAAAGAGGCCATACTCTGGGGAGAGTTATTGACAATGGTTCCGCTATCCCAAACACGGGAATTCCCGGAAATATTGAAGGATTCACATGGGAAAGGCTGATTCGGGCGTCAAAGGACGGCATTTTTGTCCAGAAGGCCGAAATCGGAGATATTGTGAAAAAAGGCGATATTGTCGGGCATGTGGATGGTGAGCCCGTTTTCGCTCTTATTGACGGGGTTCTGCGGGGAATTCTGCCGACAGGAACCCGCGTTTATAAAGGTATGAAAAGCGGAGACGTGGACCCCAGAGGAAATATTGAAAACTGTTACACCGTATCTGACAAGGCTCTGAGCGTAGCCGGCGGTGTATTAGAGGCGATTTTGAGGAAAAAATAATGGATTCTATTAAACTTACCAAGCTTTCCAGCTGTTCCGGATGCGGCGCAAAGGTGGGCGCCAAGGAGCTTTCGGAAATTCTTACCGGACTGAAAATAAAATATGACGAAAATCTTATTGTTGGATTTGACAAAAGCGATGACGCGGCGGTCTATAAAATAAGCGATGAGCTGGCAATCGTGCAGACAATCGACTTTTTCCCGCCTATAGCCGACGATCCCTATGTTTTCGGGCAGATTGCCGCGGCCAACGCACTTTCGGACATATACGCCATGGGCGGAGAGCCGAAGATCGCGCTCAACGTTATGTGTATTCCAAAGGATATGCCCAGGGAAACGGTGAACGAGATCTTAAGAGGCGGATATGACAAGGTTTTTGAAGCGGGAGCCGTAATTTGCGGCGGACACAGCATATTTGACGAAGAACCCAAATACGGGCTTACTGTTACGGGATTCGTTAATCCCAATAAGATTCTGACCAACGCGGGAGCTGAGACCGGAGATGTACTGATTCTGACGAAACCTCTCGGTTCCGGAATACTTACATCGGCTGTAAAAGCGGAACTGATTTCGGAAAACACGCTGAAGGCTCTGATAAAAAACATGACGAGTCTGAACAAAACAGCAAGAGATATAATGGTGAAATACAATGTTCACGCCTGCACGGATGTTACAGGGTTCGGGCTTATGGGGCATCTTTCCGAAATGTGTCTGGGCTCGGAAAAAGGAGCCGAAATCTATACCAAAAACTTAAATATACTGCCGGAGACAGTGTCATTTGCGAAAATCGGCATCATTCCCGAAGGAATGTACAGAAACCGGGAATTTGCCGAAAAATATGTGGATGCCGGAGATAAAAGCCTGTATTTTCAGGATATTTTATTCGACCCTCAGACATCCGGAGGACTTCTCATGGCAGCGGCGCCTGAAGACGCCAACAAGCTTTTTGCGGAGCTTTACGAGGCCTTGCCGGGCGCAAGGATCATAGGAAAAATAACTGAAATCCAAGGCGATAAGCTTATCAAACTCATTTAAAAAGGGCTTTTTGTATTTGCTGACGCCTCACGGGAAATTAATCTATTTTAACAGCCATTTTCATTATGCAACCCACTGGCGATTTATGCTTCGCCCTTGACCACCGCACACCCTTCGGGCTCAAAAATATAAAATGGGAAGACATACAGTCTTCCCTTTTTTGTATTCGCTTTTAAACGGTAATCACCTTGCCAGCTTCCTGCATTTTCCCCAGTATATCGTACATATTGCTGACCTGGCCTACTTTCAGTTTTTCCATTATTCCGTAATAATTGAGACAAGTTCCGCACACAAGGATCTGACAGCCTTTGGACTCCAAAGTTTTAAGACTTTCTATGGACTGTTCGTCATCACCGGAAGGAATCTTAACTCCGCTGTTCATGAAAAGCACCGCAGAAGGAAAGTTTTCGCTTTCCGCAAGAGTATAGAGCATCATTTTGATGAGACTGAATCCCAGCTCAAGAGCCCCTTCTCCAACATAATTTTTGCCGAAAAACATTACATAATCCTTGGGTCTTTCCATTAATTCCGGCATCAGGACGCACGCCTGCTCTTTTTCGGATTCCGCCATTTCCTTAAAATGCACCTTATAGTGCCCTTCATTTTCCAAAACCTCTGCGCTCATACCTGAATTTGCGGCAAGACGCTTCAGATTTTCTACCGCGGTCTCGTTATCCACCGCAATAACAAACTCCTTTAAACCCGTATCAATCTCCTTTTTTGCCATTACCACAGGCATTGGACATTGCTTTCCAAGAGCGTTTATGTATCTCATAGCTGTTACCTCCGTATGTATTTCCTAATGAAAAGATAACAAATACATTACCTTTTGTCAAACCTGAAATGTATTGAAAAGTATTCTTTGAAAATGTATAATTAATGAGTACAAGGAGGAGTTTTTATGTACGAGCTTATACAGATTAAAAACAATACATATTATATAGACAGTCCCGCGAAAATCGGGCTTTATAAACTTAATGAAACCGACGTGGTTTTAATAGATACGGGAAACGACAAAGACGCGGGAAGAAAGGTCCTTAACAAGACACTGAAGCCTCTGGGATGGAATGTGAAATATATCATAAACACCCACTCCAACGCGGACCATATAGGCGGCAACGAATTTGTTCAGAAACGCACTGAATGCAAGGTGTTTTCTGCGGGCGTTGAAAAGCTTTTCACCGAAAAACCCATTATGGAGCCTTCGTTTTTGTACGGCGGATACCCCTTCAAAGAGCTTAGGAACAAGTTCCTCATGGCCGTTCCCAGCAAATGCTCTGATTTTGAAGACCCTGAATTCCCCGAAGGATTTGAGATAATTCCCCTGCCCGGGCATTTCTTCGACATGGTCGGAGTACGCACTCCCGACAATGTTGTATTTTTAGCAGACTGCCTTTTCGGTGAAAATATAGTCAAAAAATATCACATATTCTTTATTTACGACGTGCGGGAATATCTGAATACTCTGGATAAAATAAAAGAGATGAAGGCCGATATTTTCGTTCCTTCCCATGCAGAGGCAACAGAGGATATTTCTCCTCTGGCAGAAATAAACAGGAACAAGATTATGGAAATCATTAAAAAAATAAAGGATATCTGTGCGGAACCCATTATTTTTGAGGATATATTACAAAAAATTTTCCAGCATTTTGATTTGGTTATGGATGTAAATCAGTATGTGCTTGTGGGAAGCACCATCCGCTCCTATCTGTCCTATCTGAAGGATGAGGGCATACTGACATTCCAGATCTCCGACTCAAAATTATACTGGAAAACGGTTTGATAATTCCGGCTTCTTCCATTACTATTATTTCAATTTTATAATGCAATATGATGCTGAATATGCTATTATATATAATATAAATGCGTTTTACGGAAAGGAGCATTTTTTATGGAAAACAATCTTTTTACAAACAGCAATATTCTTTCGTGGCTTCAGTATTTTTCCGATAACACGAAGGTTGACCTGGAAAGGGTAAAAATTTTAGATATTACAAGAAAAAACAAAAATCTCATCCCGACAATAGAATCTCACAGTACTGTCCTTGTTTTCACAGAAGCGGGACATCCCGACATATTTTACAGGATGTTCAACGCCGGCCTTGGCGAATGCACCGTTATTTACAACGAAGGCTCAGACCCTTCGGGACCTATTAAGGAGAACAAGGTCTACGACATGATGGACAGAGGAATCAATGCTTCTGCGGGAATGCTGATTTTAAATCCTCATGCCAGAAGTACATTTAAATTTGGCATGGACAACCAGTCCTTCACACCTGGCTCTGTTCGTTATGTGGGCTCCGAAATACGCGCGGTGCTTTTAAGCAAAATGCACATACATCCGCAGAAAAACATATGCGTTATTTCAGGCGAAAGTATTGCCGTGGAATCGGCTATTCTGGCATCCGAAGGAACGGTAATTGCCGTTGAATACAATGCAAGAGACAGGCGAACTCTTGAGGACAATGTTCATCATTTCGGGCTTAATAACATTGAGATAATCGACCATGTGGACGAGGAGACAATGAAAGGACTTCCTATTCCCGATGTTACAATGCTTGTGGCTTCGGCCACTATGGAGCAGGAAATGAAATTTCTTCTCACTCTCAATCCCAACATGGAATTCGTTATTTACACTCTGGACCTGACCGCGGCGGCTTCCACTCCCGAATTCTGCAGAGAAATCGGATTTAACGAGGTGGACACGATTCAAATCACTGTGGCAAATCTTTCTTCCAAAAATACATTTGATGTTCAGCCTGCGCCCTGGATCATTTCGGGAAGAGCCGGAGACGATACCTCAAGAAGCATCAAAGAGGATTTTGAAGGGTTCTTTAATATATAAGAAAACTACAGCTAAGTCTTTAATACTCCCTTTCGATTTGTTTCGAAGGGGAGTTCTTTTATCCAAAAAGCAAAAAAGCCTCCGAAATCAATCGGAAGCTTTTTATTTGTATCTGATTTTATCTGCACTTTTTAAGAAGCGCTTCCCATCTGTCGTCCACAAATTTCTGGGCGGCTTCAATGGTCCACTCGTTGCCCGGCTTGAAACAGTGGGCAAATCTTCCCTGAAGACGCATGAAGTCCTCTATGGGGCGTTTCTTTTTGGGCATATATGTGAGAAGGTATTCTCCGTTTTCAACCTCGTACATAGGCCAGAAGCAGGTCTCCACCGCCATTTTGCATATCTCCGGAAGAAGCTCCGCAGGATACTGCCAGCCTCTGGGACAAGGCGAAAGAACATTTACAAAAGCGGGACCTTCCGTGTATATGGCCTTTCTTGCCTTCTGGTGGAAGTCTTTGAATGTTCCCAAAAGTGTTGTCTGAGCCACATAAGGCACTCCGTGGGCAACGGCGATTGTCGTAATATCCTTCTGGGTCTGCTTTTTGCCGACGGATTCGATTCCCGCGGGAGTCGTTGTGGCGCTGGCAAACATAGGCGTTGCGGAAGAACGCTGTGTTCCTGTGTTCATGTAGGCCTCGTTGTCATAGCAGAAATAAGTGAAATCATGGCCTCTTTCCAACGCACCCGAAAGTGACTGGAAACCAATGTCATATGTGCCGCCGTCTCCGCCGATGGCTATAACCTTGAAATTGCCTTTCAGCTTTCCTCTGCGCTTCATGGCTTTCATTGCCGATTCTACGCCTGATGCCGTCGCGGCCGCGTTTTCAAATGCTGTATGAATATAGGAATCTTCCCATGCGGTATAGGGATACTGAAAAGATGAAACCTCAAGACATGAAGTAGCGTTGCAGATAACAGCCTTATCCTCGGGATCCACAGCTCTCATCATGGCTCTGCAGACGATGCCTGCTCCGCAGCCTGCGCACAGACGGTGCCCAGGAGCGAAACGTTCTGGTTTGCTCATTTGCTCTTTAAGATTATAAGACATACTCACTGCACCTCTTTTCTCTTATCTCTCTGTCCCATATGGGTGTATACAGGTCCTACCTCGCCTGTTTCGACGATTTTTGCAAGGCGCGCGTAGACTCTTTTTGCCTGGTCCATTGTAAAATCACGTCCGCCAAGACCGTATACTATATCTATCATTTTAGGTCTGTTTTCCATATTTATGCAGGCTCCGGCAGTATCCGCGAAGAGAGGTCCTCCGCAGGCGCTGAAGCCTTCGCTTTTATCCATTACCGCCACTGCTTTGGCGTTTTTCAGAGCTTCGGCAAGCTCCTCACCGGGAAAAGGTCTGAAAACTCTGACTTTGATAAGTCCGGCTTTGATTCCCTGCTCTCTCAGCTCGTCCACTGCGGCTTTTCCTGTGCCTGCCGATGAACCCATGAGGATCATTACCAGTTCCGCGTCTTCCATTTTGTATTCCTCGAAAAAGCCGTATTTACGGCCGAATTTTTTCTCGAAATCAGCGGCTACATCAAGAATCGCTCTTTTGGCGTTTTTCATTGCCTCTGCCTGGGCAACCCTTGCTTCCATGTAGTATCCCGACACGCCGTAAGGGCCTACCGCGAGAGGATTTTCTGCCTTGAGGAGATAGTTTTCGGGAGTATATTCTCCTACGAAATCCTTTACATCCTGATCTGTTTCAAGCTCTATATTCTCAAGAGCATGGGATGTTATGAATCCGTCCTCGCAAATCATAACAGGAAGACGGACGTCCGCTGTTTCGCCGATCCTGTGGGCCTGAAGATAATTATCATAGGCTTCCTGATTGTTTTCGGCATATATCTGAATGAATCCCGAATCGCGGACAGCCATTGAATCGGAATAGTCGTGGTTTATATTGATGGGGCCCGTAAGAGCTCTGCATGCCACCGCAAGAACGATTGGAAGTCTTGCGGACGCCGCTACAAAAAGCATTTCGCTCATAAAGGCAAGTCCTGCCGAGCTGGTCGCTGTGATGGCTCTGGCTCCCGCGGCCTCTGCTCCAACGCAGGCTGACATGGATGAATGCTCGCTTTCTACGCACACAAATTCAGTATCTACCCTTCCGTCTGCCACGTACTGGGCAAAATACTGGGGTATCTCTGTGGAAGGCGTAATGGGGAACATAGCGAATACATCGGGATTTATCTGGCGCATGGCTGTTGCTATGGCTTCATTTCCCGAAAGTCTGTCGCGAATACTCATTTACATTACCTCCTTCCAGTCTATAGCTCCGAAAGGACACACTTTATAGCAGATTCCACATCCCTTGCAGTAATCGAAATCGAAATCGCTTCTCTGGCCCTTGTTGACGGGAATTGCCGAATCGGGACAGAATGGCGTGCAGAGAAGACACTGCTTGCATTTGGATGGATCCCAAACGGGTATTTTTGATCTCCATTCTCCCGTTTTTGTTAATCTGGAGGTTCCTCCTTCATATATCTCGCAGCCTGTGGTCATATCCTGCCACAGAATATTTTCGTTTATTTCAGAAGCTTTTTTACTCATTACTCCTTAACCTCCTTCATCGCCTGGGAAAGACAGTCCAGATTTCCCTGAACTACATAGGGTTTGGACGCGAATTTATGTTTATAGGATTCTTCCATATCCTTCATGAATGTTTCCGGCTCCACACATTTGCTGACAGCTACTATCGCCGCAAGCATAGGGGTATTGGGGAAATAGGCGCCAAGATTTTTTCTGGATATGCTTCCGGCGTCTACCGTGAATACCTTTCCTGTGTATCCTTTAAGAAGAGGCTTCAGCTCGGAAGCGTTTTTTGCCGAATTTATAATAATCGCGCCTTCAGGATTAAGTCCCGCGGTAACATCCACGCTTTCAAGAAGGGTTTCGTCCACCACAACCACATAATCCGGATTATAAATATTTGAATGAACCGTACAGCGTTCGTCGGAAATACGATTATACGCCGTTATAGGCGCTCCGGAACGCTCCGGTCCGTATTCCGGGAAGGACTGCACGTATTTACCTGCCATAAAAGCCGCGTCCGCCAACAGGAGACTTGCCGTTTTGGCTCCCTGTCCTCCTCTGCCGTGCCAGCGTATTTCAGTAATATTCTTCATTTCGTTCTCCTTTTCAATTCAGGCGGCATCACACGATTTTGGGCTAAAAAAAACCCGTCCCGTAAAAAGGACGAGCGCAATTCTACACACGTTATACCACCTATTACTACATACTAACATACGAGTTTCTTTTAACGGTGAAAAGCCGGCAAAAGCTTACCGCCCTAAGGGTTCAGCCTGCAACTCGGGAATGATATTCATCTTTTCTTATATGTACCGGACTTTCACCGCCTCCGGCTCGCTTTGACATTTATTTTCCGAAAAGACTACTGTTTCCGTCAACGTCTTTTTATGTATTTAACTTTATACCGAACTCAAACTATTGTCAAGTGGATTTTTATGAAAAATGTCAGATTAGGCTTTAATGTCAAAATCTGCACGGAAAAATAAAAAAGCGGTACAGAAAATAATTCCGCACCGCCGCATATTCGCAATTATTTATTTGTATAGTTATCGAAATATCCCTGAATAAGGATAATAGGAGTTCCTTTGTCTCCGCTGCCGCTTGTCAGGTCACATAAAGAACCGATAAGGTCTGTAAGTCTTCTGGGTGTTGTTCCTTCGGAAACCATATTGCCCACAAGGTCTGCGTCTTTATGTCTGATGTAGTCTGAAATAGCCATTTTAAGCTCTTCTCCGGAAAGATGAGCAAAATCATTGTCTGCTAAATATTTCAGCTTAACTTCGTTGGGCTGGCCTTCAAGACCTGCTGTGTATGCGGGAGAAACAACGGGGTCTGCAAGCTCCCAGATCTTTCCGACGGGATCCTTGAAAGCGCCGTCGCCGTAAATCATAACCTCAACCTTTTTGCCTGTAGCGTCGCTGATGATCTTCTGGATGCCTTCAACTACGGGCTGACAATCTCTGGGGAATAATTTTACGGATTCCTCTGTTGCTTTGTTTGAGCCTAAAAGACCGTAATTTTCATTGAATCCGCTTCCGTCAACAGATGCTGTAAGAATATCGTCAAGTCCGAAAACTATTTCAGCGCCTGCTGCTTTGAGAAGACGTTTTGTTCTTGCTCTTGTATGAATATCGCAGTTAAGAACGTTCTTTGTATAATCAAGGATTGTTCTGCAGTCGTTGGCGAAAACCACCTGAACCTCTGCGCCGCAGCTTGTGATAAGCTCTTTGTAGTATTCGATGTAGTCAACGCCTGTGAATCTGTGAACACCGTATCCAAAAAGCTCACGGTATTTTTCTTCAGAAAGAATATCTGTCCAGGGGTTTACTCCTGCCGCATCAAGTGCGTCCAGATCAACAAGGTGATTTCCTACCTCATCTGAAGGATAGCTGAGCATAAGGATAATCTTTTTTGCGCCGGATGCTATTCCCTTAAGGCACATAGCAAAACGGTTACGGCTTAAAATAGGGAAAATAACTCCGATTGTGCCATCGGGATATTTTGCTTTGATATCCTCTGCGATCTGATGAATCGTAGCGTAATTACCCTGAGCTCTTGCCACTACTGCCTCTGTTACAGCAATAATGTCTCTGTCTCTTATCTCTATATTTTCGCTTGCAGCTGCCTTGAGAACGCTGTCTGCGACTATTTCAACAATGTTGTCTCCCTGACGGATAATAGGAGCACGCACACCTCTGGAAACGGTTCCGATCAATCTTTCTTCCACTTTTAAAACTCCTCTCCAATTTAAAAATATTATAAAAAATTTTGGTCATTATATTAGCAAATAAATTATAATATGAAACGTTTGCAAGGGTAAAATACTTATTATTGATATTATGTATAATAATTCTTTATATGATGAAAATGCCGTTATTTAAAGCATTCGTAGAGCTTTACATCAGAAGTTTCGGCAAGCTTTTTCGCGCCTTCTGTAAAAACCGACGGAGTTATAACGGCCGCCTTTGAGCATTTATAATATGTCTTTGCGGATATAGCCTCCTGAACGGCTTTCACCCCTACGGGACCGTTATATCTTTTGCACTGGAAGCATATTTTTGAGCCCTTCCAGTCCTTAGCAAGAATGTCAGCGCCGAAATCACCGCTTTTTTTCGTTATTTTAACGTCACGGTAGCCTATGGAACGAAGTCTTTTGGCAACGTGGTTTTCATAGGTATAACCGTCCATATTTTTATATTTCCCCGATATTTTCGGAGTTCTTTTTTTTGTTCCGCTCAGATAGCTGTTTACGGAGTTTTCGTATATTCTTTCCTTTGTGACGGAATGAACTTTTACCGCCGCCGCGATACCCGCTCCGATTATAAGTATGATCAGGACGAGCCACATCCATACGGCAAAAAAATCAGATATGCTTCCCAACATAAATCTATCCTTTCAGACAAGCTTTTTTAACGCTTTCAAAAAAATATCTACCTCTTCAAATGTATTGAAATATCCAAAGGAAACTCTCAGAGTGCCCTTGGGAAATGTGCCGAGAGTTTTATGAGCCAGCGGCGCGCAGTGGAGTCCTACTCTGGTCATTATGCCGGATTTATTATCCAGAAGAAAGGAAATCTCCGAATTGTCACGGCCCGGAAAGTCCAGAGATATTACAGAAAGTCTTTCGCCTTCCGTACCGCCGGTCACTCTGGCTTCGGGAATAGATTTCAGTCCTTCCAGAAGGTAATCTGTAAGAGCGATTTCCTTTTGGCGGATATTTTCAATACCAATTTCATTTATAAAATCCAGAGAATGAGAAAGTCCCGCGATTCCGGGAAGATTCAGTGTTCCTCCTTCGTATTTGTCAGGGAGAAAATCGGGCATTTCGAATGAATCAGAAAGACTTCCCGTACCGCCCAGTGTAAAAGGCGGAAGAATTTTTGACAGCCTTTCGGAAATAACAAAGCCGCCGATTCCCTGAGGGCCCAAAAGCCCCTTATGTCCTGAAAAAGCAAGGAAATCTATGCCCATTTCTTCTGCGCTGACAGGTATCACTCCTGCGGACTGAGCCGAATCCACGGCAAAAATCAAGTCATTTTTTTTCGCAATATCCCCTATTTCGGCTATGGGCGCAATGCGTCCGCATACATTTGAAGCATGGTTTATGATGATTGCTTTTGTCTGCGAACAAATGTATTTTTCAACTTCTTCAGGCCGCAGAATACCGTTTTTGCCGGCACATGCGACAGACACGGAAACACCCTTCTTTTGGAGCTGCAAAACGGGTCTGGTTACAGCGTGGTGCTCCATTGAGCTTATGATTATATGATCCCCTTCTCCGAAAAATCCTCCCATGAGGAAAAGATTCAGGGAAGCCGTTACTCCTGACGTGAAAATCACTCTTTCCGAATCACCGCAGCCCAAAAGACGGGCAAGCTTTGTCCTTGTGTCAAAAACAAGCCTGTCCGCGTCATATGCCATTTTATACGCACCTCTGTTTGTGTTTACGGACGCGTTTTCCAGAAAATCGCAGACCGCCTTCCCTGTGCCGGGAGCTTTGGGAAAGGATGTGGCCGCGTTATCAAAATATATCATGTTTTTTCCTCGATTCCTGCCTGAAATAAGCTCTTTTTCTGAGAATATCAGATTTTCTCCCAAAAGTAAAGTTTTGAGATATTTTTTGTTGATAATATTCAGATATTAATGTATAATGCAATTACTTTTTTATGAGGTGAATGTTCATGGAAAACAGGTTTCTCATTACTTTTGTATCGACTCATGATGCTATAAGCGCTGAAAAAATACTGTCTCAGTCAATAAAGATAACCATCCGTCCAACCCCGCGGCAGATTACGTCTTCCTGCGGAATTTCAATAGAATTACAGGATCTGGATTTTTGCATAAGGAATTCTCTTTTCAGTAGAATCAAAATTCATAAGATATATAAATACGAGGATGGAAATTATGCAGAAGTCTGTCCCTAAAACGTAAAAAAGACCGGAAATTCAACATCTCCGGTCATTAGTTTTTTATTTATATTACCATCTGCAGGTCATCGTCATCGGTTTCATAGAAAATCTCTCTGGGGCCGAATTCCTCGCTGTCATTATCGCTTTTGATATACTGTCTCAGGAAGCAGATTTTATCGAATACATCATCAAAAATCAAGTCCGCAAGCTCGCAGGCTCCTCCAAATCCCTGAGCGTAATCCTTTTGACGATATCTTCTGTCTATGGCCTCAGCGTCAAACCTGTCTTTGTTGGGAAAATCCACGAATTTTGCCACAAAATTCGCGTTATTCTACCATACAATCTCCTCTATCGTACCGTTGGGGCATCTTATTTCCACAGTATTTTTTTTGCCTAAATCGAAATCCTTTAAATTTGAGAAATTCAACGCATATTTTCTGGAAACATATGCCATTATGTCGATGCCCACATCATATTTATCGGCAACATCAATTACATAATCGATTCTTTTGCGGGAGCTGCCTGCGTAATGTTTCTGGCTGGGCCTGTCCTTTGTATATACACCTCTTGTAAATTCAACAAGAACATCCTCATAAATGCTCCACAACTTTATAAAGTTTAATATGGACTCAAACCCGTTTTTGAAAACCTGGGCTCCTATATGAATATGTCCTCCGCCGGGATTCATATCAAACGAAGTGTTTTTTTCCTTCAAAAGTCTGCATACTCTTTTTAAGCCGTCCCATGTTTCGGCATCATCCTTCAAAACGGGAGATATAATCTCACAGCCGTTGGGAATGGACGCGTCAAAGGTTACCTTCCATGGATGAAAAACCTTTTTGAATTTACGGGCCGCCCAATACTTGATAGCATTGTTTTCTATTTCCATACCCATCGTGATATAATCGGGAAGGTTTAGTTTTTCCCTGTAAGGTATTTTAAAATCAAGAAGATTTTTCTTAAAGGTCTCGTCATCTTTGTACTTGCTTATCATTTCATCTGATTTTAACATACTTATTATATTTTCATTACTCATACAAATCACCCTTTTCCATGGCCCTATGTGACTCGTTTTATATATTAAGTATAATTATCCCATTTAAGTACACTACCTCTAATGTAATATTACTATATAAAATGCAAAAAATCAATATGATATATGAATCAGCATACAATCTTAACAATAAATTTATATATGTTATGGTTATTTTTATCTGTATGGCATAAATAATTCTGATATATTCACAAAAAAGAAATTCTTAACGTCCAATGCCGACCGCTGTAATTCTACCTGTGAACCCGTATTTATTAAATTTTTATTCGACACAGACTTCTTTAAGTGGTATTATATAGGCATTGGCAAAGACGTAATAAAAAACCGGAAAATGCCGAAATTTACAAAATCTTTACAGGTGTTATGATGAGCGGCAATAAAAGAAAAGGACCTTTTCTCCTGCTTCTGACAGCCCTTATATGGGGCTGCGCTTTTGTGGCGCAAAGCGCCGGCATGGACTATGTAGGACCCTTTACATATCAGGCGACAAGAACTCTTTTAGGGGCTCTTGTCCTTGTAATTACAATAAAAATAACGGATTCAAAAAAGAAAAGAAACGGCACATATGAAAAGCTTCCCGCAGAAGAATACAAAAGACTTATTAAATACGGAATGCTGTGCGGAGCAGTCCTTTTTACGGCTTCCGCCCTGCAGCAGAACGGAATAATGTATACAACAGTGGGAAAAGCCGGATTTATAACAGCTTTATACATCCTCTTTGTACCTATTATCGGGATATTCCTCAAAAGGAAAATGCCCGTCAAAAAGTGGATCTGCGTGGCTGTCGCAGTCGTGGGACTTTTCTTTCTCTGCATGAATGAGCGTCTTGCTTTCGGACAGGGAGACATTCTGGTG
>JAFWDD010000027.1 GCA_017534115.1 Bacillota bacterium | reverse complement strand
GCTGCGCCTGTTTCCACTATAGCTGAAGAGGTGGAAGCTGATGCTGTGGTCGAAAAACTCAAGAAACCGGAAGATGCAAAATCTGAGGAAGAGTGGGTGGCCCAGGAGGGAGAAGCTGCTCAGGCGGAGGAAACCGCTGCGCATACGGATGATGCGGTTCAGACTGATGCGGATTCAAATGCGGCAAATGAGGATTCTGTAAATGCGGAAGAGCCTGTTCCCGAAGATGCTTCTGAAGAAAAGCTTGATGAAGAGGATGCTCTGGCTGACGAAGAAAACGCCGGTGAGGACGAATCCGAAGACGCCGAAGACGCCGAAGAAGGCGAGGAAGATGAAGAAGAACTGGAATCAGACCCAGAAGCTGATCTTGAGTCTGCGGCGGTATGGAGCAGAGCGATTTTAGGCGTTGAATACGGCGATGATTACCGTGAAAACCTCATAAAAGCGGCTATAACCCAGCTTGGATACACGGAAAGCGTCCTGAATTTCGAAGTTTTCGAGGAAGAAGAGCGGAATAAGGGCTACACCAGATACGGCGACTGGTACGGCGATACTTACGGCGACTGGTGCGCTATGTTCGTTGCTTTTTGTCTGCACTATTCCGGCAATGATGTTATGACTGTAAGCTCCAGTTGTGAGGAGTGGAAAAACAAACTCATAGCGGAAGGCAGATATCATAAAGCAGGAGAGCTTTTTGATGAGGAAAATCCCTTTGAGTTAAAACCCGGAGACCTGATTTTCTTTGATAACCGTGAAAATGACGGAATTGCGGATCATATCGGTATCGTAGAAAAGGTTGAAAAAGGTTATATACTGACCATTGAGGGAAATACCAGCGATATGGTTTCCAGAAGGCTCTATATCGAGAGAGACCACCGTATTCTTGGATTCGGCGAGTTTTATGGTCCCGAGTCTTTGGAGGAAGTCCCGGAAATACCCGAATTAAAGATAGAAGCGGGCAGTGTAATGCTCAAAACCGATGAATATTTCGTAAACATATCCTATGAAGACTACGCGGGAATTCCCGAAGGCGCGGAATTTACATTAATCCCTGTGGACGAGGAAAGCTCCGCATATGATGGTTATATGATATCGCCTGAAGGACTGATTGAAATTCCCGAAGATGAAAACGCACAGCTTAAAGCAAAGCTTTTCAGGGTGGAAATCAAGAAAGACGATAAGATAATCGCGGCTAAAGCGTCTGTTGATGTTAAGATTATTTTCAAATCGCCGCTTCCGTATTCTCTTGATGAGGAGACCTACATAATGCGCTATAAGGGCTCCGACGCAGAGGCAATGGAAATAAAAGGCTCGATTTACGGCGTAAATAAGAAGGTGCAAGCGGTTGCTTTCGAGACAGAAAACATTTCCGCAGTACAGGGTGTAGTTTATGTAGAAAATGAGAACAGAGTACAGCAAACGGAAGAAAATGAATAATAAAAATTGATATTAGAAAGATGAATCCTTATAAAAACTGCTTTATAATAATTATCATATTACAAGGGTTATAAAAATGATGATTTATTTATAGCTATGTGATATAATAGGCAAAATAAGTTGTACAATATTTGCAGGAGTATATTAGGATTATCTCGAAATATCTGTTATAATAATTATTATTGAGAGATGATGTTTATCGTCTCTCTTTTTGTTTAGTTGCAAAAGTTGAAAGGAGCTACATTTATTATGAGGAAAAATAAATTGGTTCAGCCAGTTGTAAAATGGGTTGGAGGGAAAAGACAATTAGTAGATGTATTGACCCCGCTTTTGCCAAAAAAAATAACATCATATTGTGAGCCTTTTGTAGGTGGCGGAGCCTTGTTATTTCATTTACAGCCAAAGGTGGCCTATGTTAATGATATTAACGATGAATTAATACGTGTTTACAAAGTGATACAAAATAACGTTGAGGAGTTAATAGAAGAATTAAAAAAACACAAGAATGAATCAGAATATTTTTATGAGATTAGGGACTGGGACAGGAATAAAGAAAAGTATGCGTTACTTACAGATATAGAAAAGGCTGCTAGGACTATATATCTAAACAAGACTTGTTACAATGGTCTGTATAGAGTAAATAATGCAGGAGAATTTAATGCTCCATTTGGCGGTTATCGGAATCCGAATATAGTTAATGAGCCGGTATTGAAAGCAGTTAGTTTGTATTTTAATAATTCGGAAATACACTTTTCTTCAGTAGATTATGAAAAAGTATTAAAAGATTTGAAAAAAGGTACTTTTGTTTATTTAGATCCTCCGTACGATCCAGTATCTGAAACATCTAGCTTTACGGGATATTCAAAAGGTGGTTTTACGAAAGACGATCAAATTCGTTTAAAAGAGTGTTGTGATGACTTAAATAAACGAAAAATCAAATTTATGCTTTCTAATTCTGCGACAGATTTTATTAAAGATTTATATTCTGATTATAATATAACTATTGTAAGTGCAAAAAGATTCGTTAATTCAATAGCTAGTAAACGTGGTGACGTAGATGAAGTATTGGTGAGAAATTATGAGTAAATTTAGCAAAAATGATAAAGCGTGGGAAAAACTTTTTGATAAGTATAAAATATTGGAACAGATTGAAAAAAATGGATATTTTAAAATATCTGCAACACAGATAAAAGAGTTTAGAGAACCGCGGCTAATGGTCAAATTTGATCATACAGTGAATCTTCCTAAATTGTTTTCAGAGAACAATTTGGCTATTTTACCTATAACTCGTGGCGATTACTTGATAGCACATTTTGATGCATATCATAAGTTTGAAGAATTTGATTCAAAAATTATTAAGTGCACTCCTCCGGATTATATTCAAAGTTTAGATTTTGGTAGTATACCTAGCGAGGCTATAGCATTGAATTGTGCACTTGCCTCAGGCATTATTGCAGATTTTATAGAAGATGATAAAATAATTGCTACAGTGTCGGGAAGAATGGGCTCAGGGAAATTTGATTTTAATATACAGGATACTGAAAGTAAAAATACAATGCGGGTTGATGTTAATAATTCGCAAATAGAAATTGACGGTGCATATGAAGGTGTAACATATTTAACGCTGTTTGAGGCTAAAAATGATTTATCTGATGATTTTTTAATTAGACAATTGTATTATCCTTTTAGAGTTTGGAATAAACGTGTGGATAAACCTGTTAAGTCAGTTTT
This sequence comes from Bacillota bacterium, assembly GCA_017534115.1. Lineage (GTDB taxonomy): Bacteria > Bacillota > Clostridia > Lachnospirales > Anaerotignaceae > RGIG5631. The sequence goes on along the minus strand of JAFWDD010000027.1, from coordinate 17,763 downwards.
TTTAATATACTCAAATGGGATTTATAGGATGTATGAATATATGTTTGAAGACGAGTACAATTATAGTTCATTGAAGCTAATTAAACAAAAGAATTATTCTATCGAAGATACAAAAATAACTTCAAATGATATACAACAAGTTTTAGATAATACTAAAATAATACAAGAACCGAAAATATCTTTTCCACAGGCAGATAAATTTGAAAGAGTGATAAATTTATGTGAATTATTAAATGAAAAAGAGTTAAGTAGAGATGAAGTAACTGAAGAATATGCTTTTGATGCTAGGCAAACTAATTATTATACGGATGCTGCGAAGTATTTGGGATTGTTAGAAAAACGTAAAGATGGCAATGTACCGGTATATAAGATTAGTGATAAAGGTAAAAGAATACTCAAAATGGGTTTTAAGGATAGACAATTATCTTATTGCAGAGAAATAATCTCCCACAAGGTTTTTAATGAAGTTCTCTGTTTGGTTTTTGAAAATGGAACTATGCCAGAAAAAGATACTATTGTTAAAATTATGCAATCCTCAAATCTTTATAATATACATAGTGAAGAAACTTTTAGACGTAGAGCATCTACAGTTAGTAGTTGGATAAATTGGATAGTTGAGTTGATAAACGAATAAAAAAGTTTTATTAAAAACCAAAAAGGTCTCGGACTAAATATGCCGAGGCCTTTAATTTTACTGTATTTTTCTTAAAATCCCATTTCCTTTTTAATCTCTTCGCCTTCTTCGGTAAAATAAATAAGGTACCAGAGCTTCAGGGATTTGAGGAGCTCTTTTTTTTCGCGCTGAACGCGCTTTATCTCCAGCTCCGCGCCAATATCATCAAAATCAATTACGCCTTCGGGCTGAATTATCTTGAAAACAATGTCTCCTTCCGGAGAAAACTCCATTATAAAATCACAGGCAAGCCTTTCCGCGCCAAGAACGCATATTATTTTAACCTCGTCCTTTATCTGGTCCGGCATCCCCGAAAATTCAGGAGCTATGTAAAACTTCCGGTTCTCGTAGGAAGCCGCCGCCAATAATCTGTTTTCCATAAAAACTCCTTAATTTCCGGCTGTTGCCACCATAACAGCCTTTATAGTGTGCATTCTGTTCTCGGCCTCATCGAATACAAGTGACTGAGGTCCTTCAATAACCTCGTTGGTAACCTCGTTTCCGCGTACAGCGGGAAGACAGTGAAGGAATATGGTCGTGTCCTTGCCGGTAGCCGCCATAATGTCGTCATTTACCTGATAAGGTCTTAAAATAGCCATTCTTTCGGCGCTTTTAGCTTCTTCACCCATGGAAACCCATACGTCGGTGTAAATTATGTCAGCGCCTTTGACTGCTTCATAAGGGTCTTCTGTGATTTCAATCTTGCTTCCGCTTTTCTTTGCGAATTCAGCGCAGGTATCAATGATTTCCTGTGTGGGGAAAAGGTATGCGGGAGAGCCGATTGTAAAGTCGATGCCCATTTTTGAGCATCCGATCATAAGAGCGTTTGCCATATTGTTTCTGCCGTCGCCCAGATAAACCAGTTTCTTGTTTTCCGATGTTCCGAAATGCTCTTTTATAGTCATGAAATCCGCCAGTATCTGAGTGGGATGGTCCTCGTCCGTAAGTCCGTTCCATACGGGCACACCGCTGTATTCGGCAAGAGCCTCAACGGTTTTCTGTGAGAATCCTCTGAACTCGATTCCATCGAAAAATCTTCCCAGAACACGAGCCGTATCCTGAACTGTTTCCTTGTGTCCCAGCTGGATGTCGTCTATGCCGAGGTATTCGGGGTGAGCGCCTTCGTCGATACATCCGATCGTGAACGAACAGCGGGTCCTTGTGGAAGGTTTCTCGAAGATAAGAGCGATGTTCTTGTGCTCAAGATGTCTTTCGAAAATACCGTTTTTCTTTTTATTTTTAAGGTCGATAGCCAAATCTACCAGATATTCGATTTCTTCTTTTGAGTAATCCTTTAATGTCAGAAAGCAGCGTCCTTTTAAGTTTACCATTTGTTGTCCTCCTTTATGTAAAATATATAAATGCCCCGAAATCCGCCAAAGGGAATGGGGCAATCATATGATTTTTCGTATTTATGATTTTGATTTATTTATTATTTACCATTTCGAGGAATTTGTCAACCTCTACAACAGCTCTGCCGTGGGTTCCTTCGGCGATTTTTCCTCTTTCGTCAAAAGCTTCAACTTTGAAATTGAGGAGTTTGCCTTTGGACTCAATAACCTCAGATACAACCTTAACTTTCATTCCTAAAGGAGTGGGAGCGTTATGGAATATATGAAGGTTTGTGCCTACGGAATCATATCCTTCGGGTAAAGCCGGTCTTATTGCTGTATAAGAAGCTTCCTCCATCCAGCCAACCATAATGGGTGTAGCGTATACAAAGCCTTTTCCGCCTCCGCCGAGATGACCGGTGCAAGCGGCTTCGTCAACAGTTCTTTCGATTGTGTAGGTCATTCCTACAGGTACATTAATTTCCATAAATTTACTCCTTCCCGTATAATTAAATAGTATCTCCGACAGTTTCTCCGTCCAGTAAAGGTGTCTCTTCTTCGTTTCTGAAGAGTCTTCTGAATTCTTCGCCCGTGAGCTTTTCCTTTTCGATAAGGGCTTTCGCGGAGCGGTGAAGAATATCTATATGCTCTTTAAGAATTGATATAGCTTCATTGTAAGCTGTTTCGATAATGCGTTTTACTTCTCTGTCAATGATCACGGAAGTTTCTTCGCTGTATTCTTTGGCGTGGCCAAGGTCATGGCCTAAGAATACTTCGTCTGTGTTCTTGCCGAACTGGATAGGACCCAAAGCATCGCTCATGCCATAGCGTGTAACCATATTTCTGGCTGTAGCAGTGGCTCTTTCGATGTCGTTGGATGCTCCTGTGGAAATATCTTTCAGCACAATGAACTCAGCGGCTCTTCCGCCTAAAAGACTTGTAATCGTCTGTTCCATTTCGCGTTTTGTAACGTAAACCTTATCCTCGCCGGGAAGAGGCATTGTATATCCGCCTGCCATACCCGTAGGGATGATTGAAATGCTGTGAACAGGGTCAAGCTCGCTTAATACCTCGAAAAGTATAGCGTGGCCTGATTCGTGGTATGCAGTAATGAGTTTTTCCTTCTGGGAAATAACTCTTGTTTTCTTTTCCGTGCCTACGCCGACTTTGATGAAAGCTTTCTGGATTTCTTCCATATCGATGAATTTCTTGCCTTCTCTTGCCGCGAGAAGAGCGGCTTCGTTAAGAAGGTTTTCCAGATCGGCTCCGGTGAATCCGGCTGTAAGCTTTGCAACGGTTTTCAGGTCTACCTGGTCCGAGAAAGGTTTTCCTTTTGAATGAACCTTCAGGATTGCTTCTCTTCCCTTAACATCGGGACGGCCCACATAAACCTGTCTGTCGAAACGTCCGGGTCTCAGAATAGCGGGATCCAGTATGTCCGCGCGGTTTGTAGCCGCTATAACGATAACTCCTGTGTTTGCTCCGAAACCGTCCATCTCAACAAGGAGCTGGTTTAATGTCTGTTCTCTTTCATCATGTCCTCCGCCTAAGCCGGTACCTCTGCGGCGGCCTACAGCGTCGATTTCATCGATGAATACGATACAGGGTGAGTTTTTCTTTGCCTGGTCGAAAAGGTCTCTTACTCTGGAAGCTCCGACGCCGACGAACATCTCAACGAAATCGGAACCTGAGATTGAGAAGAAAGGTACTCCCGCTTCCCCGGCAACAGCTTTCGCCAGTAATGTTTTACCTGTGCCTGGAGGGCCTACAAGAAGAACGCCTTTGGGGATTCTTGCGCCCAGCTGAGTGAACTTTCTGGAATCCTTCAGGAATTCCACAAGCTCAACAAGCTCTCCTTTTTCCTCGTCGCATCCGGCAACATCCAAAAATGTAACCCGGTTTGCCTCATCCACATTGACTCTTGCTTTGCTTTTGCCGAATGAATTCATTTTTCCGGCTCCGGTCTGCATTCTCTGGAGTATGAATGTGAATATGAGTATGGCAATTATCATTCCCACGATTGTAGGGATAATGGTTGATAATATGCTTGAGCTTGTATTATCGGGTATGGAAACCTTTAAATCGTTTTCGATTATCTGCTCATTTACAGTGTCCATAAAGGATGACAGGCTGGGGATGTTGGCTGAAACCACATTTCCCGAAGTCAGCACAGCCTTTGCGGTACCGTAGTTTACGGTGTCCGAGCTGCTCTGGATTTCTATACGTGTAACCTCATTATTCTCAAGTTTGGAGATAAGCTCGGTGTATGTATAGTCCGTCTGGATTGAATCATCCCTGTTGGTGAATCCCATATTGGAAAATGAAAGAGCAATGGCGATTGCGGCAAAAATGACTATATATATAATTATACTTCGCCAGTATTTTTTCAATTAAAGATACCTCCTTTATATAGTCTTTTTTAAGGATTTATTGAAAGGGTTCTTCCTCATCCTCTTCGAATGAGACTACCCCAACATAATCAAGATTTCTGTATCTCTGGTCGAAATCCAGTCCGTATCCCACAACGAATTTATCCGGAATGGAAAATCCCGTATAATCAACGGGGACATTGCTGACGCGTCGATCGGGCTTATCCAGAAGAGTACATATTTTAAGGCTTGCCGGATTCCGCTTAAGGAGAAGCTTTCTCAAAAGGGAAAGAGTGTTTCCCGAATCGATTATGTCCTCAATAATAAGAACGTGCTTGCCTTCAATGGATTCCGTAAGGTCCAGCTCGACTTTAAGTACGCCGCTGGAATCTGTGCCTGAACCGTAGCTGGATACTTTCATGAAATGATAGTACACGGGAACGGTTATTTTTTTGGAAAGATCCGACATGAACATAACGCTTCCCTTAAGGATGCATATTATCTGGATTTCCTTGTTTTTGTAATCCTTACTGATTTTATCGCCCAATTCGTTTATACGTGTGGATATAGCTGAATTGCTGAGCAATACATCTACCTTTTCTTTCATAGTTAAGAATCATCCTCCAATGTAATAAAAAGTAGGTTTAAAGTGTTTTCATCCGCTTTGTAGTAATCGGAAATGCGCCAGCCACATATCCATAAAATATCGCTTCCGCAGGCCACAAGAGGAATGGAGTCCCTCTGGCTTACGGGTATTTTGCTGTCAATGAAATATTTCTTTAAACTTTTGCCGGATTCCGCGCCTTTAATCCTTATAAAATCACCGGATTTCCGTGTGCGGAATTCAAGGCTACCCTTTATTTTATCATAATTGAAGGTTTTAGTATATAGATTGTGTTCATTTTTATCGAATTTTTTATTTTTTAATTCTAATATAATCTTTTTTTGTATATTTTCAATTCTGACTGTGGAGTTTATCTCCAGAGGAACGCAGAAGGGTTCCGATTTTTTTTCTTCGTTTGCAGGATGTATATTTAACTTTCCATAGGATATTTCTGCTCTGATTCCCGGAAGAGAAACGGATTTCCCCGTGCCTTTCGCCATAAGTCCGGAAAGTATATCTATATGAGCCGAAGATATATCCTTAAGGCTTCCTCTTGCCGAAAGTACGGCCTTTCTCAATACATTCTTCAGGATAATATCATCGAAAGACCTGAGTTTTCCCAAATCAAGGGAAACTACTTCTTCGCCTTCATCCTTCAATACACAAGAAGTATAAGCCTTTCCGCTCATTTTTTCAATATAAGAATTTTCCTCTTTTATAAGATTCGCTGTGTTGAGAATATTTTCCGCGGCATTGGGATTAAGCTCAGCGAGAACAGGCATTACCCCAAGCCGGATTTTGTTTCTGGAATATATATCCATAAGGTTTGTAGAATCCGTTTTGAATTCCAGATCGTTTTCGGCGCAGTATTTTTCAATCAGCTCTCTGCTGCATTCGATTAACGGCCGGATTATGTTGTCCCTCACGGGAGGAATTCCTTCCAGCCCTTTGGGTCCCGTACCTCTCGCAAGCCGGATGAGAACGGTTTCCGCGTTGTCGTTGAGATTATGACCCAGAGCGATCTTGCCTCCGCCTTTTTTTTCAAGGATTTCATTGAAGATCCTGTACCGCAGCATTCTTCCGGCTTCCTCTTCGGAAATTCTGTTTGCTCTTGCGAATTCGGGAACGTCAGCTTCTTCATAAAAGAATTCCACATTGAGCGCGCTGCAGAGATCTTCCGCAAAATGGGCGTCCTCATAGGCCTCTTCGCCTCTTATGCGGTGGTTCACGTAAACCGCGCATAATTTCAGCCCATACTCATCCCGAAGACGTGTCAGAAAATGCAAAAGGGCTGTGGAATCAGCCCCGCCGGAAGCTCCCGCAAGGATAGTATCTCCCTTTTGGAGCATATTATATTTATTTATTGTTTCTGAAGCTGTTTTATACAAAAAAATCAGATCCTCGCGTTACATAGGGTTTTCGTTGTCTTCATTAATTTCTTTATCTTCGTTAGTTTCGCTTTTTTCGGCAATTTCGTTATTAAGTCCGCCTTTTTGTCCCCTGAGTATATTTCCGATCATGTTTCCGATCATATTTCCGGCTAAAGCCACAAGAAAATATCCGGCGGACTGGGGTCCGAGAACATCAGAGCCGTACATCTTCAGGCTTATTATTGAAAGCACAAGAATTATAACGGAAAGTGCAATGGAAAATCCATGTTTTACACTGGTCAGAAGACAGATTATAAAAAGCACAATTGGTATTATTGTGGCAGTTATATGGCTCGTGCTTTCCGCGGACTCCCTCGCAAGGGGAAGGAGGAAAAGCGCTGCCGCGCATATTATTGCATACAGATATATGTTTTTTATACTGTTTCCTTCTTTACTCATATTATAACCTCATAAATCGTATTTGAACCTATTTTATAATATTTATGCATTCTTGTCTACACAATAAAATTTAAATTTTGTTAAAGAATTTCTGAAAAAACGCATATAAACATATATGAAAAAAGCCCTTGGGAAAAGCTCCCAAAGGCTTATGAGCAAAGCAAAATATGGATTTTATGATTTTTAACCGGCATCGCCCCAGATCTTCGCGCAAAGCACGGTCATATCGTCGGTTTCGCAGGGAACGGCATCTGCTCGCGCTTCATTCAGTATGTATTCCGAAAGAGAAGAAGGGTTTCTGGAGTTTATTTCCTTGAGCCGGCTGTAAAGCCACGAGTCTCCGCCTTTTTTCTCTATAATATCCCAGACTCCGTCCGTCACCATTATTATGATATCACCGGATTTCACGTGAATCGGTATGTTTTCCGAGGATGCTTCCGCGATGATTCCTATAGGCAGAGATGAGCTTTTTACAGCCTTGATTTTGTTTCCCCGAACGATATATGCCGATGACGCTCCGGCCTTGAGAAAATATCCGGAGCCGGTAATCCTGTCTATTACACATACATCTAAGGTGGAGAAATTTTCCTTTGTGTTTTGAGGTACCAGAGATGAGTTTATGAGCCGTACGGAAAGCTCTTCGCTTAAACCCGAATCGATTAAAAGCTCTAAAAGCTCCATAACCTTCCGGCTTTCATTTCCCGCTTCAGAGCCGTATCCCATTCCGTCCGCGAGAGCGAGGATTTTTTTGTTCCTCATATCCATGACGGAATAGCAGTCTCCCGTGGCTCCGCTCTCATCCTTTCCCCAAGTGCAGGCTCCAGCGAAAATCCTCATTCCGGAAACGGATTCCAGTTCAAGAAAGCATGATTTCCTGTGATTTTGACTGCAAAGACGGGACCTTTGTCTCATACGGCATCCCATAACCTGATTCATAACAGGGATAATTTTCTGAGTGCATACGAAAGGTTCGCTGCATCCGGACATTTTCAAAGATGCGCCTTTGCTTCCGTCCGCATTTTCCCAAATTGATACTTCTGCCGATTCAAATCCTTCCAATGCAAGCCTTTTTTCCGCTGTCCGCTCTAATTCGGGCAGAAATTCTATGTTTTTTGATATGTCCGAAGAAATATCGTTAAGAATTCCGGCGAATGAAGAAAGCTCTTCCTTCAGAATATATCGGTTTTCCATAAGCTTCATCTGCCAGAATGAATCCCGCTCATGAATTTCAAATTCTTTGTTTACCGACCTTAGAAAAGCCTCGGGATAAATGCAGAAATCAGAGTAGATCTCATTGAAATCCCGTGAAGTGACAATGCCCTTGGATTCGTATATTTTCATTGCGTAAAGAAACAGCCGCTTCGTTTTTTCTTTGTCACGTTCCCAGCAATATGCCGACATACCGCAGTTTTTGCAGGTTCTTTTTCTGACCCTTGTCATAATCTGAGAAAGCTCCGATTTCATTTCCGGGTAATTATCCTTTTCCCTGAACAGTCCGGAAAGCTGCTGAAATCCCAAAGCCGCTGAATCAAGCAGGTTTGTGGTATGATTTTTCACCTTCAGTATATGCTCGTCCTCGGGAATATTCAGATTTCCGGCAGGAAGACTGAACAAAACGGAGTTTTTCAGAGGAAGAAGAAGGAATACTGCGCAGGACGCGGCGAAAATTGCTCCCGACGCGAAATTCAGAATCAAAGGATAGTAATATGCGGCGGCAAAGAGGACTACTACGGCAGAAATTACAGTTGAAAACACTTTTCCTTTTTCCCGCAGAAGTCCTGAAACCAGTCCGAATATGGATACTACGGGAAAGATCTCGCTTTGACACACACCGCTGACGGAAAGAGAAATTCCCACAGCCATGCCCATTAACATCCCCATTACAGCTCCGCCGAAGCTGGACGCCATAAGTATAAGGACTGCCGCCGCGCCTATGTAAAGAGGCACATCCGAAAGTATATATGAAAGTCCGCAGATGGCAAAGGCAGATAAAACAAACAGGCTTATGGATTTGGAAAATGTTCTTTTTCTTCTGGGTTTTGAGATGAATCTAAGTCCCTTTCCAAAGGGTACGGCAAGGAGAAATGTTCCAGCGCCGGAAGCAGCCGCGCTGAAATAGGATACAGGCGTGAGCCGGAAAATCTGAGGCAGGAATATTTTTCCCGTTACGCAGATAATTCCGCCGGTCAAAGCCCACATAACCGCAGAGGGTTTTCTGCGGCCCAAAGCAAAATGCAGAAGTATGATAACAGCGGTTATGAGCAGGTCTGTTTTTATCTGGGCATAATAGCCTTTTGACAAAATCCCTATGAACACAAATGCCGCTGAGGGCAGAAATGCCGGCATATCGGGCGAAATTGCCGCAGCCAAAGCAAACGCGGGAAGACTCCCCAGAGGAAACACCTCGCATCTCGCGCCGAAAAATGAAAGGGCAGAAAGCATAACGGCGGTTTTGTTTATATTAACTGGCAGACCTTTTTGTGTTTTTCGAAAGTAATTCTTTTCTATGGCAATATTTCTTCTTTCCATGTTCTTCTCCTTTTCGGGAAAAATCCGGAAACAAATTTTTCCGCAAAACAAATTTTTTCAAGTATTTAAATTATATATTTTGGGAAAAACAATATTTGTCGTAACAGCGAAGGCTTATGATTTTTTCATGCAAAAAAGTTCGACAAATAATCAGAAAGGATTTTGCTCTCATGCTTGGAAACAGGAAAATACTTAAGGCAGCGCTTCAGGTGATTGCCGTATACGCCGTTATGACGGCCTCGGCCATAAATTCCCTTCCGGAGGATTTCCGCCTTTTGGAAAACAGCCGCCGGAAATTCAGCTGGAATGTGCCTCTTGTGGCGGAATTTTACGATGAAAGCATAACCGTAATGAGCGGCGGCCAGAAGCTCAGCGGGAATATAACCATAGATCTGCGGGACGAGTTTGTAGTTAGCACATCCGATGAGGCGGAAACTGACATAAAACTGACTCTTTTCGGACTTATCCCCGTGAAGACAGTGTCTCTTTCCGTTATTCCCGAAAAAGAAATAATACCATTGGGAAAGACGGTGGGAGTTTGTATGACCACAGATGGAATTCTGGTTCTGGGCACGGGAAGGATTGACGGGAAAGCTTCGCCTTCAGACGGGATTCTGAAGTCAGGCGACTTTATTCTTAAAGCCAATGATGAGACTTTGGAGAATAAAGACGACCTGATAAATGTACTTGCCGAATGCGGCGGAAGTGTGGACCTTCTCATATACAGAGACGGCGGAGAAAGAAATGTGAGCATAAAGCCCATTGAATCTGAAGAGGGTTACAGAATAGGAGCTTGGGTGCGGGATTCCACACAGGGCATAGGCACTCTTACTTATTTTGATCCTCAGGACAGTTCATTCGGCGCACTGGGCCATGGTGTTTACGATGTGGACATAATGAGGCTCATGCCTTTGAGAGAAGGGGAGATAGTGGGTCTTATGATTACAGGCGTCAGAAAGGGAAAAGCCGGAAATCCGGGCGAAATAATGGGGATTCTGGAAAAGGACAATGTTCTGGGCAAGATATATGAAAATACGGAATGCGGTCTTTACGGCGTAATGGAAAAGCCGCCTTCAGGGGAGCTTGTTCCCATAGGTCTGAAGCAGGATGCGAAAGAAGGCGGCGCATTCATAATGACAGATGTTGTTACGGGAGAAAATGAGCTGTATTCTGTGGAGATCCGGCACGTAAACAGATACGGTGTCTCGCCGGACAAGGGTCTTGTAATAGAAGTCACGGACGAAAGGCTTGTTGAGAAAACCGGCGGAATAGTACAGGGTATGAGCGGAAGCCCAATAATCCAGAATGGGAAAATAATAGGAGCCGTGACCCATGTTTTTGTACGAAATCCAAAGAAAGGCTACGGAATATTCATAGAAAGCATGCTGGAAGAAGGCAAAAAATAAAAGCCGGGAGATAATTGAATCTCCCGGCTGTTTTGACTAATGCCTGCCCAAAGGGGCAGAGCCCTGAACTCTTGGGAAGTTTTTACTTTTCGTATAATTTTAAATAGTTGAACAGAATCATTGACGCTTCCGCTCTTGTAGCTGAATTCTGCGGCAGGATTGTGCTGTCGGGATATCCGCTTATAATACCGTTGGCGCATGCCCATTCGAACACGTCTTTGGTTAAGGTGTCAATGTCCTTTAAATCGGAAAATCTTGTCAGGTCAAACATATATATTTGGGGGTTTTCCGCCTGAAGTCTTCCGTTTTCAACCAGATAACACGTATATTTGTAAAGCATGGAAACCATTTCGTTTCTGGAGATATCGGCTTTCGGATTGAAGTTGCCGTCTGCGTCCAAATCCGCGATTCCATAGGTTACAGCCCAGTTTACTGCAGAGTAATACCAGTCGTTGGTGTAAACATCATTGATTTTGTATTCTGCGCTGGGCTTTCCGCACATATTCCAGATAATCTGGGCGAACATTGCCTTGGACATTGTAACGTTGGGCGAGAATGTATCCTCGCTTGTACCGGTTATGTATCCTTTTGCGCTCATAAGCTTTACGGCGTCAATGTACCAGCTGTTTGCCGAAACATCTTTGAATTTAGTGGATATAGGATAATTTGCGGTTCCTATTGTGCTTTCCATGAAATCCAGACGTGTTTTAAAGAAATTCTTGAAGAATTTTACGTTGTCGTCCATGGTCTCGCCGTTGTTGTCCACATAATGATTTACGGAATTAATATTCCAGATAGTATAGTTCATTTTGTAAGACGCGCTTATATCGGAAGCCATTTGGTCTATCTTTGTGTCATAGAGTTCGTGAGCGTATTTCTTGAATGATTCATTGAATTCCTTTGTAACAGCCTTTTGGAAATCCCCATATTTGAAAAGCTCGGCAAGCATTGAATAATATTCGGGATGCTTGTTTATCTTGCGTATATTTGTCCACCATGTGGAAGGATCCTTTGAACTGGATAAGGTTTTGTCAGCGGAAGTTCCGAATGACAGGTCATAGTCCCAGACCGGTCCGAAATAAAAAATTCCGTCAGTATTTTTGTAAAGGTAAAAGCTGCTCATGCAGGAGTCAACATTCATGGTAAGCTCTTCGATTAAGAAACGTTTTGCCGCGGATGTAAGATCCATGTATTCTGTATAGTGTTTTCCGAGACTGTTCTTTCCGTCTTCGCTGTATACTGCGTCTTCCAGCTCCTGGTAATAATTTCTTATATACTCGACCTGAGCCTTTGAAGCGTATTCGGGACTTTTTATAACTATGCACTGTCCTCTGTCCGTTACGAATCCGCAAGGCTCTTCCTTATATCTCTGAGCATAGTCGAATTCAAGCAGGTATCCGCCGGTAATGTTTTCGGGGTTGTTGGGTATCTCGTAATATTTGTATGTTCCGGCAGATGCGCTTTCATATTCTCCGCCTCTGGGATATTTGCTGAGCTTTTCGCTGTTTTTCTCTTCTGTCAGAGCCTCAAGGTCCGTTATTTCAATACGGTTTTTGCCTACCTGGGTTTTTTCTCCGATTGTGTATGTGCCGAGATATTTGCCGTTGGCGTATACGTCGGCGAAAACGCTCTTGGGTGTGTACGCGAGACCGATTTTGTCCGCTATATAATATGTCGTGCTGTTGTGGAGCATACTTTTATCCAGATGATTGGCTATAAGCACCCATGTTTTGTGTTTTCCCATTCCGAACAAATCGGCGGAATCGTTAAGCTTTATCTGATAAGGCTTTTTGGCAAGCTGCCATGAAGAATTTCCTCTGCCTTTGATTTGTGAGAGCTCTCCGTTATACGCATCGGAGCCTGATGATGAAAGTATTCTTATCCAGCCTGTTTCCGAATATGTATGTCCGGGACTTGCGTTTATCATGTTCATGCTTCCGCTTTGGGTTAAGATGAAAACAGAAGCGATATTTTCGGATTTCATGAATGTAACGGAGATATTATCGGAATTGGGATTTATAACAAATTTGCCGAGTTTGGAAAATGCGTCCGTTACATCTCCGTTTTTAATTGTTTTTCCGTCAACCTCAATGCTGTCGGCTCCATCGATCCATACTTTCAAGGATGATGGATCTGCGAAAGAGGGAAGGAATATGTAATTATTTCCGTCTGTATTTTTATATTGTTTTATGGCAGTCGCGCTATTATTTGAGGTTTCGGATGTTACGGGGTCAACCGAAATGGAAGGACCGCCTGCCGCGAAAGCCATTATGGACATTAAAAGGATCAGAAAGCCTGCGGCAACCGCAATGGCTGTTATTTTTGGTATTTTTTTATTCATGATAAGGACTCCTTAATTTTTTTTGTAAAATATCTGTGTAAATAATATTATTATACATATACATCTTTTTTTCAAGGAGTTTTTGTATTAAATTTTTTCTTTGGACAAAAAAATGCCGCTTTTTCAGCGGCGAAGAATCACGTTATTATGTTGTAAAGGGTTATGCTTAAGCGGAATTTGCCGAAATTATTTCGGAAATCTGCCGCAAATTATATTTTTTTCCATTTCAGTTTTACCAGATCGTGTTCTTTTATGGATGCCACAAGTTTCTGCTGGAAATAAGGGCTCATAACATCGCTTCGGTCCAGAAGCTCCAGCCCCAGGGATTTTGCCCTCTGGTATGTACCCATGTTTTTGCTTTTTTCTTCTCCGAAGGTTACAATAACACCTTTTGAGAACCATCCGCCGAGCCGTTTCTTTGCGATTACAAGCTCGTTGAGAGCCGCGGTATTTGCCTCCGTAAATTTGCATGAAACGAAAACGGGAACGGAGTTATCGGATATAACAACATCTATTTCGTTGTTTATCTGGAGCTGGTCATACATATCCCAGTCTATCATCATTCCCAGGGCGACATCATCGAAAGCGCCCGAACGTACGGCGGTTATGTAAACATAAAGCTCAAGCCATACTCCGAAGCTTATAAGGTATGCCTTTGCGTTTGTATCTGTAAATTCGCATGATATGGAGTTTTTGCTGATAAAAAGATTTTTGATGAATCCGTTTTCCTGGAATTTTTCAAGCAGGAATTCGACCTGTTCGATGTTTTTGCCGAATATATTCTTTCCGTGAAGGAAAAGATCATAGGGCAGAGTCTTTCCCATTGAAGTCTGGATAAAGGAGCAAAGCTCCTTCCAGGTTTTCTGATTTCTGAATATATGCCCGCACATATCCAGTATGGTGTCAAAATCTTCCGGCTGAGGCGCGTTGTGGGAATTTCCCGAAAGCACGGCTCCTCTGGCGTTGAAGAAATCCGACAGGGAAAGCTTGGGGAGATTGGCTATGACCGCGTTGGTCTCGACATCAAATACAAATCCCCTTATTAAATCCGTATGGACAACTGTATTATTGGGAATTGCAGTGGTTTTATATCCCGCGATAATCATCATTTCGCTGCCGCCCGTAAGATCCACAAAGGATTCATCGCTTCCGCGGATAACCAGCTCTGCGACAGTATACATTCCGTTTAAGTTGTTTATGTCGACGGAACGGGTTTCAAATATTAAATTAGGAATATGAACTCGGAAACAGTTTTCCAGAGAGGTGAATGCATGATGGTCTTTAAGCTCGCTGTCATAAAGAAAAACAACTCTGTCCGGCTTTAATGCCAGAACTCCCATTATGTTTTTAATAATATCCTTGTCGTAAAATTCTATAACTGTACGCATTTTGAATAACCTCCTGTAAGTCAGTGCAATACTTAAAAAAGCCGGAGATTATTCAATAATGGTAGTTTCGTCAACATTGATGGTTTCCTTTACCACGTCGACAGGTGTTTCTTCTTTTTTGCCGAAAATTTTGCCGAAGTTAAGCTTTTGCGCTATTCCGGGAGCCATGTCAATGAGTTTGGATATAGCGTCCTGATTCTTGATATTTACAAGCTGAACTGTTCCGTTTTGGATGGAAAGTACTGCGGTAGGGATGATTTTCGCGCCCAGACCGCCGCCTGCGCTGTTGGAATCCTTTCCGCTGCCGGCTCCTGCGCCTACGCCCACGGAAACCTCAATAAGAGGCACCAGAGTAAGGTCGCCGATGGTAATTGCTTCGCCTACGACGGTTTTTGTGGATATAAAGTTTTCCGCTTTGTTAAAAAGTATATCTAAGTTTGTGCCGATATCGTTTGACATTTCTGATCACGCTTACCCTTTCTTGCTATTTTTTATTTCTTACTATTTTCATTAAATTGCGAACAGGTTTTTTGGTTATATATCCTAATGTGTAATAAATAACTTTATATAACCGGACGCTGCCGGTCAGCCGGACTTTGCCCTTGTAGACAACATTTTCAAAATCCGGTGTTATCTGGGTGTCCAGTCCGAAATATCCCGAAACAGCGTACGCTATTCCCATATATCTTCCTGTGGAGCAGGGGTCTCCCGTTCCCAGGATTGCCCTGATATAAACATAATCGGGTTTTATTTCCTTAAAGAGATTTTTTATAAAATTCAGAGTCAGTTTTATGAACTTCCCCTTGTCGGGCATTTTCATAACCCTTTTGATAAGGGAATCTTCCTCTTTGGGTTTGATTTCGGTTTTTTCCGCTTCCTTTGGCGGTTCCTTGGGATGGGACATTTTTATCCGCCTTACATTGGGCTTTTTGGTTTCCTCTTCCAGAAGCTCCGCTGGTTCAGTGTTTTTTACAGGGATTTCCTCCTGAACTGCAGAGATTTCGGCAGGCTTTTTCTTTTTCTTCTTTTTTCCTGATTTTTTCTGCCATACGCATTTCCCGAACAGACATAACTTTATTTTGGTTAAAAGCTTTTCTTTCTTTTTCAGGAAAACTTCCACTGAAATCATTTTAAATATGAAATCAAGCCGGATACTTGCCTTTATACAGTCCATATTGGATGCCCGGACATCGTATTTCATAGGGCAGAAAAGGAAGCATAAACCAAAGGCTATTCCCGCTATGAGAATAACAGTGCCTATTGTAGGCAGTATGCTCAAAATATACGCTGCGCTCATAATATTTTCCTTTTCAAATATTTAAACCGTTATAAATTCCTCCGAGTCAAAGGATTTTTTGAATCCGGAAAGCTTTTCGTCTCCCGAAGAAATATAGTCTTCGACAATTACGGAAAAAAGCTCTTCCGCCTCGGCTTTCCCGAAGGCTATGCCTATTACGGTGTATTCTTTATTCTTGTTCTTTTCTGAAAAAAGCGACCTTGAGGACAGGATCTCCGCGAAAAACTTGCTGCCGGAAGAAATACATATGCAGTATATCCCGAAAGCGGGAGTTCTGTTTTTCAATTTATCGAATACTTCCGGCGGATTTTTAATTCCTTCGCCTACATATATGTTGTCAATAAATTTCATGACCTCACCTCAACACACACTTTTCATAATAACATTATAACAGAAATATTATAAAATAAAACATAAAATTTGCCATAATATATGTGAAAAGAAGATAATAAAATTATAAAAACCGGTTGGAGATAATGATATATGAAAAGATTGGGAATAGTTTTCCGTTTCGCCTGTATTTTTATAGCCGCGGGCATTGGTCTGGGATTCGGCGGGAACATGAAAAGAGTAATGGCGCCTTCAGACCAGAAGGTTGTGGTGATCGACCCGGGCCACGGAGGCTGGGATCCGGGGAAGGCCGGCCGTGCAGGAGCGGACGAAAAGGACATAAATCTGGACATAGCCAGTCGGCTGGGAAGGCTTCTGGAATCCGGCGGTTATATGGTATTCTTCACAAGGAAAACTGATGAGGCTCTGGGTCAGTCCAAAAGAGAGGATATGAAGATGCGGATCCTCACGAGCGACGATTTTGACGCTGATATTTTCATAAGCATTCACCAGAATTCCTATCCGTCTTCTAATGTTAAAGGCGCTCAGGTTTTCTATTACAACTCATCGGAAAAGAGCAAGCTTCTTGCCGAGTGTATTCAGTCAAGCCTTATAGAAAATCTGGATAACACGAACACCAGAACGGCAAAGGCTGATTCGGATTACTACATACTGAAAAACACAAAAATACCGGCGGCAATAATAGAATGCGGCTTTCTTTCCAATGCGGAAGAGGAGGAAAATCTCAATTCGGAAGAGTACAGAAATAAGGCAGCATGGGCGGTTTATTTGGGTATAGCCCAATATTTTTCGTTGCAATAGGATGAACGTTGGTATATAATGCAACTAACAATAAATTTGCATAAAAAAGGAGAAAAAAAGATGTCAGACAATTGCTCATGTGGACATGACCACGATCACGATGAAGAAATGGAAATGGAAGTCATCACATTGACTCTTGATGACGATTCCGAACTGGAATGTGCTGTTCTGGGAATTTTTGATGTTGACGGAAAAAATTATATTGCGCTTTTGCCCATAGTTGACGAAGACGAAGAAGAGGACGAAGCTGTTCTCATTTACGAGTATTTTGAAGAAGGCGAAGACCTGAGACTTGAAAACATCGAAGACGATGCGGTTTTCGAAAAGGTTTCGGAGGCATTCGAAAAGCTTGCTTCAGAATGGGAAGACGAAGAGTAAAACATTTTTTTGGTCCGGATAATATCCGGACTTTTTTAACTTAGTGAGTATTCGGAGGAATGGAAAAATGGCAAAGATTATTGAAAGCGAATTAACAGGCAATACATTTGAAATAGATCTGGACGAAGACATTAAGCTGGAGTGCACGGCTCTTCTTATGTTTGAAAGAGAAGGCAGAATGTTTCTTGCGGCTCATCCCATGGACGAGTTTTTTGATGAAGACGAGGTCATGATTTTTGAGATAATGTCTGACGGAGAAGAGCTTGAAATCGCGGACATAGACGATGAAGACGAATATGACGAGATTTTCGAGGACTTTGAGGAGCTTTTTTACGAATACACCGAAAGCGTTGATGATTATGAAATAATAGACGAGGAATTCGGCGCGGAATAGAATGATATAAGGTGTATTTATATATTTTTATAAAATTATTTATAGATATACTTTTAATTTATGGAGTTTTGT
>JAFWDD010000026.1 GCA_017534115.1 Bacillota bacterium | reverse complement strand
TGGATACGGTAAATAGCGTCCGCGAAGATTTCAGCAACCGAAAGCTGGGTGATTTTGGGGAGAAGTTTTTCCTTGGGCAGAGTGATCGTGTTCAGCACAACCAGCTCGTTAATGCAGGAATTGTCGATTCTCTCCAGAGCGGGACCCGAAAGCACAGGATGTGTGCAGCAGGCGTCGATCTCAAGAGCGCCTCTTTCCTTAAGAGCTTCCGCGGCGTTGCAGATTGTTCCTGCTGTGTCGATCATGTCGTCTACAAGAATAACTTTCTTGCCCTCAACATCGCCGATGATGTTCATTATCTCGGATACGTTGGGTTTGGGTCTTCTCTTGTCGATAATGGCAATGGGAATATCCAGTCTTTCCGCAAATGAACGCACTCTTGTAACGCTTCCCAGGTCAGGAGAAACGGCTACAAAGTTTTCCAGGTCATGACCGAATTTCTTTCTGTAATAGTTGGTAAGAATGGGCATACCTTTAAGATGGTCTACGGGAATATCGAAGAATCCCTGAATCTGTGCGCAGTGCAGGTCCATTGTGATAACTCTGTCGGCTCCTGCCGTGTAGAGCAAGTTTGCGATGAGCTTTGCACTGATTGGATCTCTGGCTTTTGCTTTTCTGTCCTGTCTGGCGTATCCGTAGTAAGGAATAACGGCGCTGATGGAGCCTGCCGAAGCTCTTTTCAGAGCGTCGATCATTATGAGAAGCTCCATAAGATTATCGTTTACGGGATAGGATGTAGACTGGATAATATAAACATCCGCGCCTCTGACTGTTTCGTTTATGGAAACGGAAACTTCTCCGTCTGAGAACTGAGCAACCTCGGAGTCGCCCATGGAAATACCTAAGTTGTTAGCGATCTCGGCCGCTAATTTTTTGTTCGCGTTACACGTGAAAACCTTTATGTTTGACTTGCCTGAATTAATCATTTTGAACAAATCCCCCTAAAATATATGATAAATATGACTTTGCAACTGAATAAAACTTCTATATATTTAGTTTACACTTTTACCGGTTTTTTTTCAACATTATTCGGGAAAAACTGTATTTTTGTTTTTAATGCACATGCAAGCCGAAATTTATACCCCAAAAAGACTTGATTTCCCTAAAATGTCCTGAATTATGAGCTGAAATGCCCTTTGCCGCGTGTTACAGCTTAAGTTTATTCTTTCCGTTTTCGTAATTTTTCTGGCGTACTCTGGCGATGGTGAAAGCGTCCTCGGGCACGTCGCGGTTTACGGTGGAGCCGGCGGCGATGTATGCGCCTTTGCCCACTTTAACGGGAGCGATAAGGTTGGTGTTGCAGCCGATGAATGAGTCGTCCTCAATGGTGGTGCGGAATTTTGCCTTGCCGTTGTAGTTGACTGTTACCGTACCGCAGCCGAAGTTGATTCCGCGTCCGGCGTCCGTGTCGCCGATGTATGTGAGATGTGAGATCTTGGTGCCGTCGCCTACGGTTGAGTTTTTGACCTCGACGAAATCGCCTACTTTTACATTATCGCCGATTACGCAGTCGGGACGGATATAAGCGAAGGGACCTACGGTGGTATTGTTTCCGATCCGGGATTCCTTGATTCTGGAATACTCGATGGTTGTGCCGTCGCCGACCTTTACGGAGCTTAAGCGGCAGTCGGGACCGATTTCGCAGTCCCTTCCGATAACAGTACCGCCTTCGAGGAATACTCCGGGGTATATTATGGTGTCTTTGCCGATGACTGTGTCGGGGCTTAAGAATGTGTTTTCCGGGTCAATTATTGTAATGCCGTCTTCCATGAATCCGTAGTTGATCCTTCTCTGCATTACCTTAAGAGCCTCATAAAGCTGGACTTTGGAGTTTACGCCTAAGAACTCGTCAGGGTCCTCTGCGGCGAATGTGTTTACTCTTCCGCCTGCGGAAAGGATTATCTCAAGGGCGTCGGGAAGGTAGTATTCTCCGGCGGCGTTGTCGTTTTTAAGGTTGTCCAGGGCGTAAAGCAGGTCTTTGGATTTGAAGCAGTACACGCCTGCGTTGATCTCGTTTATTTTCTTTTCTTCATCGGTGGTGTCCTTTTCCTCTACGTTTTTCGCGAAGAGACCCTTTGAGTCACGGACGATTCTGCCGTAGCCTTTGGGGTTGTCCACGAATGCGGAGAGGAGAGTCGCGCTGTTTCCTTCTTTTTTATGGAAGGCCACCAGTTCTTTCAGGGTTTCGCCCTTCAGGAGAGGTGTATCCCCGTAGAGGATGAGTATATCCGAGTCTTCTCCTTCGACAAAGGATTTGGCGCACATTACTGCGTGGCCTGTGCCGAGACGTTCTTTCTGCTCCGCGAAGGTGATGTTTCTTTCCTCCAGCGCGGAGGTCACCTTTTCGGCGTGGGAGCCTACCACTACGCAGATTTTGTCCGCGCCTGCATCGGATGCGGCGTCAAGGACGTAGTCTATCATGGATTTATTTAAGATTTTGTGCAAAACTTTGGGTGTGTCGGATTTCATGCGGGTGCCTTCGCCCGCAGCGAGAATCAAAGCTTTTAAACTGCTCATTTTTTTCGCCTCATTTCAATATTTTTAGTTGTATTTAAGGAAATTCTACCATATGCAGTAATGTTTTTCAAGGCTCTCCGAGGGGCTGAGGGCTCTGGTTATGCCTCCGGCGGCTCAGGGTTTTTTGTATTTGCTAACGCCTCACATAAGGCAAATACGAATTATTGTTTATTAAACTACAAAATCTGATAGCAGTTTTGACTTTTGCCCCTGAGAACCCCATTTAGGGCGCTGCCCTAAAAACCCGCTTAGGACTTCGCCCTAAGAACCCGTGTAATAAGTATAGGAAAGTTATCGACTAATTTGCAAATTTTTAAAAGATGTCAACTTCAGCCGAACAGTTACAGCATTCGGTGCGAAGCACTTTCATTAAATCTGCCGAAGGCGGATTTTGGCAATAATTATTCATTATTCATCAGCGAAGCGTTTTCATTATTCATTGCGCCTGTATGGCGCCTTGCCCCTTGACGAATGCATAGAAACAGCTAAAAAACTTGAATGCAAATCAATAAATTTCCCTTTTAAATACCTGTTTGCACATCCAAAAAACCAATAATTCCGAAAAACTTGCGGACAGCTGAAAAATGTTATCCGCAAATAGCTGTTTTTTGTACAAATTACCTTGCTGAAAGTAAACTTGGCACGGCAAGGTCGGATCAAGCTTTTCTGCGGGCTTGAAAAGGTCTTGAAAATACAATATAATTAATATGCTTTATAAATAAGAAAAGGATGTTTAATATGAAAGTAATTGTTGGGTTGGGAAACCCGGGAAGAAAGTACGCTCCCACAAAGCACAATACAGGCTATGAGGTTATCGACAAGCTGGCGTACGACTACAATATTAAGGTAACAAAAATGAAGCACAAGTCTCTTATCGGCGAAGGCGTCATAAAAGGGGAAAAAGTCCTTCTTGTGAAGCCTGTAACCTACATGAATTTAAGCGGCGAGGCCGTGAAAGAGATCATGTCCTTCTATAAATATGATATTTCCGATTTGATCGTGATTTATGACGATACCAGCCTTCCTCTGGGAGGAGTGCGGATACGGGAAAGCGGAAGTCCCGGCGGACACAACGGTATCAAGAACATTTCGGCGCATCTGGGCACGGACAAATACCTGCGCATAAAGGTGGGTATCGGCGAGAAGCCCAACGGCTGGGATCTGGCGGATTATGTCTTAAGCAAGTTCGACAAGGACGACCTGCCTCTTTTCATAAAGGGAGTTACCCTTGCCACAGACGCTGTTGAGCTCATAATCGAGGAAGGCGTAGCAAACGCCATGAACAAAATAAATCCTTCCGCGAAACCGCCTAAAAAGAAGAAAGAAAAACCGGCTGAAAATGCCGAGGATAAGGCTGACGAAAAGTCTGGCGAGAAGGCGGAGGAAAAAACGGTAAGCGGGGA
This sequence comes from Bacillota bacterium, assembly GCA_017534115.1. Lineage (GTDB taxonomy): Bacteria > Bacillota > Clostridia > Lachnospirales > Anaerotignaceae > RGIG5631. Next base: position 1,892 of record JAFWDD010000026.1, on the reverse strand, counting down.
GGAGATTTAATTGAAATCCCTGTTTAATAAACTGCTTGAGAGTGAAAATGTAAAAAAAGCGCAGTGCGCCATAAAGAGTGGACATACCCCTGTTTTGCTGACAGGGGCAGTCGGCGTTTCGGAAACCGCTCTGGCATGGGCTGTCTCTCAGGGGACAAAAACACAGGCGGTCATTATTGCCGAGGACGATTCGGAGGCTCGGCGAATATACTCGGATATGCTGAATTTCGATAAAAAAGCAGTGTATCTGCCCTTCAGGGACACGGGAGTTTACTACGCGGCCACATCGGGAAGGAACATTACCGCCGAGAGGATAGAGGCTCTTTTCAAAATCGGCTCCGGCCAGGCCAAAACAGTGGTCATGCCCGCAGAGGCTCTTCTCCACAGGGTATCGCCGAAGGATGTTTTTCTGAATTCATTTATAACCCTGAAGCCGGCAGATGTTTTCCCGCCGGAGGACCTTGTGAAAAAGCTCACGGAAGCCGGATACGAGCATGCGGACAAGGCGGAAGGTCAGGGACAGTTTGCCCTCAGAGGCGGAATTATGGATATATTCCCCATGCTGTGGGAAAGTCCTGTGCGAATTGAGTTCTGGGACGACGAAATAGATTCAGTAAGGCTTCTGGACAGGGAAACAATGCGTTCTCTGGAAAACCTTGACGAAGCCGTAATCTATCCCGCGAAGGAATTCATCGCCGATGAAAAAACAAGGGAAAAAGCATACAAAAAGATTAATTCCGAATATGAAAAAATGCTGAAAAAGTTCGAGGAATCAGGTAAATTCGAGGCAACGGACAATTTGAAGGCCGAATGGGGAATGGAGACGGAAAGATTTCGGGACAAGGGCGTTTTCGAGAAGGATATACTTTACGGGGATCTGTTTTTCGGCGGAAAAGGCGCTGTTTTCGATTATTTTGACAAAAACGCCGTTCTTTATTTTGTGGAAATATCCAGAATCAGGGATATTCTGGAGCACGCGGAAAATAGCTTCTGCGAAAGCATCCTAGACAGAGCGGAAGCGGGATATATGCTGCCCTCAAGGACAAAAGCCCTCATTTCGGCAAAGGATATATTTAAAAATGCGGAAGATTTCCGGATTGCTGTTTTTTCTCTCATCAGGGGAAGCGTTCCCGAATTCGATATAAAAGAACAGATTAATTTCATGACAAAAAACACCGCGTCCTTCAGGAACCGGACGGACCTTTTCGGGAAAGAAGTATCCTATCTGAAGGACAACGGGTACACGGTGCTCATATTCACAAAGAGCAAGACTCTGGGCGGAAGGCTCAATGAGGAGCTGGACCGTATGGGTGTGGAATCCGTACTGTCCATGAGGGAAAGGCCGAAGACCGTCAGCGGACGGATTTATATTTCCTCGGGAGGCTTTTCCGGCGGTTTCGTAATGGACGACATAAAGTTTGCTCTTTTTACCGATACCGATGTTCTGGGCAGAGCGGAGACGAAAAGGAAAAGCAGGTCAAAGAAGAAAAAGGCCAGCGCCATCGAGCGGTTCACGGAGCTGAAGCCGGGAGATTTTGTGGTTCACGAGGTTTACGGAATCGGCGAGTTCAGAGGACTGGAAAACATCTCTGTGGACGGAATCAGCAAGGATTACCTGAAAATCCAGTATGCCGCGGGAGGTTCTCTTTTCATTCCCGTCAGCCAGATGGACATGGTCCAGAAATATATAGGCTCCGAAGGCGCAAAGCCTAAGCTGAGCAAGCTGGGCGGAGGCGACTGGGAAAGAGCCAAATCAAAGGCGAGGAAGACGGTCTCCATCCTTGCGGAGGACCTTGTGGAGCTTTACGCGAAAAGACAGGCGGCACAGGGGTATACATATTCGAAGGATACTGTCTGGCAGAAGGAGTTTGAGGAGACTTTCCCCTACGAGG
>JAFWDD010000025.1 GCA_017534115.1 Bacillota bacterium | reverse complement strand
CATATTAAAAGCGTTGTGCAAATTATTGATTTCATTAGTAATTATTTTTTTGTAGTGGTTTAAATCTTGCGGATAACCGATAATATTTACAGCAAAATCCAAAACATCATATTTTTCAAATAAATTGTTTATGTGTTCCGTTTTTTCGTTTGTAATACTTCTAAAATCAAAATCAGACGCCTTTATGCTTGGATTGTCTGAATAAACAGATTCAACAATAGCCTTTAAGCGATAATCATTTCCCGATAGGTATCCTATAGGAAGATTAAGCGATTTTTCTACAATGTTTATTGCTTCAGGTGGGATTTTAGCAGTTTTGCCGGTTTCGTATCTATGTAAAGTAGATTTGTTTATGCCTGTCATGTTTGCCAATTCACCTAAGCTAAAGCCTTCTTTTTCTCGTATTGCTCTTATTTTTTCTCCAATATTCATAAAATCACCCATACTAATGATATATCAAATTTTAATAAATTGCAACACTTTTGTGTTAAAAGAATAATTAATTTTAAAAAATCTTGACAAAGTGAGCGCCTGCTGTTATTATGGTTTCATAGAAATGAAATCATATAAGGTGATGATAAAAAGCTGTTTTATTTATAAAGAGTGATAACAAAGGAGGTGAGACAATGAACACAACTACAAATCCGGTAAATCTGAACAAACTTAAAGCGAAAATAGTTGAAACAGATACAAAGAAATCTGATTTGGCTGCTGCTTTGGGGGTCAATGTCCAGGCTTTAAACCGTATGCTTGCAGGGCGCACAAAAATGAAAGTGGAAACTGTGCCTGTATTTTGCACGGTTTTAGGCTTAACCATGGATGAAAGAGAAGATATTTTCTTTTCTAGCGCCAAATAAAAAATGTCAAAGGAAAATAAGGAAAAGAAGGAAGTGGAACAAATGTTAATTGAATTAATAGGCTTCGCCAATGCACAAGATCTTAGGGTTGTAGCAGTGAAATTTCAAGGTGACATCAAAGGGAATTTAGTCAGTAATGTTATCGGACTAAGCACAAAATTGACAGATGCGCAAGCTGCCCAAGCATTGGCGCATGAAATAGCGCACAGATACTTACACCATGACAAAGAAAACACTATTGACAGTCCAAATCATGATGAATATGAAGAACAGGCTAAAAGATGTTCTAAAATGCTGTTAGATTTTCTTAAATTCATGAAGGGAAGGTGATATTAATGTCGAACAAAAAAATAACGCCTGAAGACGTAGGGCGCGAGTTAGGCCTTTCCGCCGCTACGGTAAGGCGGAAAATGGAAGACGGTTCATTGCCGATCGGAGACGTAGAGACGGACGGAGAAAGAAAATCATACATAATTTATCCAAAACCGCTTTATGACGTCACGGGGATTAAGCTGAACGGATATGAGCCGCCAGGCGAAATTAAGGATTACAAGGCTTTGGCCGAATGTATTATTGTTGATTTGTCAAGGGTTGCAACCGAAATGGCAAAATACTATTCAAAGAAGAACAAAGAAAAAGAGAGGTTAAACAGATGACCAACTTAAAACTTGCAATTAAATACTTAAAAGAAGGGTGGGCTGTTTATCCTCTCAAACCGCAAACGAAAATACCGGCAACGCCGCACGGGTATTTAGACGCTACCACCGATGAAAACCAAATAAAAGAATGGTTTTCCTCTGCCTCTAATTATAATGTAGGAATAGTCACAGGTCAAGTAAAAACGGCGCCAGGTGAGCCGCCGAAATATTTGTTTGTCTTAGATATGGATAATCACGGAGACGCCAACGGCGTTGATTCTGTAGACAAATGGGAAACTGAAAACGGAGCAATGCCGCCAACGGCTACGGTTCTAACAGGATCGGGCGGTCTGCACAGGTATTATTACTCTGACAGGCCTGTAAGCCGGAAAACGAATTTATATCCAGGTGTTGATATTTTAGGCACAGGCGGGGGCGTAATTGCCCCACCGTCTATACACCCGAATGGGAACGCCTATGTGTGGGCTGAAGATCCTAAGGGAATAGCTTATGCGGATGACCTGGTATATAAATTCCTTGAAGGGAATAACAAGCCCGAAAAAAGCCCGAATTTTGAGCTTAAAGAGGGGTTTATACCTGAAGGACAAAGAACAGACACGATGTTTAAATTGGCTTGCAGTTTACAGGCTAAAGGCTTATCTGATACGGCTATTAGGACGGCAATTAAAGCAGAAAACCAAAGCAAATGCAATCCGCCTCTGACAGATTCAGAACTTGAAAAAGAGGTGTTCCAGGCGCTTCAGAGATACGAAAAAGGAAATGCACATTATGAAGGGATGTACCGAGGAACAGACCTTGTCTCAATGGATACCGTAACAGATAAAGAAGTAGAATGGCTGCTGGATGATTATGTTCCGAGAAACCAGATCACAACTATAGCCGGTGAAGGCGGAACGGGGAAAACAACGATCTGGTGTGCTTTGGCTGCTGCTGTAAGCAGGGGCGATAATGCGTTTTTAGCGGATGATATATTCCATTTCAGCAAGAACATTCCCCAAAAGGTTTTATTCTTTTCCGCTGAAGATTCATTTGAATATACATTAAGGCGGAAACTTGAAGCAAGCGGGGCAGTAATGGAAAATATTTTCTCTATGCGGATTTCTGATGAACATTTCCAGGATTTGAAATTTGGAAGCGCATATTTAGAGGGTATAGTCGCACAGTACAAGCCGGAACTGCTGATATTCGATCCTATTCAGGCCTTTGTACCGCCAAACATTAAAATGGGAGACAGAAACGCAATGAGAAATTGCCTTGACCCTTTAATCGGCTACGGTGAGAAATACGGCTGCACAACTCTTTTGATAGTCCATGCTAATAAGCAGAACGGCGTATGGGGCAGGAAACGTATAGCCGACAGCTCAGACATATGGGACGCTTCCAGGTCTGTGCTTATGGTTGGTGGGACAAAGGACAAGGGCATAAGATACCTATCCCATGAAAAAAACAACTACGGACGCACCGGCACAACGATTTTATTTTCCATAGAAGGGGATATATTCAAGATCAGGGGCGCAACTGTTAAGAAGGACAAGGATTTTATCCAGGAAACAACATTTGAAAAAGCTGCTCCAAAGAAGGAAGTGGCAAAAACCTTTATCCTGGATACACTGAAAGAGAATGGAGAAATGCCGGTAAAAGAGCTGGACGAATTAGCCAGGGCGATAGGTATTTCCGCTCAAACTTATAGACGTGCTAAAGAAGAATTGAAAGCGGACGGAGAAACCAATATTAGGGCTGAAGGCAATCAAAAAGGGAATAAAGTTTTTTATATGTCCTTAAAGCCAGTGATTTGATGGACAAGTACGATAAAAACAACTAATTTATAATAGTTTTGGTATTTGTTCATATAAGAACAAGCACCAGTTTATTATTTTGGTACTTGTTCATCATGAACAAGGTGAAAAACTTACGTAATATCAACAAAATCATGGTACTTGTTCATTTGGTTTGTGGTTATAGGAGATGTGGACAAGCAATAAAAATGCGCCAACAATAAAAAAAGAAAGTGGATTTATAGAAAGGATGACTTAAAAATGACAAGAAAGAAACTTATTGAAAATATCTTTAGAGAATATGAACAGGATAATGAGCCGCTTAGCAAAAAGACGCAAAAAGCGATTGATAAATTTACAGATACTTTTGGACCGGAGACGGATTTCGGGGAAAATGATTTCCCGCATGAATTTTGGGCGGTGATTGACGCCGTAGAGGTTGATCTGTTCAGATTAGGCTTTGACACGGCTATGGAGCTGAAAGAGACGGAGCGGACAGACAGGAAAGAAAAAATCGGTCTTGTATGCAGTAAGAAAATGAATCCTGGTGAAATGATGCACGAACTTTATGATTATTACTCACAGACGCATGGAACAGACTTTCCCTCTGGATATGACACTATCCAGGCGCTAATAGATAAATACGGGAGGGAAGCTGAAGATTTCGGCGGTTCTATAGCCGCCGCGTATGAAGAAATCGGTTTTTCGATGGGATTCAAGGCCGCTATGGATTTGAGAGATGAAATAGACGGCACAGAGCATGGCTGCACGAACAAAAGTTTACAAAAACAGGGGGCTTGACGGCTGATTAACAAGAAATGCGGCGGCGGTTACAAAATACGCCGCCCAGCATTTCGGCTGCGGTAAGGATTAATAAAGGGGGTGAGGCATTGACGGACAAACAGACGGCGCTTTTAAATGCAATGCTTGAGGAAAGCACTGTTACAAAGGCGGCGGAAAGTGCTGGGATAAGCCGCACAATGGCCTACAATTATCTAAAAGACAAAGCGTTCCAGGCTGAATTAAAGAAACGTCAAAGGGAATGCATAAATGATACTGTGCGGTATTTGCAGGGGAATTTAGCCCTATGTGCTGAAGTTCTTATCGGCATAGTAGAGAAGCCTGGATTAAGCGACCAGGTGAAAATAAATGCTATAAACGCTGTATTCTCTCATTGTAAGAACATGACAGAACAGGCGGATATTATCAAGCGAATAGAACAGCTTGAAGAATTAATAGAAAGTGGGGACGCGGATGAGTCAAGGTTTAATGACACGGCTGAAGAAAGTTGAAAATTATTTTTATGCGGGTAATCAACCTTCTTTGATCTGGATATCTTACGATGAGGAAACCAAGCTTTACAGAGTAGACGAAGATTATTACAGAAAAGCCGGAAACCGCCGGAAGACATATTATTTAGAGCATTACAGGGAATATGTTTTTAATCCTAATTACAGGAAGCTGGTTTTTATGGATTTAATCAATGCACCGGAAAACGGGATCTTTATTTTTAAGTGTTCAGAGATACGGAAAAAGGCCGGTATTCCGAGAAATACCGCGTTTTCTTTGGATTATAACGGAGGTGATTCTAATGAAATAGAAATAGAACCATTTGAAGTTGTTTGCAAAAAATTGTTAGATGAATAAAGGAGTTGGAAAAAATGGAATTCGTAAATGAAACTGCCGCATACCAGGGATTTTTCCAGGAGAATTGTAAAGACAGGATCTGGATTGATTACGACGCAAGCCAGGCCAAATATAAAATGGCCGTTGATTATATCCCAAGAACAAATGCTAACAGTGTAGCGATCGGCCAGAGAAAGACAGAAACTACTTGCGAGGCTGATTATAAAAATTTTGTTATCGGAGGCGATTTTCACGGGGATATTGTTTTAGATTTGACATATGCACCGGATACTCCAATAGAAAACGCATTTTTAATAAATGTGCCACAATTTAGGCGTTATAGAAGCATTTGCACACATGAATCTTTTGGATTAAAATATGAAGACGGAGAAATTCAGGCAAAAATATATAGAGATTAAAAGGGGGGAAATAGTATGATAGATCATATTGAAACAAGAAAAGATATTACCAATATAATGGCGGACGTTAGAAGAATAGCGAAATTCGTTGTTGAATACAACACTAAAGTGGGGAATATAAACGCAAATACTAACTATACACCTGAAGGAAAAGCAAAAAAATTAGAAACTTTGACAGAGCCTTTTAAAAAAGAGATTGAAAAATGGTATGAAACAGTAAAGACGGAATTGGAAACAATAAAAGCTCGTGAAATGGAGTTTTCCGAAATATTAGAACCTTCTGAACCGTTATTAAAAGACTGTGTTGAATTAATTAAAAATACAAATGGAGTAGTAGACATTGAAAAAATAGTCGATATGTTCAAGGGTAATATGCAGGCGCTTAAAATTATCAGGATCGTATTCGGGCAATGTGTAAGGAAAACGGAAAACAGCATTCAGAACCTAAACGATTTGGCCGATATGCCATATAGCTTTGAAAAGCAGAAAAGATATATTGATAAGTATATTTTTGATGTTGAAGCTGAACTTGAAACCTTAATCAACGAGGCAGGCATGGCCGTCTATGCTGTTGAAAGTGCGAACAGGTTTATGATTGAGTTTTCAAAAGATCTGATTGCTACCGGTGAATTATTAGGCTTAGAATTTGACGATAACGAAAAAGAAACGGGGCTTGATACTGAAGCATATGACAGAGCGTTTGTATTAAGGGCAATGGGAATTCCAGAGGATGAAATAGAAAAGGCAATGAATACACAATAAAACCAAAATAAAAACCCTATAGCTGATAAAAACCCCATTGCAAAGGAGTAAAAAAGCTATGGGGTTTTTAAGGTAATGAAAAAAGAATTCCTTGTGTGACAAGAACTACAATTATTATAACAAAAACTGTGGATTTTTCAAGTTTTTCGGGGTGATTTTATGAGCAATGAGGAATTAGCGGCGCGCATACAAGACGGGGAAATAGAGCCTATTTTTACGCTTTGGGAACGGGTGCAGAAACTACTTTATTTGATCGCGCACAGGTACTACATTTCATATAAGGGCAGGGCTGTTCGAAAAGGATTGACGTTAGAGGATTTAGAACAGGAATCTTATTTTATATTCCTGATAGCTCTTAAGGTATATGATCGGACAAAAGAATATCCGCTGAATTCCTATTTCCGGTATGCTGCCAAGAACCATTTGAACGAGCAGTTAGGTTTTAGAACCGTGAAAGGATACAGGGATATCCTAAGCAGATCTGTAGCACTGGATACGCCGATAGCAGACGGCTTAACTATAGCGGATACCATAGCGGATAATGAAAACTACTTTGAAGATGTTGAAAATACATTTGATAACAGGATTCTAAAACAGGATTTAAACAAAGCTCTGAACACGCTGGACGGGCTTCAAAGGCAGGTTCTTGTTCAGTATTATTATAACAACTGCACAACGGCTGAATTGGCTGATATATGCAGGAAATCCGTAAATTCCATTAATGATATTAGAAAAAGGGCGTTGCATAAATTAAGGCGGTCAAAGTACCTAAAAGAGTATCGGGAGAAAACAATGCGGTGTGCCTGGTGGGGCGGCTTTGGATTCTGGAATTCAATGGGATCGAGTTCTACAGAGTACACGGCTCTGAAACTGGTGGAAGGGGAAAAGAAGATAAAAGAACACTTTCACCAGCTTTTTTTACATTGGTGTATAACGCAACTTGACCAGGGTATTAAAAAGTAGTACACTATTTATAAAAGATCATTTCCCGTCCACTGTGTCCCGATTCTTTGGATCGGTTGACAGGACAGATAAATGATCTTTTATAAAAAAGGTCTTTCTCGAACCTCGTGTCCTGTGCTTTCTGCGCAGTTGATTGGTTCTATGGAAGGCTTTTTTGTTTTCCGAAAATCTTTGTTTGCATAAATATAAGGCAGTTACATAAAAATGCTGATAAGGGGACAAAATGAGACTTTTTTATGCTAAAATAGTTTTGTATAAGAATTTAGATATGTGGATACAGTTATAATTATATGAAAGAATATGTAATAAAAAAGTGAAGTAGATAATTTGGAATGACAATAATATATTTACTAGAAGACGGTT
>JAFWDD010000024.1 GCA_017534115.1 Bacillota bacterium | reverse complement strand
TCCAGCGAACATTAATTATTCTAACAGACTATTTTCGAATTGTCAAGCACTTTTTTCGATTTTTTTCATCTTTCAAATCCGCTTTTTTGCACCGGCTTTCGTCCCGTGGACAAAAGTCCTTGTCTGTCCGTTTTACGCCTCCGCTTTTTGGCGTCAGCATTAGTGATTATACTTGCTTTCTTCCTATTTGTCAACTGTTTTTTGAGGTTTTTGAAAAAAATTTTCCTTCGGGATTAAAAAATGTCCTTCGGGAAACAATTCTAACCTTAATATAATATATACAATTTAAAATTCATGGCTAATCGCAATGTTATCGAAAGTTTTTGTGTTTTGGATGTGCAAAGGGGACTTTATCGATTTGCATTCAATTTTTTCGGCTATTCAATATCTTCGTCAAGGGGATCCCCCTTGTACCCCCTGTCAGGACTCTGTCCCGACACCCTGCTTAAGGAGCACCTTAAGAATCCCGTGCTGGTGACCGAAAATGAAGCTCCGCTTCGCTCCCGCTGACCATTTTCGCCAATGTCCTGCCAGACACAGTCGGCCTTCGGCTCCATATAGATAATCTTTTTACAAATCGGACTCGGGTGCTGACGAAAATGATTCGCTCCGACTCCCGCTTAAGCTCAGACATTTTCGGGGAAAGCCCGCGGCGCAATGAAGCTAAATTCGGCTTTCAGCCGAGCTAAATTGCCCTGTGGTCAGCTAAATTCGCCTGCGGCGAGCGAAATTGCGCAAGCGCAGCTAAGGTCAGAATCCGACAAGCGGATTCAATAAAAAGTGCTTCGCACAAAAAACACCTTATAACACAGCTAAAAATTCCATTTTCGTTAAGTTTAAACATCGCCGATAACTTCCCTTGCTTACTACACGGGGTCAAGGGAAAGGTGCGCCTTCGGCGCAATGAAGTTTGCTTCGCAAATGAAGGAATGAAGCGCTTTGCTATGAAGCCGCCCTCTGCGAGGGCTAATTATTGTCAGAATCCGCCGGAGCGGATTCAATTAAAGTGCCTTCGGCACAATTCAGAAGCCGCATGAGCTACCGAAAGTGAAAAGCTATATTATAGCCGATAACTTCCCTTACTTACTACACGGGTCAAGGGACGAAGTTCCTTGCGGGGTTTGGGGCAGAGCCCCAATTAAAAAAGACGGGTTTTTAGGGCAGAGCCCTAAGCCCTCGGAGAGCCCCTTACAGGCTTATCTCGCCGGCGATGTTTGTGTTGAAGATCCGCCTTATCTCCGCCGGGTCATCACTCTGTCCCAGCGCCCACATAAGCTTCGTGACCGCCGCCTCAGTAGTCATGTCAAAAGCCTGTATCAGCCCCTTGTCCAGCGCAAGCCGTCCCGTCTCGTAAACGGAAAAATCGCTCCGCTCATATAAACACTGACTGCAGGCAACCACACTCACGCCCTTCTTCACCATAGAGCTTATCTGTCCCACTAAGTCCCGGTGAATGCAGTGCAGTCCTCCGGCCCCGAAAGCCTCTATTATAATGCCCTGATACTCCAGATCGTAAAGCATATCGAAGATCCTGGGATTCAGTCCGGGCGTCAGCTTAATGAGAAACACATCATCGGAAAGCCTGTCCAGAAGCTCCGGCTCACCCTCAGGCGCAGGCACAAGCTCCCGGTTCAGTATGAGCCCCGAGGAATCCACACTGCCGATGTAGGGCATATTCACGCTCTCAAAAGCATGGAAATTCATGGTCCGGGTCTTTACAGCCCGGCACCCAAGTATTATCTTGTTGTGAAAAGCCACAAAAACACCCGGCAGACCCGATGCCGCCATGGCCAGAGCAAGTCTCAGATTGCCGTAAGCGTCCGTCAGCGGATGAGTTATGGGCAGCTGGCTCCCCGTCAGCACTACGGGCACGGGTATGTTCTTCAGCATATATGTCAGCATGGACGCAGTATATGCCATTGTGTCCGTTCCGTGAGTTATGACCACCCCGTCAAAGCCTTTCCGGCGGTTAAAAACCTCCCTGGCGATAAACTGCCACTCCTCCGGCTGAATGTTGGAGCTGTCCATCATGAGAATATCCCGGGTAGTAATTTCATAATTATCTCCGACATCAGTCAAATTCGCCATTATTGAATCTATACTCATCTGGGGCTCCAGACTGTTATTTGGCGAAAATCCTGATGAAATAGTGCCTCCTGTTGCCAGAACCAGAATTTTTTTCTTCATGTTCAACATCTCCTCCTTCCGAATACGAACCTTTTTTGTACTCTATTCACAATAAATATAACCTATTTTCAGACTGATTGTAAACAAAAATTCTTTACGAAACTACCCCTTTAATGATATAATTTATAGATAATCAGAAAAAACAGCGAAAAGGAGGAGACATATGTCAGTACTTTTAGAAGCATCTGAACTTAATATGCACTTTAAAGGTCTCAAGGCTGTTAACAATTTTAACGCGCAAATCGAAAAGGGCAGCATATGCGGGCTTATCGGCACCAACGGCGCAGGAAAGACCACCGTTATCAATATGCTTTCCGGCGTTTTAGTGCCTACCTCGGGGAAAATCATCTTCGACGGGAAGAACATAACCGGCGTGCGCCCTGATAAAATAGCTAAAATGGGAATAACCCGAACCTATCAGAATCTGAGGCTCTTCAAGAAGATGACCGTTCTGGAAAACGTCATCATCGGCGCTCAGATGCACGACAAGCTGGACCCTCTGGGCATTGTGGGAAACACTATCCCCCACAAGAGGCGCGAGGCCGAGCTGAAGGACAAATCCATGGAAATGCTGAAGGTAATGGGCATAGAAAAATACGCGGACCATATTTCCGGGTCTCTGCCCTACGGTTCACAGAGGAAACTGGAGATCGCCAGAGTTCTTGCGGCGGACCCCAAGCTTCTGCTTCTGGACGAGCCTGCGGCAGGCATGAACCCTCAGGAAAGCGCCGAGCTTACGGAGATAATCCGAGGCATAAGAGACCGGTACGGTCTTACCATTCTCTTGATCGAACACGATATGAAGGTGGTAATGGGTCTTTGCGAATACATATACTGTATGGCTTTCGGCGAGATAATATCCGAAGGTCTTCCCGAGGCGGTCCGGAACGATCCCAAGGTTATTGAAGCGTATCTGGGAAGGGGTGCTGTTCATGCTGAAAATTGATGATATCGTCGTAAAATACGACACGATCCCCGTTGTTAAAGGCGTCAGCATGGAGGTAGAAGAAGGCGAGCTTGTGGCCCTTATCGGAGCCAATGGCGCCGGAAAAAGCACCATTCTGAAGACGATTTCCGGTCTTATGCGTCCCGCGCAGGGAAAAATCATGTTTAACGACATGGAGCTTTCCAAAATGGGCGCCAACGATATTGTTAAGGCGGGAGTAGTTCAGGTCCCCGAAGGCAGACAGATCTTTTCAAAAATGACGGTGTACGAAAATCTGAGACTGGGCGCTTTCCTCAGGAAGGACAGAGCCGAGTTCCAGAAAAACATAGATTACGTATTCGAAATGTTTCCTATATTAAAGGAAAGATTAAAACAGCAGGCAGGAACCCTTTCCGGCGGCGAACAGCAGATGCTTGCCATGGGAAGAGCGCTGATGAGCTGTCCCAAGTTCCTTCTTCTGGACGAGCCTTCCATGGGTCTTTCGCCCATTATGACGGAACAGGTGTTCTCCGTTATCAAAACATTAAAATCCCACGGAATCACAATGCTTTTGGTTGAGCAGAACGCTTTCGAGGCGCTGGAAGTCGCCGACAGAGCGTACATTCTGGAAACGGGAAACATCACATTGAGCGGAAACGCTCAGGATCTTATTAAGAATCCTGCCGTAAAAGAAGCCTACTTAGGCGGTTAAAACACGAAAAATACTAAAAGAAAGGTTGTCAGACCATGACTTCTTCATATTTTTTAAGCCAGCTTATGAACGGCCTTAAAATAGGAAGCGTTTACGCCATCGTCGCCATAGGCTACTCCATGGTATACGGTATCCTGCGGCTCATAAACTTCGCCCACGGTGATATCCTCACCGTAGGAGTTTATTCCATCCTGACACTGATGGCGTTCGGCGGACTTCCCTTGTGGCTCATAATCATAATCTCAATCTGCATATCAATAGGCGTAGGTGTAATGGTGGAGCGGTTCGCTTACCGGCCTTTGCGGTCCTCGGGAGAGGAAACGACCCTGATTTCTTCTCTTGCAGTGTCCTCTATCCTGCAGAATGTCATCATGATGATATTCTCGCCCCAGAAAAAGGCCTTCCACCTGCCGGAATACCTTACAGCCCTGCATAAAGTCGGAAGCGTTACTCTTTCGACCATGAACATAATCACATTTATAGCGGTTTTCGTTATTCTTGTCATACTTTCCATAGTAATCAAAAGAACCTCTATGGGTATGGCCATGCGCGCCTGCTCCGATAACCTTACGGCTTCCCGCTTAATGGGTATTGACGTAAACAAGATCATCGTTATGGCGTTCGTAATAGGCTGCGGACTGGCTTGCGTCGCAGGACTTATGCTTGCGGGAGAATACAAAACTATTGAACCCATGATGGGCTTCGTCCCGGGTCTTAAGGCGTTCTGCGCCGCCGTATTAGGCGGAATCGGCTCCTTAAGCGGAGCAGTCGCCGGAGGCTTTATACTGGGCATCGCGGAAATGCTCTTCGCAGGTCTCATGCCCACATCCATAACTCCTTACAGAGAAGCTTTCGTATTCGTACTTCTTATTATCGTGCTTCTCTTCAAACCCAACGGTATATTTGGCGGTAAGGAGGCGAATAAGAGTTGAGAACGACAACATTTAAAGACTGCAACATACTTCGGCTCCTTGTATTCGTTATCCTGCCTCTCTGCGCCATTGTATACGGAGCCAGCCATCCTTCGGGATATTATGCCGGACTTATTAACCTGGCCGGAATATACATCATACTGGTAGCCAGTCTGAACCTTGTAAACGGATTTTCGGGAATGTTCTCAATGGGTCACGCGGCATTCATGGCCATCGGAGCCTACATAAGCGCGTTCTTCACCCTGACGCCTGCCCAGAAAATGGCAAGCACTCCCGGGCTTCCCGAATGGCTCATAAACGCCAACCTGCCCTTTGTTGTGGCGTTAATCATCGGCGGAGCCTGCGCGGTTGTGGTAGCTCTTATAATCGGCTATCCCGTTCTGCGGTTCAAGGGACATTATCTCTCCATCGTTACCCTGGGTCTTATCGTTATCGTAAGAGCCGTCCTGGACAACGAAGGCGAATACACCAACGGCGCCAGAGGTATTACGGGTCTTCCTCCCAAGTCAAACACAGTTGTAATATTTATCATAATGGCAATAGTCCTGTATTTCCTTTTCCGGCTGATCCGGTCCCAGTACGGGCGAGGGCTCATAGCCATGAGGGATGATGACGTGGCGGCCCAGACTCTGGGCATAAATCTTGCCTCAAAGAAGCTCAGCGCATTCTGCATAAGCGCGTTCATAACAGGTATGGCCGGCGGACTTTTCGGACATATGCAAAGCGTTATTTCCGGCAAGTTCTATTACTTCGACTTAAGCTTCCGTGTCGTTCAGACATCTATTATCGGCGGTATGTTCTCCCTGAGCGGAGCCGTGCCCGGAGGAATCATAATGGCCTATCTGCCGGAGGTCCTTGCGCCTCTGGAAACAGGCGTGAAGCTTTTCGGACACCAGCTTCCGGAAATGTACGGAGCGTCCAACCTTATAATGGCAATAATCCTTATTCTCATCATTATTTTCCGCCGCCAGGGACTTATGGGCGAGCACGAATTTATTGTTGAGAGTATGTTCTCAAAGGATACATATACAAGCCTTTTCAAAAAAGAGGAATATCTTAATATAGGCAGAGCTTTCAGAGACCTTTTCACAGGAAAATGGAGAAAATCCAAAAAGGCTCTTCCGGAAGATATTGACAATACACCGCCTGTGGTATAACATTAATTCGCCGAAGGCAGAAATAACCAAACATTGCAAAAATAAAATAACCAAAACCCGATAAAAAACTACCCCGGCATATTACACGGGTCAAGGGATGAAATCCCTTGCGGGTTTTCAGGGCAGAGCCCTGAACGGGGTTCTTAGGGGCAGAGATCACCCTAAAATGCTTACGCTTCACTATGTTGCGCTCCAGCATTTCAGGGAACCCGAAAAACCCCTGAGCCCTCGGAGAGTAATGGCAACTCCCCCAAAGGTATACCGGTTAATCTAAGCCGCAAAAATTACCGGAATATCTGAAGGGTTTGCATACAAAACAATATTTCTATTAAAAATGGAGGTAAAACTATGAAAAAGCACTTAAAATTACTTTCTACAGCAACAGCCCTCCTTTTGACTGTTGCTATGCTTGCCGGCTGCGGCAGCAAAGAAGTAGAACAGGCTGCTGACACAGCAAAAGAAGCCGCTGCAGCAGCAGAAGAGGCTGTTGAAGACGTAGTTGACGGCGATACAATCAACGTAGGCGCTCTTTACAACCTTACAGGCGGACAGGCATCACTTGACCAGCCTTCTTTCAACGGATTCAAGCTTGCGGCTGACCAGATCAACGCAAACGGCGGAATCAACGGAAAAATGATCAATGTAGTAAGCTATGACTGTAAAACAGACCAGACAACATCCGCAAACAACGCTAAGAAAATGATCGACGTTGACGGCTGTGTTGTACTGGCAGGATTCTCAGATTCAAACTATGCTCTTGCAGCAGGTAACATCTGTCAGGAAGCAGGCGTTCCTTTCATCGCTTCCGGAGCTACACTTCCCACACTCCCCGACCTTATCGGAGATATGGCATTCCTTGCTCCTTTCGGTGATAACATCCAGGCTTATGCTTGCGCAGACTTCTTAACAAATGACCTCAACGTAACAAAAGCATACCTTTTAACAGACCAGTCAATGGAATTCACAACAACTCTCGCTAAATTCTTCAAAGAGAAATTTGAGGCTAACGGCGGCGAAATCGTTCTTGAAGACAACTACATGAACAAAGACCCCGACTTCTCAGCTCAGATCGACAGATTCTTAGCAGAGGGTGCTGACGCGGAAGCAATCTTCATCGCAGGCGTTCCCGATGACGCAGGCGTTGTTGTAAAACAGTTCCGTGACAAAGGCGTAGACCTTCCCATCATCAGCGGCGACGGCTTCGATACTCCTTTACTTATCGAAGTTGCAGGCGAAGGCGCTAACCAGACATACGTTGCTACACACGCATCTATGGAAAACACAGACCCTGTAATGGTAGACTTCATTGCGGCATATAAAGAAGCTTACGGCACAGACCCTGAAAACGCATTCGCAGGCTTAGGCTACGACACAATGTATCTCATCGCTGACGCTCTTACAAGAGCAGAATCCTTAGACGGAGCAGCTGTAAGAGACGCTATCGCAGCTACAGCAGGACTTAAAGGCGTTACAGGAACAGTTACTTACGAAAACGGAAGCCATGTTCCTACAAAATCCGTTACAATCAACGTTGTTGAAGACGGCGCTTTCAAATTCGTTAAAGAAGTAACTCCTTCAACTAACTAATCTAAAAAAATAGGCATATTTTTCGGGGGCTTTTTTATAAAGTCCCCATTTGTTTTAAAGGAGAGTTATTATGGCAAATCATGAGCTTATGAAGCTTACAGCAAACAGATTCAAAGAAGGCGGCTATGATAAGGTTGTGCTTGCCGTAGGTTCCTGCGAGGCTCACGGCGCGCATCTGGCAGAGGGCTGCGATACGTTAGTGTCCTACACTCTGAGCAAGCTGGTAGCCGACAGAGTGAAAGGTATGCTGGTAATTCCGCCCATCACATATGGTTACAGCGGACATTACGACACTTTCCCTTTCACATTAACTGTCAGCTATGACACAATTACAGCCATTATTTACGATGTTCTGGAGTCCGTTTTGAGGAACGGCATCAACAAGATACTCATTATAAACGGACATGACGGGAACATCGCGCCCATCGAGATTGCGTCCAGAAAGGTTAAGGAGAAATACCCCGAAGCGAGGATCGCGGCTCTGGACCAGTGGTGGGTAACGGCTCTTGACCTGCTTCCGCCCGAGACTTTCGAGGTTTGGAGAGGTTTAGGTCACGCCGGAGAAGGCGAAAGCTCCATTGCATATTATATGTTCGGAAAGTACTGCCAGCCGGAGCTTGCTACATGCTGTGTGCCCGAGAATCTCCCTGAGTTCATCGAGATTAAATGGGATTTCGCGGAGATCACCGACACGGCGCAGACAGGCGATGCCACAAAGGCGACACCGGAGAAAGGCAGACTCATGACCGAGGCGTTGGTTGACTATATCACCAAGGTTATTGAGGATCTGGATAAGATCGACTGGGATTATCGCAAGAAATAAGAATATATAAAAAAGAAAACGAGTGTAAAAATTTTGTTACACTCGTTTTTTTATGACTGAAAATCTCTCCGAGGGCTCAGGGCTCTGGCTGTGCCTCCGGCGGCTTAGGGCTCTG
>JAFWDD010000023.1 GCA_017534115.1 Bacillota bacterium | reverse complement strand
CTCATCAGGGGAAGCGTTCCCGAATTCGATATAAAAGAACAGATTAATTTCATGACAAAAAACACTGCGTCCTTCAGGAACCGGACCGACCTTTTCGGGAAAGAAGTATCCTATCTGAAGGACAACGGGTACACGGTGCTCATATTCACAAAGAGCAAGACCTTAGGCGGAAGGCTCAATGAGGAGCTGGACCGACTGGGCGTGGAGTCCGTGCTGTGCATGAGGGAGAGGCCGAAGACTGTCAGCGGACGGGTTTATATTTCCTCGGGAAGCTTTTCCGGCGGTTTCGTAATGGACGACATAAAGTTTGCTCTTTTTACCGATACCGATGTTCTGGGCAGAGCGGAAACCAAAAGAAAAAGCAGGTCAAAGAAGAAAAAGACCAGCGCTATCGAGCGGTTCACGGAGCTGAAGCCGGGAGATTTTGTGGTTCATGAGGTTTACGGAATCGGCGAGTTCAGAGGACTGGAAAACATCTCCGTGGATGGAATAAGCAAGGATTACCTGAAAATCCAGTATGCCGCGGGAGGTTCTCTTTTTATTCCCGTCAGCCAGATGGACATGGTCCAGAAATATATAGGCTCTGAAGGCGCAAAGCCTAAGCTGAGCAAGCTGGGCGGAGGCGACTGGGAAAGAGCCAAATCGAGGGCGAGGAAAACGGTCTCCATCCTTGCGGAGGACCTCGTGGAGCTTTACGCGAAAAGACAGGCGGCACAGGGGTATACATATTCGAAGGATACTGTCTGGCAGAAGGAGTTTGAGGAGACTTTCCCCTACGAGGAGACGGAGGACCAGCTGAACGCCATCGAAGATGTGAAGCGGGACATGGAAAGTCCCAAAATCATGGACAGACTTATATGCGGCGACGTGGGATACGGCAAAACGGAGGTTGCTCTTCGGGCGGCCTTCAAGGCGGTTCAGGACAGCCGACAGGTGGCTTTTCTTGTGCCTACAACGATCCTCGCGGAACAGCATTACAATACGTTTAAGGAAAGAATGAACGGTTATCCCGTGAATATAGAGGTTTTGAGCAGGTTCAGACCGGCCGCGGAGAACAAAAACACCATCCGCGACCTGAAGGACGGAGTCTGTGACATAGTTATAGGCACTCACAGGCTTTTATCCAAGGATGTTTCCTTTAAGGATCTTGGGCTTATCATCATAGATGAGGAGCAGAAATTCGGAGTGGCCCAAAAGGAAAAGCTGAAAAGGCTGAGGGAAAATGTGGATGTTCTGGCTCTTTCGGCGACGCCTATTCCCAGGACACTGCACATGAGCCTTTCGGGAATCAGGGATATGAGCGTTCTGGATGAGCCGCCCATGGAGAGGCAGATAGTCCAGACCTATGTTATGGAATACGAGCCTTTTGTGGTTAAAGAGGCTGTAATGCGGGAGGTTTCCCGAGGCGGACAGGTCTTTTATCTTCACAACCGGGTCATGGATATGGAGCGGACTGTGAGCCGGCTGCGGGAGCTTCTTCCCAATGTGAAAATAGCCTTCGCCAACGGCCAGATGCCCGAAAAGGTCATAGAAGACACAATGAAATCCTTCATAGAAGGCGAGACGGATGTTCTTGTATGCACAACCATTATTGAAAACGGCGTGGATATGCCCAATGTGAATACGATTATAATTGAGGATTCCGACAGGCTTGGACTGAGCCAGCTTTATCAGCTGAGAGGAAGAGTTGGAAGGTCCAGCACGCTGGCTTATGCCTATATGCTTTACAGAAAGGATAAAATAATCACGGAAGAGGCGGAAAAACGCCTGAAGACCATTAAGGAATTCACGGAATTCGGCGCAGGTTTCAAAATCGCCATGAAGGATCTCGAAATCAGAGGCGCAGGCTCTCTTCTGGGAGCGGAGCAGCACGGAAGCATGAATGTTGTGGGCTACGATATGTATTGCAGGCTCCTTCAGGAGGAGATAGAGCGGCTGAAAGGCGCGGAGCCGAAAAAACAGGAATTCGAGACGGTTGTGGATCTGAACATAAACGCGTTTATTCCTTCTTATTATATAAGGAATCAGGAGACGAGGCTCAATGTATACAAGAGGATCGCCGGCATAACCAATTCCGAGGAATATTTTGATGTTCAGGACGAGATCGTGGATAAATACGGAGAGCCGCCAAAGGCTGTGCAGAAGCTTCTGGAGCTGGTTCATATAAAGGCAAACGCCCATAAAGCCGGCATAAAGGAGATTACGGAGAAGGCGGCGTTCATCCTTATTAAAATAAACGAGGAAAACTCTTTGAATTTCGATGTTCTCATGGATATGGTCCTTAAGGAGCCTCTGAAATACGGGCTGAACCCGAAAAACAGCTTTGAGTTCCTCATAAAAACGGACAGACTGCCCAAAAAGAGCAAATATTACGATTCCATCGACATTGTACGGGAATTTCTGAAAAAAGCGGCGGTTTTTGAATAACGGCGTGTTTTAGTGAATACCTGATAAGAAACATATTCGGTTTAGGAATTTAAAGCACTCAAGTGAATGGGAATTCACAAAAACTTATTGACTTGACTATGCTAAAGTGGGTATAATTATAACTAATATAAAAGGGCATATCAGCCAAAAAAGGAGATGTTAAAAGTGAATATAGGCGAATTAATAGCTTTTATCGTGTATTTCGCGGCAGTTCTTGTTATAGGATTCTATTTCTATTTCAAAGATAAAAGCTGCAATGAAGCGGACTATTTCTTAGGCGGAAGAAAAATGGGACCATGGGTAACGGCTCTTTCCGCGCAGGCTTCCGATATGAGCGGATGGCTTCTTATGGGATTCCCCGGAAGTATTCTGGCGTTCGGATTCGGTAAGGTATGGATCGGTATCGGTCTTGCCATAGGTACATATTTAAACTGGCGTTTCACAGCCGAAAGACTCAGAAAGTTTTCAAAGGCCGCAGGCGACTCCATTACGATCCCCCAGTATCTGAGCAATCGTTTTGCCGCTAAAAGCCACGGACTTCGTGTTGTCTGCGCCATAGTTTTCCTCGTATGCTTCACGATTTATGTTGCGTCGGGATTCAAAGCAGGCGGAACTCTTTTCCATGAGGTTCTGGGAATCGATACAAACCTGGCAATGGTAATCTTTGCGGCTATCATTATTGTGTATACATTCACAGGCGGCTTCAAAGCCGTTTGCTGGACGGACTTCTTCCAGGCTCTCATGATGCTGGTAGCGATGATTCTGGTGCCTATTCTGGTGCTGGCGTTCAAAAACGTGTCATTTGATACAGTAGCCGCAGGAGCTCCCAACTATTTCAACCTTCTGCCTTCGGGCAAGGCGGACTGGGAAAGCGCGTCAAGCATTATCTCCGGTCTGGCATGGGGTCTCGGATATTTCGGAATGCCCCATATTATCGTTCGTTTCATGTCCATCGAAAAGAGCTCTATGATTAAGAAATCCAGAAGGATCGCTTCTATCTGGGTTGTAATAACACTTGCAATGGCAGTTGTAATCGGTGTTTGCGGCCGTGTTGTATTCCCCGAGCTTATCGAGGCAGGAAAAGAAACAGTATTCATCAAACTGGTAAGAGACCTTTTCCCCGCGTTCATTGCAGGTATTCTGCTTTCGGCAATTCTGGCGGCTTCCATGAGTACGGCTGACTCTCAGCTTCTGGTTGCTTCCTCGTGTATTACCAGCGACCTGTATAAACCTCTTTCCAAGAAACCGGTTTCCGACCAGAAACTTCTCTGGCTGGGCAGATTAATCGTAATCCTGATTGCTATCGTGGCATTCATTATTTCCAGCAATCCTAATTCCGGCGGAATTATGGACCTTGTTGAAAACGCATGGGCAGGCTTCGGCGCTGCATTCGGTCCTGTAATCATATTCTCGCTGTACTGGAAGAAATTCACATACAAGGGCGCTATCGCGGGAATTATCGCCGGCGGCGCAACGGTATTCAT
>JAFWDD010000022.1 GCA_017534115.1 Bacillota bacterium | reverse complement strand
GGGTCTTGCTTCAGGTATCATCCTCCACTTCTTAGTAGGTGTAACTGAAGAAAGAAAAGCTGAAGAAAAAGCAGCAGCAGCTCGTGATAAAGCTATCCTTGAGGAAGGCTTAAAGAAATCAGCAGAAGCTGTAAAGAGATACAAAGAGCAGCAGGCAGCTAAAAAAGCAGCTAAAAAGAGAGGCTAATCAACAAAAGATAAAATAGATAAAAGTTTTATAGGTATTATAATAAATGATTGATAAAAAGATTGCTTTTTGCGAGAATAACTTAAAATTCAGGCAGGATTGATGTATGTCGATCCTGTCTTTTTTTGGAAATAAGAGCCTGTTATTCTGAAAACAAGGTGATTTCAGAAACTTTTGCCCATGATGAGATTTGAGAGCATTGAGTCTTTCCGGGGTCTGATCCCCAGGCGCGGAATTTGCGGATGGCAGAACAGTTGGCAAAACTGCTGTAAAATATAGTGACAATTTGTGCAAAAATACTATGATTCTGTTTGAGATGAAAAATACGGCAAATAGTCGGGAAAATTTAAAAATTCATAGTTTCGGAGAAAATTTATGCATAAAAATACGAATATCAGTTTTTTGGCCATGTATAAAAATCGGGTTGTCGGGACCGAAAAATTTCTTTGCTGAAACAGAAACGGGACTATGTTCCGAAATTTACGAAACGTGAAATTTTAACTCCGTTAAAGTGAGGTCTTTTTGGATAAATAATAGCAGAATCCATGAATCTCCAATGGCGGAATGCGGATGGAATTTCACATATCTGTTCTTATTGCTGAAAACGTCTTTTAATGATATAATATACTAAAATGGTAGGTCTATGCTTCGGAAGGAGTGGTCCGGCTTGAAAGACAAAAAAATATTAGGGCGAAATATATCGCTGACAATACTTATAGCGGCAGCTTCTTATCTGCTGTCCATCGCGCTGGAATCATATTACACTTCCACCGAAAATATCCTGCTTATATTCGTAATCAGCCTTCTGTTTATAGTAATCATAACCAAGAGCTACGCTACGGGCATATTTGTTTCTATTGTTGAAATGGCGGTCTTCAATATTTACTTTGTAGCTCCGAGAGGAAGTATTCTGACGCGGAACTTTCTTTCCTTCGTACTTTTTATAATTGCCGCCATAATAATTGCAAAAGTGGTTACGAACCTGCAGAAGCGAACGGAAAAGGAAATAGAGGACAGCAATGTGAGCCGAAACCTGTACAGGATCTCCAGAGGCCTTATTAATATCAGCGGTGTCGATAATATTATTAAATACAGTGAAAAACAGATTTCCGATATTATGGGCAAAAAGGTTACGGTTTTCTGGGGAGAAGAAAAATGCCAGGAAAACGAGGCGGCAAAGTTTTGTTTCGAGAATAAGAAAACATGCGGATGGGGACATCAGGATTTCACATTTGCCGATTCTGTGTACTTTCCCGTTCCCGACGACCAGAATGTGCGGGGAGTGGTTTGTATTCCCGGCTCTATGGATGAGTTCAGTACAGAGACCAAAGCGTATACGAGGACATTCTTCTCACTGGTAACAATGGCCATTCAGCGTGAGAATCTCCGTCAGGCGGAAGAAGAGGCCAGAGTGGACGCTGAGAGAGAAAAATTCAAAAGCGACCTTTTGCACAGTATTTCCCATGACCTTAGAACTCCTCTTACGGTTATTTCCGGCGGAGCGGAGTTCCTGAGCGAGAATATTTATGAAGTTGATAAGGAAACCGCAAAGATCATGCTGGAGGATATAGCCAGCGATTCGGAATGGCTCAGCTCCATGGTTGAAAACCTACTGAATATGACGAGGATCCAGGAAGGCAAGCTGGTAATGAACATGAAAAAGGAGCTTGTGGAGGACATAGTCTCCGGAGCGGCCGAAAGAGTAAAGAAATCAATTAAAAATCATAAATTAAGAATAGAAAACTCGGAAGAAATGCTTTTTGTCAAGGTAGACGGACAGCTTATTACAAAGGTAATTATAAATCTCCTTGACAACGCCTTCAGGCATACGAGAGAAAACAGCACCGTAGTCTGCAGGACATACCGCAACGGCGAAAATGTTGTTATAGAGGTTATGGACGACGGAGGCGGAATAGCTCCCGAGAATTTAAATAAGATATTTGAAAGCTTCTTCACCACAGGCGGCAAATATGATTCCCTCAACAAAGGCGCGGGAATCGGATTAAGCATCTGCAAATCCATCGTAGAGGCTCATGGCGGTGAAATAGAGGCGGAAAACAATCATATAGGCGGAGCGACATTCAGGGTTAAATTGAGAGAGGAAAAAGAAAATGAATGAGACAGTATTAATAATAGAGGACGATAAGACTATACAGAAATTCCTTAATATTTCGCTTAAAACAAAGGGTTACAATATAATAGGCGTGGAAACGGGAATGGAAGGCCTGTCTGCGTTTATGATGGAAAAACCCAATATAATCCTTCTTGATCTGGGTCTTCCCGATACAGACGGAATTGAAATACTTCAGGATATCAGACGGCAGTCGGATATACCCATAATCATTATTTCCGCGAGAGACCAGGAGAAAGAGAAGATCCTCGCTCTGGACGCGGGAGCTGACGATTATGTGGTAAAACCCTTCGGTCCCGGAGAGCTTATGGCAAGAATCAGAGTTGCCCTGAGAAACAAAAACAGCAGCAGTCAGGCGGAATCCGTTTTCGAGCTGGATTATCTGAAGGTTGATTTCGACAAAAGGAAGGTATACATAGACGGAAATGAGATACATCTTACTCCCCTTGAGTACAAAATGCTGAGCCTTCTCATAAAATATAAAGGAAAGGTTCTTACCCACAAATTTATTCAGCAGAATGTCTGGGGCTGCGAGACTACGGACGAGTATCAGGGTCTGCGTGTTTTCATGGCCAATATCAGGCGAAAACTCAATGACAATTCATCCAATCCCAGATTCATTATTACGGAAATGGGAGTAGGGTACAGATTTGTAGATGAATAATATAATTGAACAGAAAATTAAAAGTTTGGAGAGTGCTAAAAAAATGTACTCTCTTTTTTTTAAAATTTTCGAAAACTTGATTTTAGCCAAAAAAATTCCCATGCATATTACACGGGTCAAGGGGCGAAGTCCCTTGCGGGTTCTCAGGGCAGAGCCCTGAGCCCTCGGAGAGCAGGTTCTTAGGGCAGAGCCCTGAGCCTCCGAAGGCATTCGGACTGACATAAAATCAGTATCCCCAGGTAAGCAGCTGCCAGTCTCCGCCTTCGGACCGCGCCAGCCACCAGCCCCAGTTTTCGTACTCCATGTCCTCCTGCCATGCGCCCTGCGATTTTTTGGGCGAATGGAAATTACTTAAAAACTCAATGCACTGATCGAAGTTTGCTCCTTCGTGAAGCTCGTTCATCCAGCTTATGTTTTCTTCAGTCACGCATTCATCGCCGGCATAAGCTATGCTGTGAAGCTCGCAGCCTTCCCACGTGTCAAATTCTTCTCGTATGACTGAGACTGCCTCGTCCATGTCCTCTTTTGAGTATATTTCGGAACTGCCGTAATCAATGGATACATCCGGTGTAGCCGTGTTTGTTTCTGATGTGCCGCAAGCGGTCAGAGCCAGTATGGAAACCAGCGCGGCGGCTAAAAATGTTATTTTTTTCATAATTGACCCCTTTTTTTGTAAAAAAGGCGTACAAATTCTGTTTTTTGCACGCCTTTAAGTGATTTTTTACAATATATTAAATGTGAAATTCGTACGCTTCTCGGCAAGTCTTTCGAAAAGAGTGACCATTATTGCCACATAATCCCGAACATCCTCGGGAGTATCGTTGTAGTTTTCCAGATTAATCTCCAGGTCGTCGCAATATGTGCTTAAAACATCCCACAGTGCGTCCAGATTCCTTCCGTAATAATCGGGAAGAGGAAGCTTTGCCTGAAGCTGGTTGTGGATATCCCCTATGGAATCCATTTCAGAACAGTCCAGATAACAAATCATGATATGCCGCCTCCTTAGTAAAGCTGAATAAAGCTTTCGTAGTGATCCTGGGTGTAATAAATCTCAAATTCATCGGAATATACCAGCCTTTCGGATCCTCTGAATCCTCCTTCGTAATTTACGTCACACTCATGGTAATTGCCTTTGGGCAGCTGTTTTTCGTAGTTTCCGAAACGATCTCCGCCGATGGACATTCCTTCGGCCACATCCCAGAGATTTCCTTTGCTGCTGTTCCAGCCTAAATCCTCAGCCTCGTCCTTTGTTATGTAGTTTGAGGGCAGATGATGGTATGTGTAAAGATATTCAGCAACCTCGTAAGGGTCCGAATACTCGCCGTATTCAGAGATTGTTTCTTCCGGTATTTCCGCCTCTTCTTCCTCCGAGGCGTCTTCCTCATTCTCCGGACTGACCTCGTCCTCTTTGGTTTCGGAGTTATCCTTGGAAGATGTTTCCTCCTGAACAGTTTTTGAAACCTCGTTTATTGCGGTTGCCGCCAGATCTTCCGCTTCCTTGGAGCATCCCGAGAAGAATACCATGGGAAGTGCGATCAAGAGCATGATAAGTATAAGCAAACGTTTTTTCATATTTGACCTCCTTTGCTTTAAAGCTCCTTTCCGCCATATTTCAAAAATACTTTTTTGTGTATACTCAAAATACGCCGGACTTATAAATAAAATATCTCACAGTAAACCTGATTTGTCAATCAGCGGGGATTGTTTTTAACACATATGAAAGTAAATTTATAGAAATTTAAAACAATTTTAATTTTTCCAGTCGAATAATCTGCTATAATGTATAAATGTGAGTATTTTCGGTGCGACCGAAAGGGGAGGTTAATTAAGGCAAAATGATAAAAAACATAAAAGAAACCTTCCGTCTGGTAAAGGTAAACTGGCGGACACTTGTAGTCACAGAACTTCTTTATAAATTGATTATGGCGGTGGTATTTATTCCCGGGCTCAGAAATTCCATGTTCACAGCCATGAGACTGGGCGGATACTCGTATCTGACAAGGGAAAATGCCGTTTCATATATAACGCAGCCTGTAACGATTCTTATTCTTTTGGGCTTTTTTATTCTTGCAGTCTATTTCGTGACCATAAACGCGAGCGCGGTTATTTATATCATCGACTGTTCAAAGCAGGATAAAAAAATAGGGCTGAGCAAAGTCATACCCTTTTCGTTAAAAAACGGGCTTAGAGCATGGAAGCCGAAGAATCTGTTGATTTTGCTGGAGGTAATATTCTTCATGCCTTTCCTGGGCGTAGGAATGATATCTGCAGTGCTGGGTACAACCTCATTCCCGAAATTTCTGGAGGAGCATATTGAAGGCACAAACAAATTCTTCTATCCTACCATTGCTTTAGCGGTCATCATGTTCCTTTTCATGATACGCTGGCTCTATGTATTCCACTATTTTACACTGGAACAGACGAGCTTTTTTGAGGGCAGAAGGAAATGTATCAATCTTTCCAGAAAGCGCCACGCAAAGGATATTGGCACTCTTATCCTTACAGAAATAATATATGTTGCCGTATATCTCGGATTTTTTTTCCTTGCAACGATCCTTGCAGTGTATATTTCCAGAGCTGTGTCAAACGCTTTGGTACTTGGATGGGTATCCGGCTCCGTGATATGGTTTGTAATCATCATATTCATATTCCTGGCCTTTGCCCTGCAAACACCGGTTGTATTCGGATGTATAAGCGCCATGTTTTATTCCCATAAGGAAGAAGACGGCGAGGAAATAAAGCATATAGTCGTTGCGGAAGAAACGGAAGAAACGGAAGAAAAACACATCTCCGAAAAGAGAGAGCGGCGGTATAAAGCTGTTTCTACAATAATAATCGCTGTGGCGGCTCTGGTTCTTGGAATATACACCACAATGGGAAGCCTGAATCCCCAGATGGAATACGGCCGGACAACGGAAGTAACCGCCCACAGAGGAGCGTCGGACCATTTCCCCGAATGCACCATGGCTGCTATCAGGGGAGCCGATGAAATGGGCGCGGACTGGGTAGAGATAGATGTACATCTTACTAAGGATGAACAGGTTGTGATTTTGCATGATGATAATCTTTTGCGTACAACAGGAGTCAACGCCAATATCTGGCAGCTGACCTATGATGAAGTATCCCGTCTGGACGCGGGAAGCTTTTTCAGTCCCAGGTACGCGGGAGAACATATACCGCTTCTTACAGAGGCTGTTGAGTATGCTGACGAAAGCGGCTTGAAGCTGAATATTGAGCTTAAACCCTCAGGACCGGTAAAAGGACTTGAAGAGAGAGTTGTGGATATTATCCGGCAGTATGATTTCCTGGACCAGTGTGTTGTTACCTGCCAGGTCTATAATTCTCTCGAAAAGGTAAAGGCGTATGACCCGGAGATTGTAACGGCCTATGTAATCAGCTTCGCATACGGCAATATAGCCGATATGGACGCGGCGGATATTTTCAGCATAGAGTCAAAGAGCGCCACCAGGAGAATGGTATCAACGGTTCACAGCTATGGCAAGAAAGTATTTGTCTGGACAGTTAATTCAGAGAAAAACATAGACAAAATGCTGGACAGAAATGTGGACAACATCATAACGGACGATTTGGAGCTTGCACGCAGATGTGTCGATGATTACCGGTACAGCGTGTTCTTCACAAGGTTTATGAAGCTTTTGAAATAACGGAAGGCATAAAAAATATAAATATAAAATCCCGCGGAATGGAATTTGATTTCTCTGCGGGATTGTTTTTTTCTTAATGTAAAAATATATAGCCGATTAAAAAATATATCTATGTAAAAGGAAGCTGGATTTGGTATAATAAAGCCGGTGAAAAAATAAAAATCCGGAAGGAGGGGACAGGGAAATATGCTTGAAAATTTTAAGGAGATAATGCGTCTTGTCAAGAGAAACTGGCGCGCGCTCGTGACCTTTGAGCTTCTTTATAAATTGGCTGTGGCCATTATTTTCATCCCCTTGCTCAGCGGAAGCTTTTACGGGATCATGCGCCTTTCCGGATATACATATCTGACCCGTGAAAACACGGTTTCGTTTCTTCTGCGGCCTACGACGCTGATCCTTCTGGTGCTGTATCTTCTTCTTGCGGCCGGATGCACAATGATCGATATAAGTGCGGTTATTTACACTTTGGAATGTTCAAGGCAGGATGTGCGGGCCGGCATGAGAGGCATAATCGTGTTTGCCGTGAGAAACGCCATGAGGGTATGGCACTGGCGGAATTTGCTCATTATAGTAGTCGCCCTTATTCTTATGCCTTTCCTCAATGTGGGCATGGCATCGGGAGTTATAAGTACTCTTTCCGTGCCGGAATTCATAATGGACTACATTCGGGATACGAATATCCTTTTAATAGCGTTTTACGGACTGGTGGCTTTTCTGGTGTTTATAATGCTCCGCTGGCTTTACGCATTCCATTATTACACACTGGAAGGACTTACCTTCAATGAATCCAGAAGAAAGAGCATAAGGCTTTCCAGAGGGCATCATGGAAAGGATTTACTCACCCTTTTTATAACCCAGGCGGGTTTCATAGGGGCGTATATAGGGCTTTTCTTTCTTGCGACGGCTGTCGCCGTTGGAATTTCCAGGGTATTTTCCAACTTTTTCGTACTGAGGTGGCTTACGGGCACGGCCGTATATTTTGCCATAGTTTTCTCCCTGTTTTTCGCATTTGCTCTTGCCGGGCCCGTAATCTGCGGGTGTATAAGCTCTCTTTTCTATTATCATAAGAAGCAGGCAGGAGAGGAGATAGTGCCTGTGAAAATTCTGGAGGTCAGAAGGGAAGTCTGTTTTATTTCAAAGCGTGTGCGGAAGGTGAGACTTATAACAACGGGAATAGTTGTTGCCGCCTGCCTGACTCTGGGATTTTTCCTTACTGTTGGATGGACGAATCCCCAGGCGGAATACATACGTACCATGGAAATCACTGCTCACAGAGGAGCTTCGGCATATTATCCGGAAAACACCATGGCGGCGTTCAGGGGAGCGAAGGAAATGGGAGCGGACTGGGCAGAACTGGATGTTCAGCAGACGAAAGACGGATATTTAATAGTTATTCACGATACCAACACAAAGCGTACCACAGGTGTTGACGCATACACATGGAATCTGACCTATGAGCAGGTTTCGAAACTGGACGCGGGAAGCTTTTTCAGCAAAGATTTCGCGGGAGAAAAGATTCCTCTTCTTGCGGAGGTTTTGGATTATGCCAAAACAAGCGGTCTGAAGCTGAATATTGAGTTGAAGCCCACTGGACACGAGAAGGACTTCGAGAAAAGCGTGGTGAATATTATACGGGAGTATGATTTTGAGGACAAATGCGTAATTACGTCCCAGAATTACGGTGTTTTGAAGAATATAAAGGAATACGCGCCTGATATTACGACTGTTTATGTTACCAATATTGCTTTCGGAAGGATAACTCAGCTTGCGGCGGCGGATTATTTCAGTATTGAGTCCACCAGCGCCACAAGGAAATTTGTTTCAAGGCTGCACAACGAAGGGAAGCAGGTGTATGTATGGACGGTCAACAGGGAATATACCATAAAGAAGATGATTGAAAGGAATGTGGATAACATAATCACGGACGACATAATTCTTGCCCGGAAGTGCATTGACGAAAGCAGGTACAGCAATTTGCTTTCAGAGTTTATGAAACTGCTGATTCAGTAGTCTCTCCTTGGTGTCTTTCATAGGGCTCCGCCCTAAGAACCTGCTTAGGACTTCGCCCTAAGAACCCGTGTAATATGCAGGGAGAGTTTTTTGAGCTAAACAAAGGCTTTTTGCAAAGATTTATGTTTTACGATAGCTTGTCGGAGGCAAATATTGCTCGCTTAAAGCGGATTTTGATGCGCCAACGGAGTCTGCTTCTTGACCATCGTATAATATGCCAGAGAAGGTTATTGGCTAAGATGAGATTCTCGCAAGTTTTATATTAAGAAAATGAGATTTTTTAAGCAAAAATAAAAATCCCGCAGGACTTTTTTATTTATCCTGCGGGATTACTTTTTGATTTATTAGCTGCATTGCGTCTTTTTACCGGAGTCTCCGGAAACCGCAGCGCAGATTTTTGGGGTTCAATTAAAACATGGGAACTACTGCGCCCTGATAATTATCTTCGATGAATGTTT
>JAFWDD010000003.1 GCA_017534115.1 Bacillota bacterium | reverse complement strand
TACGATTCGTCTTTCCGTTGAAACAAGAAAGAACGAAATAAATATTATGAAATATGTGGGAGCCACAGACTGGTTCATACGATGGCCGTTTGTTATTGAAGGCCTTATTATCGGTGTCATCGGTTCTCTCATACCAATAATTTTATCATGGATACTTTATGATAAGGCAGTCGAGCTTATATATAAGAATTTCCCTATGATAAGCGCGATCGCCACATTCAAACACAGTGTTGACATATTCATAGTAATTTTCCCTGTTGCTCTCGCGGCAGGAGTTATTCTCGGAATAATAGGCAGTGTTACTTCAGTGCACAAGCATCTGCAGGTTTAATAAAGGGAGGAATTTTTATGAAATTATTCAGAAAATTATCCGCTGTTGTTATATCTGCAATAGTTGCCATAAACGCTGTACCGGCTATTACATCCTACGCTAAAAGCTCTTCTCAGCTCAGAAAAGAAAAAGCTCAGGTGGAGAGAAATATAAGCGATATGAAAACCGCGCTGGAGGATGTTAAAGCGAAACAGGAAGTTATAGCGGCTGAAATTATTCAGCTGGATATAGAAGTAACCCAGGCTCAGTATGAACTGGATGTTGTTACGGCAGAGCTTGAAGAAATAACGGCAAAACTTGAAGAATCGGAAGAACAGCTTGCGCAGGCAATACTGGACAGGGATGCCCAGGAGGAAACATTCAAAAAACGTATAAGATTTATACATGAAAACGGATATGCGGGATATCTTGACATTCTCCTTGAATCCAAAAACATTTCGGATCTCTTTACAAGAATGCAGTACATAAACGATATTATGGAATATGACAAGGAAACTCTTGTTACATTGTCGGAGACACAGCAGCTTATAGAGATTAAGACTGAAGAGATTGCGGAAGAAAGAGCTCAGCAGGAAATTGTTGTTGAAGAACACAGGCAGAAAAAGGCTGAATTGGACGATGCTTTAGCAAGGAAGCAGGCAACAGCAGAACAATATGAGCGTGATGAAGCATCTTATACACAGTCAATTTCAGAAATGGAAGCCGCAAGCAAGAATATAGAGAAACTGATTAAAGAGGCTGAAGAAGCTGAAAGAATCGCTGCGGAAAAAGCAGCTGCGGAAGCAGCAAGGAAAAAAGCCGCAGGACAGAGCTCATCATCAAGTTCTTCATCTTCATCAGCCGGAACATATACATACTCGGGCGGAGCGTTATCGTGGCCTGTTCCCGGATATACAAGATTGAGCAGCGGATATGGATACCGTAATGGAGTATTTGTAAGCGGAAGCGAATTCCACACAGGTCTTGATATACCTGCACCTCGCGGAACAAATATCGTTGCGGCGGCAGACGGTAAGGTAATAACTGCAGGATACGTAAGAGGTTATGGCAACACGATTATGATAAGTCACGGCAACGGACTGGTTACTCTTTACGGTCATAATTCCAGTCTGGCTGTAAGCGTTGGCGACTGGGTATCAGCCGGCAGTGTTGTAGCCTACTGTGGAAGCACAGGAAACTCAACCGGAAACCACTGCCATTTTGAGGTCAGAGTAAACGGTTCCCACACAAATCCCTGGAATTATCTTTAATATCAGCTGATTTAAAAAGCGGGATAATTTAATTAACAGAATCATAAAGGTCATTTGCGTGAAATGCTTATGACCTTTAATATTTAGCATAAATCGAATTAAGCTGTTGAAGCTGGTTTGTTATTCATAAAAATCTTTTGCGGATAATAGACTGATAATATGTTTTTGAAAAGAGGCTTTGTTTTGAATAGTAAAAAAACTTTTGTTAAGGGTCTGATCTGCGGAGTCATTATAGCTTTTGCGGTAAATGTAATACTCAGTATGACGGGAAAAGGGATCTTAACAGGAAAAGAATATTTGAAATTGAATAGAATTGACCGTATAATTTCCTCCGAATACGTTGATGAAA
Organism: Bacillota bacterium; assembly: GCA_017534115.1. Classification (GTDB taxonomy): domain Bacteria; phylum Bacillota; class Clostridia; order Lachnospirales; family Anaerotignaceae; genus RGIG5631. The sequence continues at coordinate 8,884 of JAFWDD010000003.1, read as the reverse complement.
TTGATAAAGAAAAGGTCGCGGACGGTATATATAGGGGATTTGTTGCGGGTGTGGATGATAAATATACAAGTTATATGTCCAAGGAAGAAATGGATGCGCTTATGGAAACAACCGGTGGTTTTTTCTATGGAATAGGCGTTGTTGTTGCTCAGGATGAATCCGGAAAAACCATAGTAATATCTGTAATTGAAGGAAGTCCTGCGGCCGAAGCGGGAATAAGTGTTGGCGATATTCTTCTTGAAGCAAACGGAGAGAGCGTGGAAGGCAGGGATATTTCGGATATAGTTTCTGTGATACGAGGCGAGGAAGGTACTGAGGTAGAACTTACATTAGAAAGGAATACTGACAGAGAGCAATATACATGCGTACTGAAAAGAGCTCAGATAGATGTAACTTCCGTATATGGCAAAATGCTGGATAACAACATAGGCTACCTGAAAATAACACAGTTTTCGGAAACTACGTACAATCAGTTTGAAAATGAGCTTGAGAAGCTTCAGAACGAGGATATGAAAGCCCTTATAATTGACCTTAGGAACAATCTGGGAGGAAGATTTGATACAGTACAGAAGATAACCGATGAGCTTGTTCCGGAAGGAGTTATCGTATACACTGTGGATAAAAACGGAAAAGAGGAATACGCATATGCGGACGAGAAATATCTGGATATTCCCATGTGTATTCTTGTAAACGAGTATACAGCCAGCGCTTCTGAGGTTCTTTCAGGCGCGGTGCAGGACAGAGGAACAGGTGTTCTTGTTGGAACCAAAACCTTCGGAAAAGGTCTTGTTCAGGGTATTTATTCATTGCCTGACGGTTCGGGTCTGAAGGTAACGGTCCAAAAATACTATACTCCCAACGGAGTCTGCATAAACGGAGAAGGTCTTACTCCTGATTATGTTGTCGAGCTTCCCGAAGAATATAAGGGATACTCTGCCGCTCCTGAGAAAGACGATACACAGCTTCAGAAAGCTGTTGAGATTCTTTCACAATAAAATATTGAAAAAATCAAGGTGCCATTAAATACGGCACCTTTTTGTGTTATTATATTCAATTTACCAATTCCTCCATCTCATCCAGAAGCTTTTCAAATACATCCAGAGCGTCTTCAACAGGTTTGGATGTTGTCATGTCAACTCCTGCTCCTTTAAGGAGATCAATGGAATATTCCGAATCGCCTTTTTTCAGGAAATCTATATATCTGTCAACAGCTTCCCTGCCTTCCTTGAGTATTTTCTGTGAAAGAGCGATTGCGGCGCTGTATCCCGTAGCATATTGATAAACATAAAATGCCTCGTAGAAATGCGGGATCCTTGCCCATTCCAAATCAAGACGGCTGTCAATTTCAATGTCCTCTCCGAAATAGAAAAGATTCAGATCTCTGTAAATCTTGTTCAGACTTTCGCAGGTAAGCATTTCTCCGGCTTCAACCAGTTCGTGAGTTGTTTTCTCAAACTCGGCAAACATTGTCTGTCTGAAAAGAGTGCCTTTGAACTGATCCATAAAATAGTTTAAAAGATACATTCTTTCCTTTTTATCTGCAGACTTTTCAAGCATATCGGAAATCAGAAGAGCCTCGTTTACAGTAGACGCTACCTCTGCTACGAAAATCTTGTGTCCCGAATAGAGATAAGGCATATTTTCCCATGTATAATAACTGTGGAGAGCGTGTCCCAGCTCATGGGCGATTGTGAACATACTGTTTATATTGTTGTTATGGTTCAGCAGAACAAAAGGATGAACGGAATATACTCCCCATGAGTAGGCTCCGCTGCGCTTTCCTTCGTTTTCATAAACGTCGATCCATCCGGATGACATAGCCATCTTCAGGTTGGAAATATATTCGTCTCCCATGGGAGCAAGACCTTCAAGAACTCTTTCCTTTGCTTCTTCATAAGTTTTTTCCATTTTAAGGTCAGGAACAAGGGGAGCGTATAAATCGTAAGCGTTGATTTTGTCCAGTCCCAGGATTTTCTTTCTAAGGGCAACATATCTGTGAAGCAGATTTATTTTTTTATGCACAGCCTCAATGAGACTTTCATATACTGAAACCGGGATGTTGTCTTCGTCAACAGCTGCTTCCAAAGCGGATGAATAGTTTCTTACGGAGCTGTAAAAAATATCCTTCTTAACACTTGAGCTGTAAATAGCCGCAAGAGTGTTTTTGTGTTTCAGATATGTGTCATAAAGAGCTTCAAAAGCGGCTTTTCTAACATCGCGGGAAGAGCTTTCCATAAAAGTAATATAGTTTCCTTTTGTAAGCTCTATTTTGTTGCCGTCCTCATCCGTAATTTCCGGGAATTTAATATCCGCATCATTATACATTGTGAAAATTGTCTGGAATGATACTGCCATTTCTCCGGATTTGGCAAGAAGTTCTTCCTCTCTGGGTGAAAGAGTATGAGCTTTGTTTCTCAGAAGATTTTCAATAAAGTGCTTGTAGTATGCGTATTCCGGACGCTTTTCTACGAAATCCCAGAGTTTGTCTTCCGGTATTGTAAGTATTTCCGGTACGATAAATGATGTGTAGGATGAGTACTCAACTGCGATAGATTCGGATTTTGCCGCAAAAGCCTGGTATTTGGGATTTGTTCCGTCTTCGTGGAATTTCATGTTTGCGAAAACATAAAGCTTGCTTATGATAAGTGAAATTTCTTCATTTTTTTTCATGCAGTCCCAGAAAATCTCTTGGGAATCGCCTAAATGTCCCATGAATTAGAGGAATGACTGTATTTGTGTTTTAGTATCTTCAAACGCTGCTTCCCATGCCTCGTCAGAAGAAAAAATATCGTTTATATGCCATTTGAATTCATCGGGTATTTCGTTTCTTTTTCTTAATTTCAATGCTTCTGACATAAAATTTAAGCCTCCTGTATTAATATTGTTTATTTAAGCTATAAACAGAATGTAGCTTTATTAATCTTGAAAAGTATCTGCAATTATAGTATTATTGTATTATCATTAATATATTAGAATATTTTGAAAAAGACAAGCTTTTTTAAAGGAGGAATTAAAATTAATGAATATTTTGTTTGCTGCATCGGAGGTTACGCCTTTTGCAAAGTCTGGCGGGCTTGCGGATGTTTCCGGGTCACTCCCGAAAGCGCTTAAAAAGCTTGGAATTAATGTGTGTGTTGTCATGCCCAAATATAAAAGCATAAATCAGGAATACCTGAGGGATCTTAAATATCTGGGCGGATTCGAAACCAGCCTTTCATGGAGAAGTCAAAGGGCGGAAATCTACGTAAAAGAGGGATTTGTTCCCGTATATTTTATAGAAAATGAATATTATTTCGGAAGAGACGGTTTTTACGGATACGGCGATGATAACGAAAGATTTACCTTTTTTGACAAAGCTGTTATAGAAATGCTTCCTCTTCTGGATTTTGTGCCGGATGTTATACATTGCAATGACTGGCAGACCGGCCTTATACCCATGCTCTTGAAAAAAGTGTATAATGGAATGCTTATGCTTCAGAACATAAAAACAGTATACACTATCCACAATCTTCAGTATCAGGGTAATTTTCCTTCGGATTCAGTCAATATTGTCGGTGTGCCTCTGGACGGGGACTGTGAGTTTTACGGACAGTTCAGTTTTATGAAATGCGGGCTTAAATTTGCAGATATTATAAGCACCGTAAGCAAAACATACAGCCATGAGATCTGTACTTATGAATACGGATACGGAATGGACGGTATCTTAAGAGAACGTCAGGGTGTATTGAAAGGGATCCTGAACGGATTGGATTATGAAATAAACGATCCTGAAACTGATGACAGAATTTACAAACATTTCAGCGCGGGAGATTTTGAGGACAAAAAATATAACAAAAAAATGCTTCAGGAGGAACTTGGACTTCCGCAGAGAAATATTCCTTTAATCAGCATAGTGTCAAGATTTGCGGATCAGAAAGGATTCGATATTCTGGGTCAGGCTCTGGATGAGATAATGAATAATGACATTCAGCTTGTTGTTTTGGGTACAGGCGAAGCGAGATACGAGGATATGCTCAGATACTTTGCCGACAAATACAGTGGAAAGATAAGTGTTACAATTAATTTTGATGATGTGCTTGCACAAAAAATATATGCAGGCAGCGATATGTTCCTTATGCCGTCAAAATTCGAGCCCTGCGGACTGGGTCAGATTATAAGCCTCAGATACGGAGCGGTTCCAATTGTTAGAAAAACCGGCGGTCTTGCCGATACAATAACGAATTTTAATCCCGAAACGGGAGAAGGCAACGGATTCGTATTTGAAAACTATGACGCTTACGGACTTATATGGGGAGTAAGCGAAGCCCTTAGAATATACGGCATGGGTGAAGATGTTTGGAAGAAGCTTGTGTATAACGCGATGACTTCGGATTTCTCATGGGAGAATTCGGCAAAGGAATACATCGAAACCTATGAAAACCTTACAGGCAAAACTGAATAAAGAAAATGAAAGTCTCATATATTTGTAAAAAAATTATGAGGCTTTTTTATTTGAAAAAATCCAGTGATATTCGAAATGTGTTGAGGCTTTCATTCGTATTTACAGGAGGAGTAATCGGAGCCGGCTTTGCATCCGGAAAAGAAATATATGAATTCTTTATAATACATGGAAACAAGTGGATTTTAGGACTTTTGATATGCGGGGTGATACTCTCTCTAAGCCTTTTCGGAATTATAAAAACAGCGAATTCCAACAAAGAAATTCATGATTATGAAAGCTTTATGGCATTCGCGATGGGAAAAACATTTGGGAAAATAATGGAAAACATATGCGGGATATTTCTGTTTGTGCTGTTTTTCGCAATGGTTTCCGCAAGCGGTTCATTGGCGGTGGAAGCCTTTTCCGTGAAATACTTTATAGGTGTTTCTGTAATACTTGGATTTTGCTTGTTGATATTTATAAAAGGTGATGAAGGAATTGTAAAGCTGAATTCATTTGTCGCGCCGGTTTTGATAGGCGGATGTTTATTCTTAGGCATAAATGCTATTTTAAGCAGGAGCGAAGTGCCGGTTTTTAATCTCACAGGCAATTCATGGCTTTTCTCCGCATTGCTCTATTCTTCCTACAATATTATTACGATAATACCTGTTATAGTACCTCTGAGGAAGCTGGCGGAAACAGACAAAAAAGCGTTTTTGTGCGGAGTTGCCGGAGGTATGGGGATTTTTGCCATAGGACTGTCCATAGGAGCAGTGCTTTGGTTTTGCAAAAGGGAGATAAGTGGAAATATTCCATTACTTTCAGCACTTTCTGATTATAGATATACATCGGTTGTTTATAAAATCGTTCTGTTATCGGCCATATTTACAACTGCGGCCGCCAACGGATACGGTGCGATGAACTGGATGAAAAGCAAAGTGAAACGGAGAGGTTTCAGCCTCTATTTAATTATATTGGCATTGGGAGCGGTATTTTCAAGAATAGGCTTTTCGGGATTTGTAGAAGTTCTTTATCCTCTTTTCGGATATCTGGGCATAGTGCAGATAATTATTATACTTTTTTTAACTTTTATGAAAGGCAATATTAATTGCAAATAAAAGGAAATTATAGTATTATGTAAAAAACACATATCCATGGAGAGGTTCATATGGACGACGATTTCAAAAATTTGAATAATGAAGATAATAACGAAGAAAATAAGGATGAAAAAAGACCTTCTATAGAATTTTCTTTTGATGAGGATGATACAGCGGATTCTGGAAATGCTTCTGATGATGGAAATGAAAAATCAGATTCTGATGGCGAAAAGAGAATAGAGTTTGTTGCTATGCCTCCCAAAAATTCGCCTTTTCAGGTGGAATATGACGATGACGATATAGAAGATCCTGATGAAGAGGATGACGAGGAGGTCGAAAATCTTCCTGAAGAAATAAAGAAAAAAAGAAAATGGAAGAGAAAAACTACCAATATTATAATAATCATAATTATAATTCTTGCGGTAATTGTTCTTGTAAGACATTATAATAAAAACAAAGACGGAGAAAAAGAAAAAACAGCTGTAATTTACGCTACCATAATAGACAGGGAAAAGCCAGAATCAACCGAATATGATGTTATTCAATCCCTTGTTACGGAAAATGCGACGAAAACATATTTCAGAACAGACGGAGGTTCATTTTTCTACTGCACAAGAGACGGCATAAAGTATTATTCAGATATGGATACAATGGAGTGGGCGGATATATATACTCTTGCTTCTCCAAGTATAGTAATTGAAGAAGGAACTGTTGCGGTAACCGAAACATCCAGTAAAACAGTAAGAGTTTACTCCAAGATCGGTCCGCAATACTCTGTAAATACAGAAGGAACAATCACCCAGGCTGCACTTAATAAAAACGGATATCTTTCTCTTATACTTAAGAATACCGATGGTTACAGCGTTCAGGTCTATGACTCTGCCGGAACGCTTATAGAAGAAAGAATAGATAAAATGAAAGGTGTATACCCGGTAGCGGTTGATATTTCCGATGATAACAGAATTCTTGCTGTTTCCTATCTGGATACCACGGATGTTGTGGTAAAAGCTTCCATCGCATTCCTCTATATTGATTCCAATGAAGGAGCCAAATACATGGACTCTGTATATAAAACTCTGGATTATGAGGAACAGATAATCCCCTGGATTAGTTTTATGAAGGGCAACGAACTTTACTGCGTGTCAGACACATCTGTTTTTGCTATTTCGGAAGATGGTGCCGAACAATGGAATTTCGAGCTTACAAATGAGGTGGACAGTGTATACAAATATGATGATAAGCGGGTTATTATAGCTTATGGGGACAAGCGCATAAACTATGAGGGAAAACCTGTTGGGACTGTTTGCTGGTATAATTTAAACGGCAAGGAAGAAGGTTCCTGCGAATGCGGAGGAAAAATTACGTATTTAAGTGCTAACAAGGAAGGTATAGTAGCTGGCTGCGGAAACGTATATAAAGGCATAAGCTATTCCGGTAAAATCGTTTGGCAGATAGTTTCTACCCAGACCATTGACGATGTTTCCATTTTGGATAAAATCAACAGAGTTCTTTATGTAAAAAGAGGAAGCGCGGAGATACTTAAAATGAGGTGATTTTATGACACCTGAAAAACTTGATATTATTTTTCTTCTCATAATTGTAGTGCCAGCAGTGGTCGGGCTTATAAGAGGGTTTGTGAAAACCGCTCTGGGATTTTTGCCCATACCCATAGCTATAATAGGTACATATTTTATTGCTCCGCCGGTATGCAGCTGGGCAAGGGGCACAAGATTCTATGAGATTTTATATGAAAAAATATCTACTTCATTTAAATTTGAAGGAGTGTTGAATGTATATGGAGCGGCAAACGCGACAGAATATGTCAACAATATGCGCATACCGCAGTTTTTGAAAACAGCTCTTCTGAATAATGATAATTCGGTGGTAAAGGGTATTTTGGGAACAACGGATGTCCACAGCTATATATCAGGATTTCTTGCAAACATATGTATGAATGTAATAGTAGTAATAATTATTTTTGTGGTAATTCTGATTATCTGCTATATTATACTTGCCCTTCTGGATATGCTTTCCAATTTGCCGGTTCTCAGCTTTTTCAGCAGATTTTTCGGTATGATCGTAGGAGCGATACAGGGACTTGCCATTATCTGGATTTTGGGAATAATTCTTACATATTTTACAGTAAATCCGAATTCAGGACTAATGACGCTGATAAGTCAGACACAGCTGGCATCGTTCCTGTTTGAGAATAACCTGTTGCTGTTTTTGATAATAAACGTATTTACATAATTTGTGATAAAAGACGGGATAAATTGTTCCGTCTTCTTTATTCAACGGGAGGAATATATATGAAAGGAATCGCGTATTGTGTGGGAGTGGGTCCAGGAGACCCGGAGCTGATGACGCAGAAAGCTGTTCGCCTGATTCGGGAAAACGATGTGATTGCCGTACCCGGTAAAGTTGCGAAAGAATCAGCTGCATACAGGGTTGCTTTGGCAATGATTCCTGAGTTGGAAAATAAAGAATTGGTGCCGGTATATATGCCAATGATTAATGACCATGAAATGATAGAGCCAGAGCATGAAAAGGCGGCAAAGCTTCTGGAAAATTATATGGATAAAGGTAAAAATGTGGTATATATTACCCTTGGGGATCCTTCAGTTTATTGTTCATTCAGTTATATTCAGCGCATTTTGGAAAAAAACGGTTATTCAGTAGAGCAGGTGCCGGGAGTAACATCATTCTGCGCAGCTGCGGCAAGGATGAATATACCTTTGGCGGAATGGGACGAATCTCTGCATATTTTACCTGCAGCACATAAAACAAACGAATGTTTTAATCAGTCAGGTACATATGTTTTGATGAAATCAGGCAAAAACATATCAAAAGTGAAAGATATAATTAGGCACAGCGGACGTGATATATATTCTATAGAGAATTGCGGCATGGCAGATGAAAAAATATATGGGAATGTCGATGAAATTCCAGATGATGCGGGCTATTTTACTCTGATTGTGGCCAAAGAACGATGCGAATGAGAAGAAACGAACGGACAAATGGTTTGGAGATATAACTACATTAATAATTATGGATAAAAAACTGCTTTTATATAAAGAGGCGGAATCTTAAAGGTTCTGCTTTTGCTTTTGCGATTATGCTGTTATTTCGAAGTTTTAGATAAAAATTTTTTGAAAAATTTGTTGACATCAGAAAATAATCGTGATAAAATTCGTTAAAATTTAACACACTAAACCGTTGATGCGGAGATAACGGCAATGATGCCTTTACAGAGAGCCTGCGATGCTGAGAATCAGGTAAGAAACAAGCTGCCAAATGGACCGCAGAGGGCGCAGTCAAAGGAAAGAAAGTGCATTTTTCTGAGTATTCTGCGACGTTGGAGGCAAAC
>JAFWDD010000021.1 GCA_017534115.1 Bacillota bacterium | reverse complement strand
TTCAGCGGCAGCCTCCAGGTCCTCAAGTCTGCCGTTTGTGCAGGAGCCGATAACAACCTGGTCAATGGAAATATCTCCCGCTTCCGAAACAGGTCTTGTGTTTTCGGGAAGATGAGGGAATGCTACTGTGGGCTGGATCTTTGAAAGGTCTATAACGTAGGTTTCGTCATATTCCGCGTCATCGTCCGCTTTATAAACAGTAAAAGGTCTGTTCACTCTGCCGTTTACGTATTCCAGAGTCTTCTCGTCTACCTCGAAAATGCCGTTCTTTCCGCCGGCCTCGATAGCCATGTTGGCCATGCAGAATCTGTCGTCCATGGAAAGGTATTTAAGGCCGTCTCCCGTGAATTCCATGGATTTATATCTTGCGCCTTCAACGCCGATCATACCGATAATCGTAAGTATAACGTCTTTGCCGCTTACGTATTTGGAAGGTTTTCCCGTAAGCTCGAATTTGATTGCGGAAGGCACCTTGAACCATGCCTCGCCTGAATACATTCCGGCCGCCATATCTGTGGAGCCAACGCCTGTTGAAAATGCTCCCACAGCGCCGTATGTGCAGGTATGGCTGTCTGCTCCGATTATGATCTCTCCGGGAGCGACAAGACCTTTTTCGGGAAGAAGCGCATGCTCAACGCCCACTGTTCCCACATCAAAAAAGTTGGTTATGCCGTATTCGCGCGCGAAATCCCTGCATCTTTTGGAAAGCATAGCGGAATTAATATCCTTGTTAGGTGTAAAATGGTCCAAAACAAATGTTACCTTTTCCTTATCGAAAAGCTTGTTGAAACCGGCTTTTTCAAATTCATTTATGGCAACGGGAGAAGTAACGTCGTTTCCCAGAACCAGGTCCAGCTTAACTCTGATAAGCTCGCCTGCCTTGACGGAATCCACGCCTCCGTGTGCCGCAATGATTTTCTGAGTCATTGTCATTCCCATCTTTATCATCCTCTCTTATTCTATATAAAAGGCTTGCGCCCTGTGTATTCTTATTTAAAACCCGGACAAAAGGCACTCTGTCCGGGCATTATTTTAATGGAATCCATTATTTATTTCTGTTCATAGCGTATATAAGCTTATTTATACCGTTGAGGTAAGCTCTGATACTTGCCTCGATAATATCCACGCTGACGCCTGTTCCCGTGGCTTTATATCCGTTATATTTAAGCTTTACCGTACCCTCGCCCTGAGCGTCTCCGCCTTCGGAAACCGAGAATATATTATAATCCATAAGCTCAGGCTCCATACCGCAGATAGCGTTTATAGCCGCGAAAGCAGCCTCTATCTGGCCTTCGCCCATGGCAGTCTGTTTAAGGATCTCTCCGTCCTTCTTCACAACTATGGTAGCTGTTCCGTCAATAACAGTACCGCTGTTTACAACAAAGCTTTCCAGCTCGTATGTCTCGTCGATAGTGCCTCTTTCGCTTCCAACAAGAGCCTCAATATCTCTGTCGGATACGGTTTTCTTCTTGTCCGCAAGGATTTTGAACTGAGCGAAAGCAGCGTCGATCTGTTCGGGCTCAAGAACGATTCCCAGACTTTCCAGCCTTTCCGCAAATGCGTGTCTGCCGGAATGTTTGCCCAGAACCATAGTATTCTGGTTAAGACCTATGGATTCGGGAGTCATAATCTCGTAAGTACCTCTGTTTGCCATAACTCCGTGCTGATGCACGCCGGATTCATGAGCAAAAGCGTTTTTACCCACAATAGCCTTGTTGGGCGCAGGAAAAACGCCTATCATTCTGGAAAGGAGCTTGCTGGAGCGGTAAATCTGTTTCTTGTCGATATTGGTCGTAAACCCGAAATAGTCCTTTCTGGTCTCCAGAGCCATAACGATCTCTTCCAATGCAGCGTTTCCGGCTCTTTCGCCTATGCCGTTGATCGTGCACTCAACCTGAGTAACTCCGCCTCTGATCGCGGCTATTGTATTTGCCACAGCAAGGCCAAGATCGTTGTGGTTATGTGTGGAAAGGGTGATGTCATCGATTCCCTTTACGTGCTCCTTCAGATATCTCATGAGATTATACATCTCGTCGGGTGTTGTATATCCCACAGTATCGGGGATATTTACGGTCGTTGCGCCGTTTGCGATGGCAACCTCTGTGACCTTTGCAAGGAAATCCCATTCGCTTCTTGTTGCGTCTTCTGCGGAAAATTCCACATCATCGCAAAGGGATGAAGCAAAACGCACATGCTCAGCCACAGCGTTCAGCACTGCCTCGGGACTCATCTGAAGCTTATACTCCATATGCAGAGGCGATGTTGCGATAAATGTGTGGATCCTGGGATGTTTTGCGTATTTTACGGCGTCCCAGGCAGTCTGGATATCCTTTTTTGTGGTCCTTGAAAGACTTGCCACAGTGGGATTGGTAACAGTTTCGGCAATGGTTCTCACAGACTCAAAGTCTCCGGGAGAAGCAATAGCGAATCCTGCCTCAATAATATCCACATTCAGCCTTTCAAGCTGTTTTGCCATCTCTATTTTTTCACTGAGATTCATGGAGCAGCCCGGGGACTGCTCGCCGTCTCTCAGAGTTGTATCAAAAATTTTAATTACATCTGACATATCTTATACCTTGTTCCTTTAAAAATTTATTCGTTCCCAAGAATAGCTCCTGTGGACGCGGATTTTACGAGTTTAGCATATCTGCCTAGAACACCAGTTTTGATTTTAGGCTCTTTGGGAACAAAGTTTTTCATTCTTTCCGCGATTTCCTCGTCGGAAAGCTTTACGTTGATTTTTCCTTCGGGAATATCAATGGAAATAATATCTCCTTCGTTGATGATTCCGATTTCTCCGCCTGTTGCGGCTTCAGGAGAAACGTGGCCGATAGCGGCACCTCTGGTAGCGCCGGAGAAACGTCCGTCAGTAATAAGAGCGACCTGCTTGTCCAGTCCTCTTCCTGCCAGAGCGGATGTAGGAGAAAGCATTTCTCTCATTCCGGGACCGCCTTTAGGTCCTTCATATCTGATGACAACTACATCGCCGGGATTTATATTACCCGCTAAAATAGCTTCCATAGCGTCATTTTCGCTGTCAAATACCCTTGCGGGTCCTTCATGGACAAGCATCTCGGGAGCAACAGCGCTTCTCTTAACAACACAGCCGTCTTTCGCGAAGTTTCCCTTTAATACGGCGATTCCGCCTGTGGGGCTGTAAGGCTCGCTTATGGGTCTGATTACGTTGTAATCTCTGACGTGTGTGTTTTTTATGTTTTCGCCTACGGTTTTTCCCGTAACGGTCTTAACCGACAGGTCGATAAGGTCTTTTTTGGAAAGCTCGTTCATAACGGCGTAAATTCCGCCTGCCATGTAAAGGTCCTCCACATGGTATCCGCCTGCGGGAGCAAGCTTGCATAAATTAGGGGTCTTTGCGCTCATTGCGTTGGCGATTTCCAGATTAATCTTCACTCCTGCCTCATAAGCGATAGCGGGAAGATGAAGCATTGAGTTTGTGGAACAGCCTAAAGCCATATCCACAGTAAGAGCGTTCATAAACGCCTTTTCCGTCATAATGTCTCTGGGACATACGTTTTCTCTTACCAGATCCATGACCTTTATGCCGGCATTTTTGGCAAGACGTATTCTTTCAGCGAAAACAGCGGGAATCGTGCCGTTTCCGGGAAGTCCCATTCCGAGAGCCTCTGTAAGGCAGTTCATGGAGTTGGCCGTGAACATTCCCGAGCATGAACCGCAGGTAGGACAAGCGCGGTCTTCAATGTTGCAGAGTCCGGCGTCGTCAATGCTTCCTGCCGAGTATGCTCCTACTCCCTCAAAAGCTGAATTCAGGTCCAGAACCTTGCCTGCGGAAAGTCCTGCCAGCATAGGTCCGCCTGAAACCACGATTGTGGGAATGTTTAAACGCGCTGCCGCCATAAGCATTCCGGGAACCGTTTTGTCGCAGTTGGGAATAAGCACAAGACCGTCGAAGCAGTGCGCCAGAACCATATCCTCTATGCTGTCGGCAATAAGCTCTCTGGAAACGAGGGAATAGTGCATTCCTGTATGTCCCATGGCGATACCGTCGCATACAGCGATTGCGGGAAATTCAATAGGTGTTCCGCCGGCAAGCCGAACGCCTTCCTTAACGGCTTTCGCGATGGTATCAAGATGAATATGCCCGGGGACGATTTCATTCTGGGAGTTTACCACGCCGATTAAAGGGCGTTCCAGCTCTTCGTCCACATAACCCATAGCCTTGAAAAGACTTCTGTGAGGGGCTCTTGTATAATCTTTTTTTACACAGTCACTTCTCATTTTCATTATCTCCTCATGAGAATCTTTATCAGTTATTCCAGCTCATCATTTTTCTTAAGTTAGCGCCGACAGTCTCAACAAGCTCTTTCTTTTCAGCTTCACGTCTTGCTGTGAATGTAGGTCTGCCGGATTTGTTCTCTTCGATCCATTTCTTAGCGAATGTGCCGTCCTGGATCTCGGAAAGAACTTTCTTCATTTCAGCTCTTGTAGCGTCTGTGATGATTCTCTTGCCTACGCAGTAGTCTCCGTATTCAGCTGTATCGGAGATGGAGAATCTCATGAAGCTGAGTCCGCCTCTGTTTACAAGGTCAACGATGAGTTTCATTTCATGTACGCACTCAAAGTATGCGCTTTCGGGCTGATAGCCTGCTTCTACAAGTGTATCGAATCCTGCTTTCATAAGCTCGGAAACACCGCCGCAGAGAACTGCCTGTTCGCCGAAAAGGTCTGTTTCTGTTTCTTCTTTGAATGTTGTTTCAAGAACGCCTGCGCGCGCTCCGCCGATGCCGAGAGCATAAGCAAGTCCTAATTCTTTAGCGTGGCCTGTTGCGTCCTGATATACTGCGATAAGGTCCGGAACGCCTTTGCCTTCAAGATACTGGCTTCTTACTGTGTGTCCGGGTCCTTTGGGAGCGATCATCCATACGTCTACATCGGGAGGAGGAACGATCTGTTTGTAATGAATGTTGAAACCGTGAGCGAATACAAGTGAGTTTCCTGCCTCAAGGTTGGGAGCGATGTCTTTTGCGTATGTTTCAGCCTGTTTTTCGTCGTTGATAAGCATCATGATGATGTCTGCTTTTTTAGCAGCCTCAGCGGATACATATACTTCGAATCCGTCTGCTTCAGCTGTTTTCCATGATTTGGAACCGTTGTAAAGTCCGATAATAACTTTAACGCCTGAATCTCTGAGGTTCTGAGCATGAGCGTGACCCTGAGAACCATAACCGATAATTGCTACTGTTTTTCCGTCTAATAAAGAAAGGTTACAATCTTTTTCATAATACATTACTGCCATTTTAAAAGCCTCCTTAAAAAAATATATAATATGATAGTAATTTAATAGTTTATAATTAACAGCATTTAAGCTATTTTTTTACATTTTCAATTTTTGCTTCCTCTTGTAAGTCCCGTGATTCCGGATCTTACGACCTCCACAAGGCCGAGAGGTTTTACGATTTCAATAAAAGCCTCCACCTTTGAGGATTCTCCCGTAAGCTCTACAATCATTGATTTTTCGCCTACGTCAACTACATTTGCCCTGAAAACTCCCGCCATGGAAATAACGGAAACTCTTTCTTTGGGCTCAGCGTGGATCTTCACCATAACGTGTTCTCTTGTTACGGATTCGTCGGGCTTAAGCTCGATTACGCTTATTACGTCAACCTGCTTTTCCAGCTGTTTTCTCACCTGCTCTATAACGCTTTCGTCGCAGTGGATAACAATGGTCATTCTGGACCTTGCGGCGTCCTCTGTCTGAGCAACCGTGAGGGAATCAATATTAAAGCCTCTTCTTGTGATAAGACCGGAAATTCTGTTTAATACGCCGGACACATTTTCCACAAGAACAGAAAGAACATATCTTTTCATAAACAAAACTCCCTTCTTATACCTCTATTTCAAATACCTGCTGGTTATAAGCGTTTCCGGGAGGAACCATGGGAAGAACGTTTACGTCCTTGTCGATTGCCACATTAAGGATCACAAAGCCCTTCATGTCCTTAACCTTTTCCAGGACCTCCGCAAGCTCCGCCTTTGTGGTAACATTGAATCCCTTTCCGCCGAAAGCGTCCGCCAGCTTCACATAATCCGTTTTTCTGTGAAGAGTTGTCTGGCTGTAATGCTGGTTATACATAAGCTTCTGCCACTGTCTTACCATTCCCAGAACGCCGTTATTCAGCACAACGATCAATATATCCAGATCGTAAGTCGCCGCCGTTGCCAGCTCGTTCATGTTCATATGGAAGCTTCCGTCTCCCGTGAACATAACCACTTTTCTGCCGGGATTTCCGACTTTCGCGCCTATCGCCGCTCCAAGTCCGTATCCCATTGTTCCCAGACCGCCTGATGAAAGGAAGGTCCTGGGCAGTTTAAAGGGATAATGCTGAGCAGTCCATACCTGATGCTGTCCTACGTCCGTTGTGACGATAGCGTCTTCCGGCATTATCTTCGCAACCTCGCTGATGAGATGATAAGGCGTTATTTCGCCCTTATTCTCCTTAACGGGCGGCCACTGTTTCTTCCACTCGGCGATTTTCGCAAGCCACTGGCTTCTGTCGCCTTTAGGAAGAGCGTCCGTCAGCTTTTTGAGAACTACCTTCAGGTCTCCGATTACGCTTGCGTCGGAAGCGATGTTTTTATTTATCTCCGCAGGGTCAACATCCAGATGAATTACAGGCGCGTGAGTGGCAAACTCTGTTTTCTTGCCCACTACCCTGTCTGAAAGTCTTGTTCCCGCAAGAATGATCAGGTCGCTTTCGGAAAGAGCCTTGGAAGATACTCTTGTTCCGTGCATTCCCAGCATACCCATGTAATAGGGCTTGTCCGCCGGATACGCTCCCAGACCCATCATGGAAAGGGCCACGGGCGCGCCGATCTTTTCGGCAAACTCGCAAAGCTCGCCGGAAGCGTTTGCGATAATAATTCCGCCTCCCGCAAAAATCACGGGTCTTTCAGCATTTTTTATAAGTTCGGCAGCATTGTCGACATCCTCCTGAAGAAGCTTGTCTGTACTGCGGATTATCTCTTTGGGAGCCTCATATTCATAATCGGCTATTCCGATCTGAGCGTTTTTCAGAATATCCACAACTACGGGACCGGGACGGCCTTCCTGTGCGATATAAAACGCTCTTCTCAATGTTTTCGCTACATCCTTTTCATCCTTTACGATGAAATTGTATTTTGTAATAGGTACTGTAATACCTGTTGTGTCAACCTCCTGGAAGCTGTCCTTTCCCAGAAGCTGAAGTCCTACGTTTCCGCAGATTGCAACCATGGGAACGGAATCCATATAAGCCGTTGCCAGACCTGTAACAAGGTTTGTGGCGCCGGGACCCGATGTGGAGATAACAACTCCAACTTTTCCCGTGGATCTCGCGTATCCGTCAGCGGCATGAGCCGCACCCTGTTCATGGGATGAAAGGATATGTGTAATTTTATCCGAATACTCGTAAAGAGCATCGTATACGTCAATAATCTGTCCTCCGGGATAACCGAAAACCACGTCTACTCCCTGCTCAATCAAACAATTTACAACTATCTGGGCGCCTTTCATTTTCATTTCAAACACACCTTTCTATTCCTGTATTTTAATCCCGAATTTCTGTGTTTTCGGGAATTTCACTCACTAATTTTCCAATATTTCAGCGTCCATACCGAGTGAATACCAATTAATAAAGATTTCTTTCTGCCTATTATAGGTTATCCATATATTATACCGTAATTTACATATATAAATCAACTGCAAAGGGGCTTCTTTATGCCTTTTGCAATCCGCAAATAACCGTGAACACATTCCCAGTTTCCGTAATAACAAATATTTTAAAGACCAAACTGCCGTTATTTTCCCTTTTTGGCAAAATCCAGAGTTTTACGTCTAAAATCCCGAATAACCGAAAACTATAATACCTGAGCACATTTCCCAATGGCTCTTCCGCACCTTTGGTGCGGTCCTCACGGAAATCGGAGCAAAACGGAGATTTCCGTGAATATTAAAAAATCCTTCGTCTCCTGTAATTTAAGAGACGAAGGTAATATCCGTGGTACCACTCTTATTGATAAGGGAATATCCCTTACCCGCTTTAATCAGCATCCATATCAGAATGCCTTTCTCTGTAACGGGAGAAACCCGTTGAAGCCTACTGAGGAAACCTGTTCCCGTTGGGTTCAAAGGCTCAAGGATGAGTAAAACATACCTTCCTGCTGCCTCGCACCTTCCGGCAGCTCTCTGAAAAGAAGCATATATCTTTCTTCCTGTCAACGCCTCAAATTAATTTGAATTACTGCTATATTACATTAAGTTGCTAAACTTGTCAAGCTATTTTTGCCTTAATCCAAAACTTTCAGCACATTATTCATCATAGCTGGG
>JAFWDD010000020.1 GCA_017534115.1 Bacillota bacterium | reverse complement strand
TCAAATCGGATTTATCTGCAATTTATATTATAGCCAACAAATTCCGCCTTCCGGTGCGAAGCACTTTAACTGAATCCGCTTGTCGGATTCTAACCGAAATTAGTCCCCATAGGGGACGGCTTCATTAGGGCTGAAAGCCCGGCTTCATTGCTTCATTTGCTAAGCAAGCTTCATTGCGCCCGCAGGGCGCCTTCTAACCACAGCTGCGCAAAAGGCGCAATTTAGCTCGCGGCAAGCGAATTTAGCTCCCGCAAAGCGGGAATTTAGCTATTTCTCTCCAACAAAAAAAGGGACGAAATTCCTTCCGCCCCATGTGTTTCATAATTACTTGCCTGCCATCATTTTCATTACTGTTGATCTTACCTCTTCCATGCTTGCGCATTTCTTGATTGCCTCGATGAGCGCTTTTACGAAGTCGTCTCCGGATTTAACATCCTTCAGTGATGCCTTAAGCTCGTCGATTGTTCCGCTGGACTGCACAAGTCCCATAAGTTTTGTCAAGTCCTCATTGCCTGAGCCGCCTGCTCCGCCCACAAGTTTACCTAATCCGCCTAAATTTCCTAAGTCAAAGCCCATAATTATTCTCCTTTCATTTTAAAATTATTTATAATACTCAAATTCAAGATCGTAAATTTTGACCGTGTCTTTGTCCTTGATTCCCTTTTGCTCCAGCGCGTCGATTATGCCTTTCTCGCGCAGGTATCTCTGGAAGAATGCAAAGCCTTTCTCCGTGTCGATATTGGTATAACCCAGCATTTTCTCCACGCCGACACCAGTCACCACATAGTAATCTCCGTCATAGACCTCGATCGTGAAAGGCTCATGGTCGATTTCCTCGGGAATGAGCTCTTCATATTCCTCCTCGAATATAATGTCCTCGGGGTAATTGCGAAGCGTGTCCGCAACAGCCTCCATGAGAGGCTCCAGACCTGTGTTGGTTGCCGCGGAAATGGGGAAGACCTTGTATCCAAGAGGCTCGTACTTCTCCTTGATCCGCTGAACGTTTTCCTCCGAACCGGGAATATCCGTTTTGTTGGCCGCGATTATCTGAGGTCGCTTTATAAGGTCCTCTTTATAGGAAACAAGCTCACTGTTTATTGTCTCGATGTCATCCAGAGGGTCGCCGCCCTCAATGGCCGCCGCATCCACAACATGAACGAAAACCTTTGTACGCTCCACGTGTCTCAGGAACTGGTGTCCCAGACCGCTGCCTTCGCTGGCGCCTTCCACAAGTCCCGGAATGTCCGCCATTACGAAAGTCTCGAAGTCCTTGTACTGCACTACTCCAAGGTTGGGCGCAAGAGTCGTAAAATGGTAATTGGCAATTTTGGGGTTAGCATTTGTAACCATTGATAACAACGTGGATTTTCCCACATTGGGAAGACCGATCACCCCAACATCCGCAATGAGCTTCAGCTCAAGAATCAGATCATATTCTTTGGAAAGTCTGCCTTTCTCCGCGTATCTGGGAGCTTGACGTCTGGGCGTTGCGAAATGCTGGTTGCCCTTTCCGCCTTTTCCGCCCTCAATGAGGACTTTTGTCTCGCCGTCGTGGGCAATATCCGCCATGACCTTGCCGGATTCGGCCTCTCTTATGACCGTACCAACGGGAACCTTGATGATAATGCTTTCTCCGTCCTTTCCGGAGCGGTTCAGCTTGCTGCCGTCTTCGCCGGGCGTGGCCTTGTAGGACCTTTTATACCTGAAATCCATAAGTGTATTCATCTGAGCATCGCCCACAAAAATTACATCTCCGCCTCTGCCGCCATCGCCGCCGTCAGGACCGCCGTGGGTTATATATTTGGCTCTGTAAAATGACACGGCGCCGTTTCCGCCGTTTCCGCCTTTTACGTGTATTTTAACTCTGTCTACAAACATATTAATCAGTCCTTTTTATCCGAAAAGCGCCAAAGCACGGCTTTCCGGTATCTAAAAAGAGGCCCTCACCAATGTGCGGAGCCTCTGTTATAGTTTAAATTAAGCTTCAACATATTCAACAGCTTCGGGGTAAACAGAAACCTGTTTTTTATCTCTGCCTAAACGTTCGTATCTTACACGTCCGTCAACAAGGGCAAAAAGATTGTCATTTCCGCCGCGGCCTACGTTAAGACCGGGATGGATATGTGTTCCCCTCTGGGTATAAAGGATGTTGCCTGCTCTTACAAGCTGTCCGTCAGCGCGTTTCGGTCCAAGTCTTTTTGATTTGGAATCACGTCCGTTTTTAGTTGAGCCAACACCTTTTTTATGTGCGAAAAACTGAAGGTTTAATTTTAACATATTGGCACCTCCTTTGTTGCTACCTTAATAAAATCTCCATATTCTTTCTCTAAATCGGCAAGTCCTTTTTCCATAACCTTTAAAATCAGGTTAAGCCCGGAATTTTCGCCGCCTTCCTGTATGCGGGGAAAGGTGACCTTTAAAAATCCGCCCAAGGCTTCGTCCGCCTCGCAATTCATTTCCTCACCGATAAATTCTTCTATGGAATTAACTGTATTTATTACCAATAAACTTACGGCCGAACAGACAATATCGCTTCCCTCACCGGAAAAATCCGCATGCCCGTTTAACTCAAAACCGCAGATATTGTTTGATTTATTCTTATAAATACATGCGTTTATCATAATTATCCGTTAATGCTGTCAATCTTAAGCATTGTGTAAGGCTGTCTGTGACCTTTTTTCTTGTGGAAGCCTTTTTTAGCTTTATATTTGTAAACGATGACTTTTTTTGCTTTGCCTTCGCCCAGTACTGTTGCGGATACGGATGCTCCGTCAATATAGGGAGCGCCTGCTTTGAAGCCTGCGTCGTTTGATAAAGCCATAACTTTGTCAAAAGTAAATCCGCCTTCTGTAACACCAAGTTTTTCAACTTTGATTACGTCGCCTTCGGATACTCTGTACTGTTTTCCACCTGTTTCAATAATAGCGTACATACTTGCACACCTCCTCACAAATAAACTCGCTGAATTCGGCGTCCGGCAAAACCGGAACTTTAAAAAGCCTTCTCATGCGGCAAACGCATACCATTGGATAATATCATAAAATCATGAGTATGTCAACATTTTTTGCGCTCTTAAAGCTCTTTGCCCATTTTTATTTTCGCCAGCTTTATGAAATCCTTTCTTTCGCCGCAAATGGTCTTGATTGCGTCCAAAACCTCCGGTTTAATGAGGTTTTTGTCCTTTTTCAGCATAATGTTGTATACTTTTTCAAGATCCGGCAGAGCTTTCTCGTGCATATTGTTCTCGAAACAGATAAGCCCTTTTTTCTCGATAGTTTCAAGATATTCGGCGCTTTCCGGACCTTTGCTTCCCAGATATATGTCCGCCGCTCTCGATAAAACAAGAACAGCGTCGTCCACCTTGCCCCATTTGATGTACTGGCCTGCGCTGTGGGTAAGTATTTTAGCGTACTCCGGCCCTTCGCCCAGTTTCGATTCCACAACGGAAAGAGCCTCCATAGAATATTTCATGGCCTCGGAAAAATTTCCGTCTTCCACATACATATCGGCAATTCTCATTGCTGCGTTGGCAATTTCCGCGCTGGATGAAGCGCTGTCCGCTTTCAGAAGCTCCAGTCTTTTTTCGTATGCCCCAATGGCGCCGTCAATGTCGCTTTCCTTATAAATATCACCGATTTTTTTGTATATTTCCGCCTTATTCCTCAAAGGCGCGTTTCCGGTTTCCTCATATGCGGAAACCGCTCTTTCCAGAAGCTTTCCGGCATCGGAGAAAAGTCCCTTTTTCTGCATGAACTCACTGTAATCCGTAAGCAGACGCATATATTCCTCTCTGTCGCAGAGCTTGAACTGCTCGAATGTTACCACCGCAAGGTTATAACCAATCATACACATATCGTCGTTGCCCATTTTTTCCTGGCATTTTGCGATAAGGTGCTTCATTCTGGCAAACATGAGCTTTTCGGCTCTTGACTGGCCTGCGCCTTTTGAACAAAGTCCTTCGAATATTTTAACGGCCTCCATATTTCTGCCCATTGCCATGTAAATCTCGCCCAGCGCGCATTTTGTCACATCAACAACGCTCAGATCCGGGCCCATAATTTCTTCCTGAAGTTTCAGGGCTTCCGTCATATCCCTGTATGCCAGCTCAAGCTTATTGCATTTGAACTCCATAAGAGCTTTCTTATAAAGACTTCCGGCATAAAGAGGACTTTCAGGCACGCTTTTTTCCGCGATCTCACAGCCTGCCATGGCTGTTTCAAGAGCTTTTCTCCTGTC
>JAFWDD010000019.1 GCA_017534115.1 Bacillota bacterium | reverse complement strand
CTTCCGATCTGCTACGGGAGTTTTCAGCTCATGGCCTGCGTCGGACACGAACTGCTTCTGTCTTTCATCGTTTTCCTCAAGAGGCTTTACGATCCGTTTTGCAAGCATTCGGGAGATGAAGAAAAGCACCACAATAGCGGCTCCTCCTGCTATCAAAGTGTATCTGAGGAGGGTATTCATACTGCCCTTTGATACTGTATTGTCCATAAACGCCACAAGGGTGCAGTTGTGCTTGTCAGTCTTCACATACATGAGCCCGCTGATCTCGCCTTCAGCTTTGCCCTTTGCAAGGATTTCCTCTGCAAGCTCTATGAGCTCATCCTCCGCGAAAAGCTCTGTCTTCCCTCTGTCCACATAAAGAACCTCTCCGGAATCAGAAAAAGCCACCGAATAGAATGTGGAAAGATCAAAGATACGCTCATTTCGTCCCCGCATATTTTCGGAAGGTCCTTCGGGAGGAGCCGGCTTTTGCCCGTTTTCCCCAATCTCTTCCAATGGAATACCGTTTGTCGGATTCTCAGCATCAGGAAATGCCGGCTCAGCTTCATTCAGCTTGTTTTCCAGCGTATACATTTCAGCGTACCGCTTAAGCATTTCCCGATCCCGGGACCTTATTGAGCTATAACTGGAAATGTATATAACACAGAGGGTTATCGCAAGGAGAAGTATAAGGGACGCCATGACTGCCGCAATTATTTTCCGTCGTGTTTTATTGAACATTTTCATACCTCAATTCATAGCCTATTCCCCTGACAGCCTTGATCATGGTTTTTGAACCTATGAAGTTCAGCTTTTTACGGGTAAAGGACATATACACTTCAACATTGTTGTATTCCGCGTCGCTTTCGAAGCCCCATATCTTCAGGGCAAGCTGTTCGCGGGTCAGTATCTGGTCTCCGTTTGCTATCATGTATTCCAGAATTCGCAGTTCTTTCTCTCCCAACCTGACTGACTGCCCGTTTGACGTACAGGTGAGAGATGCCGAGTTCATATTCAGAGAAATATCGCCAAAGGCCAGAGTACCGTCGGGAGTATCTATGTTCCTCCGGCACAGAGCCCTGAGCCGCGCAAGAAGTTCCTTTGACATGAAAGGCTTCGTCAGATAGTCGTCCGCTCCGCTGTCAAGGCCTTCCACCTTGTCGTCCAGCTCGCTTTTGGCCGTAAGCATGAGGATCGGAGTTTTTATACCCTTGCGGCGCGCTTCCTGCGCCACCTTAAAGCCGTTCATGCCTGGCATCATTACATCCAGAACCACTACATCGTAAATACCGCTTTCTATTGCATCCAGCGCTGAGACCCCGTCTTCAACGTGGTCCACGTCATATTTTTCAAGACGCAAAAGCTCAATAAGCGCCTTCGCCATTCGTTTTTCGTCTTCTGCCAGTAAAAGTTTCATTATATCACCGCCTATGGGTATATTATAACAGGAAATATTGAAATAAGATTGAAAAAATTTTACGGAAAGCAAAAGCCCCGTTATCATTCTGCAAATACAGTTTGATACAGAGGCTTTTATGTAATCCTGTCCAATTGTTTTATACAAATTATACTCAGCTTTTAAGGTGCTCTGCGAAACTAAATTCTGTATCTGTCAATATTAAAGCCGACTCTTCTGGCCATTTCAAGGAGCTGATCCTCGGAGGCCTTTTGCGCATCACTCATAGCCGCGAATCCTACCACTCCGCTAAATACAGCCATCTGCGCGCCAAATTCATTTATAAGATCTTTTCTCAAACGATTATAATCTATTTGTCCCGCGCTGCTGTCACCTGAATTTGAGAATAATTCCATAGCTCTGTCCTCCCGTCATCTCTTTTTCATAAACAATAGTCCCGGTTTGAATTATATCATGACGGGCATCCCTTTTCAAATCCTGAGATGACAGACACGCAAACCTTCCAATTTAGTATTGACAACCTTCAGCAAAAGGAGTTTTTATATCCGACCTGTAACTTTACTTCTAAATAAAAAACCCTTTTATCGGCTGTCATTACAAACAGTTCAGAAAAAGGGCTTCAAAATTATATTCAGATTTATGCCGCATCCTCCTTTCCCATCTCACCAGATTTCTTTCACGGCTTTCGCAAGCCGTACGAAAGCAACCACTCACTTTCTTGCAATTACCGTGATCCACGGCTTACTGTCACAGCGGTCGGATTTTATTTCCGTAAATCCGGCTGCCGTCAGCGCTGAAGAAAGCTCATCGATGGTATAACACTTCATACCCTCTATGATCCTCTCATATTTTTGGCCTGTTTCATCAATACCGTCGGACTCGTTGCATATCATAAACGCGCCGCCGGGCTTAAGAATCCTGTATACCTGGGAAAAACAATGTTTAAGTCCCGGCCAGAAATAGACCGTCTCAAACGCTGTGGCAAGATCAAAAACGCCGTCCTCAAAGGGCAGTTCGGATACATTTCCCTGAATGACTCTGCATCTTCCCGCCGTGATCATATCTTTATTATATTCCTGTGTTTTTTTAACCGAAACCTCGGAATAGTCAAGCGCCGTTACCTCTGCCTGCGGATAGCGTTTCAGCAATTCGGCGGTATTCCGTCCGCCTCCGCATCCGAGCTCAGCAATGTTAAGAGCAGTAATCCCATCAAGATGTGACATTCCCCAGTCGGCAAGCTTGACATGGCCGCTGTTCATCCCCTTGACCATCATCCTGCCCAGAAATCCTTCCGGTTTTCTCGTCTGATTTACGAATTTTTTGTACAGTCCCATAATATACCTTCTTTCCTGCTTTTACATAATCATTCCGCACTTCGTGCCCAGCCGGGTCACTTTCCATAAAAAGCCGGCCCGGAACATATCCGGACCGACCAAATATAATATGAAAAAATTATTAGCTTTTGTTTTTAATCCTCTGAAGAATATTATTCAGTAAGAGCTTTTATATCATCCAGAGCCTCTTTTGTGACTGTAACTGTCTTTGAAGCACCGTCCCAGATAATATGGGCATCGGAAACGTTAAAGGCGTTGAATAACGCTCTCATAGGAAGGTAGATCCTGTCGTTTCTGATTACGGGAGCTGTATCGATTTCGATTACTTCATCACCGATTTTAATGTTCTTTACACCTACTGTGCATGAAACGACCTTTCCGTCAGGTCTTGTGAAGGACGCTGTTTTTGTTTCGTTGTCCCATGCGATGTCATCGTCGGAAATGCCAAGTGCGTTCGCCACAACTCTTACAGGAAGCATTGTTCTGTCGTTCTCATCGATGAAAGGAGCGGAATCCATTTCCATGTCCTTGCCGTTGAGCTTATATTTAGTGCTTCCGATTCTGATCTCTATCAAAGATGTATTTTCATCAGGCGCATCAGGATTTACGGGCTGTGAACCGTTTTGTGTCCAGCCAGCGTAAACGGTTTTTGAACTGTTCATCTGAATGCTGGTGATTTTTTGGGTAAGCTCCTTGTCTGAATACCAGCCTGTGAATGTATATCCTTCACGAACAGGAGTTTTGTCGAGAGTTACTTTCGTGCCTGAGCTGTAGCTTTCAGCCTTGATTTCGGAACCGCCGTTTGTCTCGTATGTAAGAGTGAATTTGGAAACAGCTGAGCTTCCGCCGCCTCCACCGCCGCCGGATTGTTCTTTGCGAAGATAATAAGTAATAACACCTTCGTTGGACGTAAATACAAGGGCCTTCTTTCCATTGATGCGAGTAATCTCATATTCTCCGGGTGTAACGGTATCGGCAGTTGGATTCAGTGCGATATAAGTACCGGATTCTTTTCCGTCCGATGCGTTATTGTCATAGGCAAAAAATGTATACTCAGCGGTAAGAGCAGGTTTACCTGTGCCTGTAAAATCCGCATAGGTTTTTCCCGTGCCGTCCGCGGAGAGAACGATATACATCTTAGCGTCGCCGTATTCCGGGAAAGCTGAAAAATCACAGTCCCATGTGCCTACAAGACCTCTGCGCTGAGCTTTGGTCTCCTCCGTTGTCATTTCGGCCATGTTTTCTACTACAAAGAGAGAGATTACCTTCTGCAGAGTGTCTTCGTCTTCTTCAGTCAGAGCGGATGTCTGAATCGCAGACGCTACCCAGTAACCGCAGGGACCTTCCAGGAGCTTCAGGAGATCCTCCTCCGCTGCGCCATAACGGAATTCCAGATGGTAAGTGGTATCCGGTGTGTCGGGGAACATCAGCAGATATGCGAAGGGGTCGTTTTCTTCCGCATCCTTAGCCTTGAACAGATATCCGTCCATAGACATGGGATAGTCGCCATACTGACCCGTTGCTGCTGCGTCCTTCAGGAAAGCGTAGCTGCGGGTAACTTTGGTTCCGTCTTCTTTGGTAAATGTAACGGTCGCGCCGTCCTCACCGCCAAATTCAATAGTCTTTACATCGTTCGTAAAGCCGCAGTAGAAGTTAGGAGGAACAGCCTCTTCTCCATAACCATCCGCGTTAACTGCGCTCTTCATATAAGCAACCATGTCATCCGCGCCGGAAGCGCCTACTACTGCGGCAGTGTAATCATGCCAGTAATGATCATATTCCTCGTTAAAGGTTGCACCTTCAAAAAGAGGCTGATATGTACCGATCAGCTGAGACAGGAAATACTTTATTGTGGTCTCCTGCTCTGCGTAGTTGTCGCTGCTGACAATGACTTCATAAGTTGTTCCGCTTTCAGCCGCTTCTGTGGTAGTTACAACTCCATTTGCAACATCAACGCCGTCAGCGATGACAGTGGGTGTTTCTCCGCGGCCAACTACGGTCTGCACTGTGGCTTTGGGGTTTTGAATATCATCAGGCAGGCCGGTCAGGGATACTGTGGTGCTGTCTGTAAAAGCAGCCGAAACAGGGTCGCTGCTCTGCTTGATCGGGATATTCACAGGATAGTCATATACACCGTTCTGAGTGTAATAACGAATGTTGGTAATGGTCTTGCCTGCAAATTCCTCGGCTTTGTCGCTTCCGATCCAAGTGCCTCGCCAGATATTCACAATGTGGCGCAGAGCCATGGAAGATCCATCGCTGAAAGTAACGATTGCTCCGCTTATGGTATCACCCTGTTTAACGAATTCTGTATCGGAAAGATGAATTTCCACAAAGTTTTTGTGGTGGGTGTTGTACTCTGCCTCATAAGTTACGCCTTCAACAGAAACCGCTCTGCCGCTTACTGCCGAGAAGCTTAATTCTCCGTCCTCTGCCGTAAGAGTTTTATAGCGTGCAGGTTTCTCGTCGAGTACATAATATGAATAGCTTGCGCTCTCGAATAATGCGTCTTTTCCTTCGTATGTTGTTGTAGTTGTCTGTCCTCTGTTTGTCACCGTGATGTCTACACTGGATTCATCCGTAATCTCGGTAAAATCTTCAAGAACCGTTGTATCTGTTACAAATACGGGATAAATCACGCCAGAAATATCTGTGCCTGCAGGGTCAACATGGTATGAACCGCCCGCAAGGGTACCTGTACGGGGTTTGTTCTTTGTTGCAGATGTAACTGCGTCAACCTCAGGGGCATTTTCGCCCAATTCCGCTTTGTAGAAATCAGCGTAAGGAATATTCATAAGAACATAACCTGCGTCAGAGATTATGATGTTTACAGGGAAATCTATTACCGATGTCTGTGTGTAATAGCGGATATTTTTGATCGTTTTTCCGCCAAGATCACTTGTCGAACCGCCGATTTCCGTTGCTCTCCAGATGTTTTCGATATGTTTGAGACCCATTTTGCTGTTGTCGTCAAATGTGAGGACGATTCCGCTTACTTTATCGCCCTGATTGATGCCTGTTGTGCCGGAAAGCTTGATTTCAATGTCCGCGTGGCGCGCGCCAACGGTTACTTCGCCTTCCACTCCGGTAACTTCGGTTACATCGCCCTTAACAACTGAGAATGAAAAGCTTCCGTTTGAGCCGGAAAGTTCTTTGTAATATGAGGGCTCCTCATCAAGAACATAGTAAGAATAGCTTGCGCTCTCGAATAACGCGTCTTTTCCTGCGTATGTGGTTGTAGTTGTCTGTCCTCTGTTTGTTACCGTGATGTCTACGCTGGAATCATCGGTAATCTGAACACAGTCCGCTAAAACCGACATATCCTCAACATAAACGGGATAAATCA
This sequence comes from Bacillota bacterium, assembly GCA_017534115.1. Lineage (GTDB taxonomy): Bacteria > Bacillota > Clostridia > Lachnospirales > Anaerotignaceae > RGIG5631. The sequence goes on along the minus strand of JAFWDD010000019.1, from coordinate 25,254 downwards.
CGCCTGTAATGTCTGTGCCTTCGGGGTCAATATGGTATGAACCGCCCGCAAGGGTGCCTGTACGGGGTTTGTTCTTTGTCGCTGATGTAACCGCGTCAACACCGCTCACGCCTTCTTCTTCATAGAAGTCATCATAGGGTATGTTCATAAGCACATAGCCTTCTGAGGCGGAATTCCCTGTATTCGGTTCTTCCGCAAATGCCATTGCGGGAACAAGACCGGTCACCATAACCGCCGCCAACAAAAATGCCGCAATTTTCTTCATAGATTATCATATCCTTTCTGAATTTTTTTGTAAAAGCCATAAATCAATCCGAATAATATGAAAACTAATTTTAAATTGCATTATTTCATTCTCTGTTATAATCTGTGTAACTCCCGCATAAAAGGAATCGCTAAAACTGCTCAATACAGTTAGACTAAGCTAACTAAAAGCCGTTATTTTGCACAGACTTTTATGTTTATGTTATACTTCTTTTCATCTCCTTTCATTTAAACGAAACCGCATGTTAGTTATGACTAACTAATTCCCTTCAAAAAAGCTGTCTGCCAGCCCTAAGTAAATCCCGTTTAAAATTATTTAATATATTTTTTGTTTTTAATATGAGAACAATATGATTATATCACAAAACGCGCTGAATATCAATGAAAAACGAAAAAAATAAATACCCCGAAAGGGCGAAGATTTCGTCTTTTCAGGATATTTCTTAAAAACACACCGGCCACTGAATTCCCAGCCTTAACCATAATGCTTTGATTTTTAAATATCATTTTTGTTCCCTGAGATTTTTCGGATTTAATATCCGAATGGATATTTCTTTTGAAAAACGTTCAAAAATCCGGCTGTACGACCCCATTTCACCAAAAGGACACGGGATATTTTTGAATCACGGAAACGGAAATCTCTGTCTCCGCAGGTTTTTCCTGCGGAGAAATCACAAGCAAGATTCTCAGACTTCCCTATTTACATTGTCAGCACCCCGTCATTCATTCTGTATACTTTGTCCGCATATTCCGCCGCCTCACGCTCGTGGGTCACTAAAAGCACAGCGCAGCCGTTGTCGGCAGTTTTCCGCAAAAGACGCAGAACGCTTCGGGTATTTTCATCATCCAGATCCCCTGTAGGCTCATCGGCAAAAAGAATTTTCGGGCTTTGAATAAGGGCTCTGGCTATGGACATCCTCCTCAGCTCGCCTCCGGAAAGCTCGTTGGGATAAGCATTTTTAAGCTCACCTATCCCCACATAATCCAGAAGCTTTCGGGCATATTCCTCTTTCCCTTCATCCCCGTACATTTTGCATGGAATCAGCACATTTTCAAGCACAGTAAGGCTCTGAAGTCCTGTCTGTCCCTGAGGTATCACACCCATATTGAGATTTCTGAAACGGGAGCGTTCTTTGTCTTCCATGGCATATATATCCGTATCGTCCACAAAAATATGTCCCGATGAAGGCGCGAGAAGCCCCGCAAGCATATTGAGGAAGGTGCTTTTCCCGCTTCCGCTTCGTCCCGTTATCTCCACAAGCTGGCCGCCTTCCAAGGTAAAATCCGTTTCCTTAACGGCCATGAAAACATTTTTGTTCCGGCTCTGCCTTATGTATTGTCTTGTTATTTTTTCAGCCTTTAAAATCATGATTCCACCTCCTAAGCATCCTCACGGAGAATAAGCCCCGTTTCGTTTCCCGCAATTTTCCTTGCGGAAATATAGGATGTCATCCACCCGGCAAAAACGGAAATTGCAATGGCTCCTATGAGCACTCCGATTATAACTCCCGCGGGAGGCAACAGGTACGGCAGTCCCAGTCTTGTCCGCATAGCTCCAGTAAAAGGGAAGATCATAAGGCATCCCGCGCCAGCTCCTATGGCGGCGCCTATTACGCTGATTAGCGCCGACTCTGTCCTAAGAATGCGCACCAGCATTTTCCGGGACGCGCCCACAACCCGCAAAACGGCAAATTCCTTGGTTCTCTCGTTAGCTATCATTACGAAAGCTATCATCAAAATCACTATTGCAAGGATCCATATCATAACCGTAAGGATCCCTATGATCCCCGAAACATTGGAAAGACCTTCGCCTATACCGGAAATCATGCTTTTGGCAGGCGTAGCCTCAATGTGCCGCACATGGATATTTATGTCATTGGCTACATTTTCGATGGTATATCCTTCCGCAACCTTTATCATGACTGAAGACACTACCTTATCCGCGTTTATTCCGTCAAAGTTATGAAATCCCAGCGCCTGGGCGTTCTTCATCATCTGTTTTATAGTATTCATATTAGCGTAAACCGCCGTATCCAGTCCCGTTCCCGTTCTGTCAAGCTGAGCCACAACATTACAGTCTGTATCGTAAAATCTGAGCTGATGGTTCAGGGGCACGGAAATATCGCTTCCCACAATAACATCCCCGTCGCCTACTGTCCCGGAATAGCTCTGGCTTATCCAAGGCTGAATCAGAAAGTCAGTTTCCGGCTCAAAACCGATTATCTGCACGGGAATGGAACAGCATCCAGCGCTGGCCAAAGCCAAATAAAACTGAGGCGTAGCGACCTCTACTCCAGATGTATTCTTTATTTTCTCATAATACTGGGAGTCCATATAAAAATACCCGGGAATGCCCTGAAGCAGTATGGAATCCAGGCTTCCCTTCGTTCTGGCTTCAAAGGGTACAGCCACAATATCCGCTCCCAGACGGGTCTGATAGCTTTCCAGTCCTCTCTGAAGGCTCATAACTATCATGGTTCCCGCAAACACGGAAAATGCCAGAAAAGCCGCTAAAATTATAAGGGCCGCTGTCCGCATAGGCTTTCTTTTCATGTTGCGCAAAGCTAACTCTTTCGCAAATCTCATATCAATCTCTCTCCTTAAGAACAAATACGTCCAAAATAGCAAAAACTATTGTAATTACGGAAAAAATTATAACTGCAGGCGTCATAACGGCATGACACCGCATTGAAGGCATCATGCACAGAGTAATAAGCCTGTTTGGTATAATAATAGCGAGAATGGACAGAGGTATCATCGAAATTGAAAGCCCCTTTTTGATACCTCCGTCTCTCGAAAGGAGATGAATTACCGCAATTATAAGCATCACAAGGGCAAGTCCCGAAATCACATTTCCTGCCCAGTGACAATTCATGAAGCTTCCGTCTTCAGCCAGCCCGCAGGGAGCGAAGGCCTTCTGCATTCCGATAAAAAACACCAGAGTCACGACCAGAAGCAATATATCCGTCAATTTTACTTTAAATCCTGATTTTTCCATTTTTTAACTCCTTCCTGATGCCTGAAAACCCTCTTCCACACAGCCGCGGCATTGGAATTTACAAGCATTTTTTCAATATCTATTTTTGCCGGACAGATATTCCGGCAGGCAAGGGATTTTCCACACCCCTCGAATATGTGTTTATTGTAAAGCTTTGAAAGCTCCTTTATCTTTTCGGCAGGAAGCTCGGCAAAAAGTCTCGTTACAGGTACTGCCGATGCCATTCCCGTAAAAGTTCCGCCTGCAATGAAATTGGGGCATACCTCCAGACAGCATCCGCACTGGAGACATCTGGAAGCCTCGTAAGCAATTCCTGCAGTTTCTTCGCCAAAATCCGCATTGTCCTCAAAGTAGAGCTTTATGGTTTTCAGATTCTCAAACATTACCGATCTGTCCACTATTAGATCCCGGACAACAGGGAATTTTTTCAAAGGGCTTAAACGTATGACCTTACCGCACCGCGAAAGCCTCGAATCACAGGCAAGAGCCGGCCTTCCGTTTACTACCATTGCGCAGGCACCGCATTTTTTCTGCATGCAGCCGCATTCCCAGCCTATTGGCTCCGCATCCTGTCCGTCCGCGTTTTTCAAGTTGCTCTTCGCGTTTAAAAACGCAAGGGCATTCGCCACTGTTTCCGTCTCCGAATCCGTTTCGTAGTAAAAAGATTCAATATATGATTTCTTTTCGGGAGAATACCGCTCAATATCAATTCTGTATTTCATGGCTTTCTCTCCTTTCGGGTATATCCCTGAAATATATCTCTATGCCGTCTCCCATTCGGGAAACCGTAGTTTTTCTATAAGCTTCATCTGCTTCCGGATAATCTTCTCTGAAATGAGCTCCCCTGCTTTCTTCCCTTGCAAGAGCCGAAAGAATCATCGCCTTTCCCAGAAGAATCCGTTTTTTCTCCATTGCTGTAAGATTATTGTCTTTCAGCAGATTATCAATTCTTTCGATGCCTTTATTCAAGTCGTCTCCATTCCTGATAATACCCAGAGAATCTGCAAGAATCCCTTTCAGCTCCGCCGCGGATTTTGGAGAAACATAAAAATCCTGTTTTTCTTCCGCCGATATATGATAAGAGGTCTTTTCTTCATAATTTTCGTGTTCTAATTTCATCGCGCTTTGAGCCGCGATCCTTCCGCCGTAAATCGCTCCCAGCATAGAATTGCCTCCGAGGCGGTTTGCCCCGTGGTACTGGCAGGCGCATTCTCCGGCGGCAAAAAGGTTCTCCATAGAGGTCTTATGTCCCTCGTCAACCCGTATTCCGCCCATGAAAAAGTGTATTCCGGGATACACAGAAACCGGCTCCTTTGCAGGGTCAATGGAAAGATATTCCCGAATCTCTTCCCGCAGGTCGGAAAGCTTCTTTTCCCATGTTTTTTTCGAAATTCCCGTCATATCAAGACAAACAGGTCCTTCGCAGTCATCTCTTGCCAAAACTCTTGTCATTTCACGGGAAATAACGTCTCTGGGCATAAGATTTCCCAGCTCCGGATAAAGCTCTTCCATGAAATACCATTTTTTCCCGCTGCGCTCAATGAAAAGCCTTCCGCCTTCGCCTCTGGCGGCCTCGCTTATGAGCATTCTTTTACCGGGTATAGCCACAGTAGTCGGATGGTATTGGATAAACTCCAGATTTGCAAACTCCACGCCTTCTGAAAAAAGCTCTGCCGCCAGATCTCCTGTGTTGGCCACTGTTCCTGTTGTAAATTCAGGGAAAAAGCCGTTCAAGCCTCCGCAGGCGATGATAACCGGACCTGAAAGGTACTGTACTTCATCTGTATATGTGTCCAAAATTTTCAATCCGCGGCAAATTCTATCCTCTGACAGTATTTCCAGCACCTGATGATGAGGATATCGGGTGATTCTTCCCGATGATTCGTATTTTCTCCCTTCATCGATTAACGCCGTCATTATGACCTTTCCCGTGCTGCTCTTTGCGTAAACGGTCCTTTTTTTCTTCTGTCCGCCGAAATTCCTCAGAACTACGCCCTTTCCGTCCATCTGAAACGGCGTTCCTATGGTCAGAAGCTTCTCTATTATTTCCGGCGCAGTATATGCAAGACCTTCAACAGCGTTGGGATCCGCAAGAAACGCTCCGCCCTTCATTGTATCCTGAAAATGCTCCTCGGGAGTATCGCCTTCGCCCATTGTGTTTAAAGCGGCATTTATTCCGCCTTCTGCCAGAACGGACTGAGCTCTCTCCGAAGGCTGAAGGGATATGAGATTACAGCTAAAGCCTGCTTCGGCTATGGAAATTGCCGCGGAAAGACCGGCAAGACCCGCTCCCGCTATATTGATTTTATTCATGATCCCTCTCCTTAAAAAGCGTTCCATTTCAGATAGTAAATAACAATGGCGGCCGCCATGCAGAACAGAAGAACAGACAAAACGATAAGTATATCCGCCGTTCTGGGCTTAAGACTTTTTATCCCAAAGGATATGAGCATGGGCTTGGCGTTTGAAATAACGTGAGTGCCCAAAGCCGCAATAAAAAGTATCTGTGTTATAAGTTTTATGTCGTCAAAAGCTTTCAGGCGGTAAAATCCGCCCTTTGAGTATCCAAAAGCCGTCATGTGGAATACCAGAAGGACCATAACAGCGAATCCGCTGATCCTTCTCGCCCAGAAAAGGCGGTTTTCCTTAAAATAGGATACTCCCGTCTGCTTTTGTATTTTTAATGTATCGAATGTAAGCTTCAGACTGATTACTATGTGTACAACGGTAAGACCTGCCGCAGTCCACGCAACAGGCTTCAGCGCTGTTGAGCCGCTTCCCGTAAGAAGCAGCGCCCCGAATACCCCGTGAATGATGAAAAGCACGAGGATACAGGCGGTAATAATTACGTTCAGTTTCCTCATATCATTCTCCTTTCACCTCAATAACAAGGATATTTTCCCCGAAATCAGAAAACCCGAAATCCTCTGACGCTTCGCGGGACAATATGATCATATCGAACATTCCTTCCTCTCCCATGGAGGACACCAGAACAGGATTTTCCTTCCGGATCGTCATCTGATTTTCCGCAAGCCGGGCCTGATATCTTTCCGCAAGCTGAACTCCCGCAGGGTCCGAGGTCATAACAAGGCAGTGTATGTCTTCCATAATTACGCCCACATCCTGCTCGAGAAAGAAATTCTTCCACTCTTCAAGATATTTCCCGTGTTTCTCTTTGTTTATGAGAACAATAAGCTCGCCTTCCGGCCTTTCGGGAATTTCATCCGAAGCCCGGGACACAGCATCCAGATCTCCCGAAAGATAGGCTCCAACATCCACATAATGCATTACAGGAAGCATAAGAAAGAGAAAGAGGGCGATAAGGACCACAGCAATATGCTTCAGTTTTTCCATGTCCTTCACCCTCTTTCCGAAATTTTAGTCTGTTTATTTTATTGAGCCGCCTCAGCCAAAGCGTTGTCAACGGCCTCTTTGAATTCCTTATATGATATTGTCGCGCCGGAAACAGCGTCTACCTTAGTTATATCTCCGGTCTCCGCAAGCTTCTCGCCGTATCCGTGGCTGGCAAGAACGGCTCTCTGAGCCTTGTTGTAGAAGTCTGCGTTTGCAACCTCTCCGTTCTGCTTTCCGTATTCCTCATCCTTCAGGGTTCCGTCCGGCTGGTATGTGAGGAACTGACAGTCTGTAATCTTTCCTCCGGAAAGTGTCAGTGTAACGACTCCGTATCCGTCTCCGTTGCCTTCCTCATCGCCTTCGTAGACACTGCTTTTTCCTTCGTATGTGCCGTCCTTATAGGTAACAGCTTTGCTTCCTCCGCAGCCCGCAAGAGAAAGGACCATTAATGCTCCCAGTGCAACAGGTATAAATCTTTTCTTCATCATAATCACCTCATATTTGTTTTCCGAAATCCTCGTTTTGTTTATCGCTTTTGATTCGTCCGTGTTCCAGAATTACAGTCCTTTCGGCTACCTCGCCCACCTCCGGGTCATGGGTAACGACGATAAGTGTCGCTCCCTCTTCGTGAAGCTGTCTGAATATATCCAGAACAATATTTTCGTTTGTCTCGTCAAGGTTTCCCGTAGGTTCGTCGGCAAGGATCACCTCGGGATGATTTATAAGGGCTCTGGCAATGCAGACCCTCTGCTGCTCGCCTCCTGAAAGCTGGCTGGGCAGATGCTTCGCTCTGTCTCCGAGACCAACCCTCTTCAGAGCTTCCAGCGCCTCTTCCTCATCGGGCATGGAGTGGTAATACTGGGCAACCATAACATTTTCCACAGCCGTAAGATAGTTAATCAGATGGAACTGCTGGAATATAAGACCGATCTTGTCTCTTCTGATTTCCGTAAGGCTCCTTGCGCTTTCCTTGGAAATATCCTTTCCATCCAGGAAAACCTCGCCTACGGAAGGCTTATCCATACAGCCGATTATGTTCATAAGGGTACTTTTTCCCGAACCGGAAGGTCCCATTATGGCAACCCATTCCCCTTTTTCAACCTTCAGGTTAATATCATCCAAAGCCTTAAGATTTCCGTATATTTTCGATATATTTTTAAGCTCTAAAAGACTCATTTTCATTCTCCTTTATCATCATTCGCCTTTAAGTACCAGTGCCGGATCTATATCCATAGCGTTTCTTACAGGCATAAGGCAAGCCAGACCGGTAACAACTATGGAAACAATTATGGTAACGGGAAGAAGCAGCGGCTGGAATGTAATGGAGCTTCCGAATACGTGTATGCTGACGAACTGAGCGAACGCAAATCCGAAAAAAGAACCTATAAGTCCTCCGATTCCGCCCAAAAGAAGGCCTTCTCCCATGAACTCCCAGATTATGCCCTTATCCGACGCGCCGAGAGCTTTTCTGAGGCCGATCTCCTTTCTTCTTTCCGCAACAACGGCTGTCATTGTATTGGCAACGCAGATCATCGTAAGTATGAGAACAACTACCGTTACGATAAACACAAGAGCCTGCAGCTTTTTCAGTACTGTGCTTTCGGACTGGGTAACTCTTTTCACAAGACTTGCCGAAACGCCGTCCACCTTTTCCGAAATGGTCTCGGCATATGCCTTCAGCTCATCCTGAGCGGCGGAAACGCTGAGCTCCGCAACGTCCAGCCTTTCGGTGGCTCCTGCCAATTCCTCAAGATCCGCCATATGCATATATACATAATCCTCTTCTGAGCCGCCTGTATCCAGAATTCCCGAAACCTTCATATCGATCCCCAGATTCAGGACACTGTCCGGGTCCTCCTGGACCACAAAGGGAACATTGAAGCTGTCGCCTTCTTTAAGACCCAGAAGCTCCGCCATTTTCTTGCCCACAAGAACCTCTTTGTCACTATCGGGCCATTGACCTTCTATATGCCAGTAAGGACTGGTCACCTGCGCGCTTTTCATATCCGTTCCCGCGGCAACAACAGGCTGTTCATGTATCCTCACCGTTTCATACCTGAAAGGCGTAACTCCCAGAAGATTCGACGAATCTATATGCGAAACAGCTTCGTTTACGGAATCCATATTAAAGTCCGCTTCGCTTCCCAATGCAAGGAAGATCATATTGGCTCCGTAATTTCTGAACTGAGCTCCCATCTGACGGGGAATGTCATAATAAATGGTTACCAGACCGGAAAGGATCGTAGCTCCCACGGCTATCGCCAGAAGAGCGACCACCATTCTGGATCTTCTTCTCACAAGGGATGCCGTTATCATGCGCATAAACATTTTTCTTCTTGTCATAATATTTCACCTCGTTAAAAACCCATATATTAACGTCCGTGGAGAACTTCCGCGGGACGAAGTCTGAGCAGCATTCGTATTGCCGGAATGCTTCCCGCTAACGTAACCAGTATTACAAGTATAAAAACTATGGGTATTACGAATAATTTCATTTCTATTGCCGAATTGAACACGGTTCTTCCTATTATCTGGGCAAATCCGAAGCCTAAGAAGTATCCCGCCACGGCGCCTATTATTCCCGTTATGATTATCTGGGTCAGCACCATTCCCGATATGGCTCCGTCCGTAGCCCCGATGGCTTTCAGAAGTCCTATCTCGTTGCTTCTTTCCATAACGCTTGCCGTAACCAGATTGGTTATGCCAAGGGCTGAGCCTACCAGACTTAAAATTGTAATAAGCACCATAAGGAACTGGGTTTTCTCAAGGATCGAGCCTTCCGAATCCGCAACCTGACGCACAGGAGAAGCCACAGAATCCGTAATTACCTCCTGAATCTGATAGCAGATCGAGCTTACGTAGGCAGTACAGTACCATGTTTCGTACTGGCTTATTGTAAGAGAACCGGGATCCTTTGCCGCCTTTTCCGCCAGCTCATTATCCGGCGTTGTAAGGGCGCTTACCTCTATGCTTGTAATGTATCCTTCTGTATTTGAAAGAGCCTGGACCGTGTTCACGGAAGTATAAATCTGATTGTCCGCGTCGTCTCCGGAATTGAAAATACCTTTAACGGTCAGTTCTTTCTTCCCTTAATCCGTAGAAACTGTGATTTTGTCTCCCGCATGTATATTTTCAGCCTTGGCAAGCTCCTCGCCTACCATGGCTTCGCTGTCAAGGTCTTCCGAATCCTTCTCGTCCAGCCAGCTTCCTTCAACAATGTCCCACCAGCTTCTCATGCTTGTAACTCCGGCGTCAAGGATTTCGCCTGTGGGAAGCTCCATGTGATGATTGAACCATGTGCCCACAACCTTTACATCACCTTTTCCGTCAAGAGAAGCCGTTGTATCGATAAACGGCGCAAAATCCACTATATTAAAAGCCCAGAAAATGGTTTTTATGTTTCCAAGCTCCGATTCAAGAAGATATGCCCCGTTTGAGACCTCTCCTCCGTCCTCTACCTCATAAAGATTTCCTACAACAGAAGCGGATTTTGGCACAACGGTTATATTGGCTCCGTAGGTTTTAAGCTCCTGATTTACTTTATCTCCAACGTCCATCATAACGTTGAGCATGGCTGTTGCAAGAGACGCTCCCAGCATTACGGTTATGGCAATCATAATAAGCTTTTTTCTCTGCCTTCCGAAGGCGCCTCTGAGCATTCTGAAAAACATATTAATCCCCCTTTACTTGAATTCATTCTGATGATCTATAAGGGTGTACTTGGGTACGACAATGTATCCGTTTTCTATGCTGTAATCGATTACAATGGGATTGCAGCCGCCCTTGAAACCGATTGTGTTTATATTCATAACAACGTCGCAGAGATTGCATACAACCTGTCCGTTTCTCTCATAATATCCTGTCTCTCCGCATATATCACAGGCGTCAAGGCCTATTCCGTAGGATGAAGAGTTGGGTTTTTTGATTACTATGAAGCGGACCGTTATATCATCAGGCGTTGTAAACGCGAAACGGTGAAGATGTCCGTCCTCAACCTGCGTAAAAGGTATGTAAAGAGCGTCTTCTCTGACCTCACATTCCTCTACCGGCGAAAGCTCCACAACCTTGTTGGCAATAGCCGCGAATACGGTAAGGTTTAATGTAACTACCACGAAACAGACGATAAGAAGAGTTGACCATCTTCTTATGCCTCTCCATTTGGCTTTTATTTTTCTGTGTTCGGCAGAGTTTTCGTATGGTTCGTTCACATTCATGCTCTTAGCCCACAAAATAACGGGAATCACTACCGCCGCTATCATCATGAGATATATGAAAAGATCGCTGTGGTTGGATGTAAAACGCACCAGATTGAAAATCAGATGTCCGTTTACGATACGTTTCGCGTGAAGTACCTGAAGGCCCTTTGTAACCTGCTGGAAACCGTTTATGAGAAGAATAACGTTCAGTATTAAAGCCGTAGTCTCCAGCCTGATTCTCTTTCCGACCGCCTGCGCTCCCAGGAATATAAGTATGGTAAGGACAAGCCCCAAGACAAATCCCAAAAGCCTGTAAATGAAGGCTGTTGAGAAATAGGACGCTCCGTTCAGAGAGAAGTTTGCCGGATAGAGCAGAACTTCCGGAAGCGCGTACCATATGAGGGTTCCAGCAAGAATTGCCGCGAATATGGAAAATATCAGTTTTCCTTTATCCTTTTTCATTACCTTGTATGTAAATATGTAATAAACTATAAGGGCTATTGTGGAGACGGCGAATATCCTTACGTTCCACATACCGGCGCCTCCGGAGTTATCAATAATTTTCGTAGTGTTCTTAAGCACCGCCATTACCACAGCCGCCGCAACTCCCGCGATACATCCGATTCTGAGAATTTTCAATCCTCTCCGGCCGTCCACGGAAGGAACAAACGCATGCATAAGACCTATCATTATTGCCGCAACCGCAACGCTTTTCGTCACGTTAATCAAATAATTAAGCATAATTTAAGCATCTCCCAAATTAATTCTTTTTTAAAGCCATATGATGACTTTCACACCTCGAACTTTTTTCCTTTTGAAGTTCGGAGCATGAAAAGCATCACATTTTCCATAAATATCTCATTTAAACGGCACGACAAGCCAATGCTCCGAAAAGACATTGGCCGCCGTCCGATTAGATTCTTTTTTTCCTTAAGTTTTTTATAGCTCCGGCTGCTATTTAAAACATATTATTAAACCTGATTTTATACTTTAATCCGATTATATAAATCAATTCCGATTACCATTCCTGAGGTGTGTAATCCCATCCGTCATATGTTACAGAAAGGTTTCCGTCAGCGAAGTATTTGTCGAATGTTCCGCCAGGGCCTGTTTCTGAGTCTAAGTGAATAAGATATCCGTTTTCTTCGGGATTATGGAATGTGAATGTTACAGAGTATGTGTCAGCCTTGTCAAGCTTAACGTTAGCGCCGTAGTGAGGGCCGTCGGAAGCGCTCATTACCATAAATGTGCCTTTAGCCGCTAAAGCTCCGTCAGAGCCTACAACATCGTAATCAACTGTAAGATAAGGAATCCAGTCGCCGAGACCGTATCCTAAATCATTTTCAAGAGCTGATACGTCGCATTCCAGATGGATATTAAAGTCTTCGATGTTTTCATTTCCGTTTGACATGGGAACGGGCTGGAAGTATACTGCCGAAACGTTCATGAATCCAACTTCTTCGTCCTCGAAGATAGGGAATTCCGTGAATCCTGCGTCTGCAGGTTCAGCAGCCTGTTCTGTTTCAACTTCTGCTTCTTCCTTAACTTCTTCCTTTACTTCAGGCTCAGCTTTAGCGGCGGTGTCTTCCTTTGAGCCGCATGCTGCAAGAGAAAATACCATACCCAAAGCAGCGATAAGTGCAACTGTTCTTCTAAGTTTCATTTTTCATTTCTCCTTTTCATTAAAATTTTCCATTAACTGCCCCGTGTCACCCCGCGGAACAATTAAATATTGAAGATTTTTTGTTAAAACAACCGGAGTCAGAATGGCGTATCTGATTTTAAACACCTTTCTATATTAAATGCTCACAGGCATTTAACATCTTTAATTATGTTACTCGTCCGAAACCGCCGATGGCTCGTTATTTGGAGGAGTTCCCGCAGCGTTATATGCGCCTTCCTCTATTTTCCTGATTTCCTCCTCACTTCTTCTCTGTTCCGCCAGACGTTTCATTTCTTTGTTCCTTTTAAGCTGAACAAAGAACGTGACGATTGTGATTACCACAAGTATTATCTGGGGTACTATGGTTCCCGCAAGGGGATATACCCCGAAAACGTCCAGCACATCGTTATAAGGTATCCACCTCAGCCATCCCGGGCTTGAGAGCATGAAAGCGAAATCATCGAAAACTCCGCCTTCCATAAGCTCTTTTATGCCGGAACCAAGGAAACAGATGGTCATTACAGCCATAAGGATGCTCATGGCCATAAAGAAAGGTTTGAGGGGTAATTTAACGCTGAGGAGTCTCATTATGAGGTATACAATTACGAGGGCTATACAGCCGACCACAAATCCGGCCCATACCATATTGGCATGACCCTCGCCCAGCATTGGCTGATAAAAGAGGATAACTTCCGCGCCTTCACGAAATACTGCCAGCCAAGCCGTGAATCCGAGTGCCATCATATTTCCCCGCTGGGTTGATGAGGCAACCTTGCCTTCGATGTAACTGGTCCATGCGGCCGATTCCGATTTTGAAATCATCCAGTTGGATACATAAAACAGCACCACAACCGCGATGAGCGCCGCAAAACCTTCTATTATTTCCTGAGACATGGTAGTTTCAGGGTTGATAGCCTTAAGCCATGATAATACAGCCGCCATAATGAAGCTGCATATGATACCGAGTATGGCTCCGAAGTATACGGGCCTTATGCCCTTCGTATTCCCCGATTTCTTCAGATATGTAATAATAGCTCCCACTACAAGGATAGCTTCCAGACCTTCCCTCAGGATAATTCCGAAGCTTCCCGCGAATGTTGCCGCTCCGCCTCCCGAAGACGATGTTTCGGAAGAAGTATTATCGGCAGGAACAACAGCGTCTGTCGAAATATTTGCCACAGAGCCGTCGGGACTTAGTATAAGAGCGTCTTCATGGAGCATTTCCGATAGCTTTTCGCCTTCCGCCCGGACCGTTTCGCTTCCAAGATCCTTTTTGACCGCCTTTCGGAATGTGGTAAACTGAAGCTCAACGGCGCTGACTCTTGAACCCGAAATATAGGTCATTGTGTTCCTTTCGAAACCCGTTGTCTCGTAATAGCCCCAGTATGTCGCTTTGGCAAACTCATAGGCCTGGTCCGTATCACCCTCATCATAGAGGTCGGCCGCATGAACCGCTATTTTCTCAATGGCGTCCGCAGCATCGTTCCAGTTCCAGTTCGTTATTCCGTGAGCGGCAGTGTATTCCTCCCAAGTGAGGTAATAATCCGAATCCGCTTCAATCGTAACAACGGAAGACGCTCCCCCTCGGGTCTGCACAATGGTGCGGATGGCAGGAACGATGAACACACACACCAGTATAATGACGAGTATGAGGGGAAGATGATCCGTTTTTCTCCTATTTAAAACATTTTCACTCATATTAACAGGACTTCCTTTCATTATGCGCAACTGCCCGAAAACATCAGGCTTTATAATCCTTATCGGACACAGGATACTCTTTCACAAAGGCTTCCTCTTTGAATTTATCATCAGGTTTATGATCCTCAAAGGACCCGCTTCCCTTCAGAAAAAACTCATATTCCGCCTTTCCCGCATCCCATGTGGCATCCAGATTGTAGTACACACCTCCAAGCTCAGCTATGTTCCATGCGTGGAGCACTCCCTTTTCCTCACTGCATTCGCCTGTAATGATTCTGGAATTTATGCCCGACTCCCTTAAAAGCCTGTAAAGAGTCACGCAGTATCCCTGGCAAGTGGCGGTTCTATTCACCAGAGCGCCATAAGCCGTAGAACGCATGAAATAAAACTTGTTCTTTTTGTGTACCTTGTCATATCTGACATTCTCGCATATGTAATCGTATATTGTTTTTATCTTTTCGTAATCGGCGGTATTTTCGTCAAATCCGAAGCCGTCAAGGATCCCTGCGATTTTCTGCTCCGCCTCTTCCTCCTGAACAAGATATATGTAATACTTCGGAATAATTTCCACTGTATATGAATACATCCCGTCAACTTTGCTTTGGCTAACATTTTTGCGGTATCCGCCGTTCTGATATCTGATATAGTCCCCTTCCGCAGGATTTTCCGTCTCTGCCATGGCTTCTTCCATCCACACATCCGTGATATCCGAAATCTCAGCAAATACGTCTGTTTTGCTTTTGAATCTGACGGTTATTTTTGCGGAATGCTCCCGAAGTCCGGTTCTGATGGACGATACAACCTGATCATGGTTCGCGATTATGCCCGAAGGAGTTTCGTCAGCGATAACCGCGCGGTTTCCCAAAACCAAAACCGCCCAGAGCCCTATAACCCCAATGCATCCGGCGAGGACCCATATCTTTCTTTTCAATATTTTTCTGAACATTTCTCCTTTACCGTTCCGAAAACGAACGCCTGCTCAAATCTGTTAAGCTCAGCCAACATAATGTTAACTTTAGCTAACCAATGGTTTAAAAAAATATTTCTTCATTCATTCTTATTCCGAAGAGTAAAAAACAGAACTCCGAAACCTCTTAAAACACATATGCATTATAGCACAGGCATTCCACCTTGTCAACGAATTTTGACTTGCATTTTTACACTGAATTACAGGCATTTTTGGCGTTTTCGCTTCCGGCCGATTGGAGCATAAAACTCTGTCCGAACGGCTCTCTTAAAAAATTTTCAGACAGCATATTTTCAAATAATATTTATAAAACCGCACAATTTGTTTGCTTAGCCTAACACCTTCCCGAATGGATTATTTTTATTTTCTCCGCTCCTGTCCTTTTGGATTTTATATATTTTTACACTTCTTTGCACATCAAAAAAATTTTTTTGTTTTGTTCCATTCAGACAAAAGATTTATCCTATGTACTATTCCCGCTGCTTCCATCCACTACATACATCTTTGTTTTTGTGTATGTATATTGTCCGCATACAGGTCCGATTATTCGTTTCGGGGAATTTACCGGATAGCATAAAGCTGAATCGGCGAAACATTTTGAAAATAACTATCTGCTAATACATGATGAATAATTGATTTAATCATATCATAAAACAATAGGGCTTCAATATTCATGGGGTTTGATATATTATACATTTTGTTCATTACATCTATTTACAGCATACTTACAGCCGTTTCTCCATATCTCACAAAAAATCCCCTATTTAATTGAATTATAGTCTGTTATTTGATAGAATAAATTAAAAACACTTTGTTAGGAGTTGAATGATATGGGAGCCCTTGAAGGACTTAAAATACTTGATTTTTCCACACTTCTGCCCGGACCTTTTTCTACGCTTCTGCTTGCGGACCTGGGCGCAGATGTACTGAAGGTAAGCTCAAAATCCAAACCGGATATTGTTATAGACTATCCGCCTTATGTTGAAGGAACGGACATTTCCGCCAATCAGGCATGGCTGGGACGTAACAAGAAAACCATCTCCCTTAACCTGAAAAGCCCCGAAGCTATCGAGATAATAAAGAAACTGGTTATGGAATATGACATAGTAATGGATCAGTTCAGACCTGGTGTAATGGACAAGCTGGGCATCGGATATGAGGCATTGAAAAAGATAAATCCCCGTGTGATCTACTGTTCTCTCACGGGATACGGCAATACGGGAGCTATGAAAGACGCCGCCGGACATGATATAAATTATCTTTCAAGAAGCGGAAATATGGATGTCGCCGGACGCAAATCCACAGGTCCTGCGCTTTACAATATGCAGATCGCCGACGTTGCAGTAGGCTCCATGAATTCCGTAATAGGCATTCTTGCGGCAGTATATTACAGAGAAAGAACAGGCGAAGGCCAGTTCATAGACATTGCCATGCAGGACGGACTTATCCCCTTTACTACCATGGACGGAACGGCATTTCTGGCAACAGGCAAAGAGCCCAAACGCGAGGGAGAACGCTTAAACGGCGGATGTATGTACGATTTTTATGAGACCAAAGACGGCAAATACATAAGCGTAGGCGCTCTGGAGCCCAAATTCTGGGATAATTTCTGCAGCGCGGCCGGTCTTCCCGAGCTTTCCGAAGGAAGCATCTGGCCGGAAAACATTGATGAAGCGAAAACGAAGGTAAGAAACAGAATCAAATCCAAAACAAGGGACGAATGGATTGAGATATTCAAAGGAAAGGATGCCTGCACAGAGCCTGTACTGTCCCTGAAAGAGGCTCTTCTGGAGGACGAACATAATAAGGAAAGAGGCGCTGTTGTGGATGTTAAGCTTCCCGGAAGCGATATTTTCGTAAAACAGCTGGGATGTCCCATAAAGCTTTCAAAATGTCCGCCCGAATACAGGGAAGCAGGATATCCCATAGGCTATCATACTAAGGAAATCGTCGGCAAACTTGGATTTTCCGAAGAAGAGATAAATGAAATGGAGGCAAAAGGAGTATTCAGGTAATACAAAGAAATGGAGGTATGAACATGAGCATATCCGTAAACGTAAAGGACTATATCTGCACAATTACAATAGATAAACCGCCTGCAAACGCCACAAGCCGCGAGGATTACATAGGGCTCAGAGACACTATTTTCGACATCGAGGAAAGAGACGATATTAAGGTAGTTATTCTGACAGGCGCAGGAAAGATCTTCATGGGCGGAAGCGATCTGGGCGAGATTTGCAATTTCCAGGACAGAAAAGCCTGCATTGAGTACATGGACACCATAAGAAACGCGTACCTTTCGGTGAAATACTGCAAATACCCCGTAATCTGCGCTGTAAACGGAGCGGCAATAGGAGCAGGATTTGCGTTCGCTGCATGCTGTGACCTCGTTGTTGCGGCTGAAGGAGCGAAATTCGGACTCCCCGAAGCCAGACTGGGCATTATCGCGGCAGACGGATTCGCCTCCATGATGATTCCCGAAAAGGTTCTCCGTTATCTTGTTTTCACGGGAACTCCAATTTCCGCCGAGGAAATCAAAGGCTATGGAGGAATACACAAGGTTGTGCCTTTTGACAAGGTTATGGACGAGGCTGTGGCGCTGGCAAATGAAATTATGGCCGGCAAAGCAAGAAGGACCCTGATTCTCTGGAAGAAGTGCCTCAACAAAAACTATGACCACCAGCTTGAGAAAAAGTTCGACAACAACCGTCTTACAACTGCTGAATACTACGGATTCCATGACTTTAAAGAGTCGGCCGCTTCCTTTATGGAAAAACGGAAACCGGATTATGACGAGAAATAGAGATTCGACCCGCAGATTTGCGGGTTTTTCTTTTTGGGGAAGTAATGTCAGGTATCAGAACAAAACAGTATTTTCATCAAAAAAAACAACACCGGAGAAAACTCTCCGGCGCTTTTACATTCATCATAATTAAATTGTTTTTGCCGCTTTTATTCCAGCTATGAGGCCTTCTCCAACGGCCTTTGCAATCTGGAAAGGTTTTCCTGTGCAGTCGCCTGCGGCATAGACACCCTTTATATTAGTCTGCATCTGCTCGTCCACCTGAATCAGCTCGCCGATTGTTGCCAGTGAGAAAATCAGGCTTGACGGAGGAACGGATTCTCTGAGAAGGAAAACGCCGTCGCATTTTATTTCTTTTCCGTTTACCTTTACAGCCGAAACATATCCCTTGCCCATGATTTCCTCAAGACTGCCCGAAAGTATTTCTACATTCTTGGGAACAGGTTTTGTGAACTCATATTTGGGAAGGAAATAAACCTTTCTGCATAAGTCGCTTAAAATACGGGCTTCCGCCTCTCCCGACTCGGATTCAAGTGTTACAAACACTGTTTTATCCATGAAAAGCATTGCGTCGCAGGAAGCGCAGTAGCTTACTCCGGAACCGACAAATTTTGATTCGCCTTTTACAAGCTGTGTCCTTTCTACTCCTGTTGCCAGAATTATTGCCTTGGCGTTATATATATTATTTTCCGCGTTTATGGAGAAACAGTCGCCTGTCTGCATGATCTGAGAAACTTTTCTTTCGTTGAACTCAACGCCTTTCTTTACGGCATGGTCATAAAATCTCTCCATAAGCTCCTTACCCGTTACATCGGGAATGCCCAGATAATTATCAACCTTTTCAGCTTTCCAGAGAAGAGCCGCATCCGGTCCTTTTCCGAAAACAACAGCACTTTTGCCGTTCTGCACAACATTTATAGCCGCCGATAGTCCAGCGGGTCCGCACCCTATAATAGCAACATCTATCATCTCTACATCTCCTTTTCTATTTTAACCCGAATTCATGTTTGCGGATTGATTTCTGATTTTTGTATACCTCTATTATGCCCTTTCCTGAAGACAGATTCAACATTTAGTTTTTATAAATTTATTTCCGCGTTCTTTTTTTGGATAGTATAAAATTCATTAAATTATACACGTTTTCGATGAATTTCCCATTTTCTGATGATAATTATACGTCTTTTCGCGAAAAATTTACAATGTATTTATTTCCGTTATCCCCAATTCAAATAACACCGTAGACGCACACTAAACATAGAAAGGATATTCCGGAACGCAAAAAATAAGCTCTGACTTATGGCCAAAGCTTATTTGCAAGATTCTTATTAATCCTGTGAGTAAGGCATCAATGCAACGTGTCTTGCACGTTTGATAGCTGATGTTACAGCTCTCTGATGTCTTGCGCAGTTTCCTGTGATTCTTCTGGGAAGAATTTTACCTCTTTCGGAAACATATCTTCTTAATTTAGCTGTATCTTTGTAATCTATAGATGTGGCTTTGTCTGCGCAGAAGCTGCATACGCGTTTTTTTCTGCGGCCGCGTTTTCTCTGTATCATATCTAATCCTCCTATAAAAATTTCAAACCTATTTTAGAATGGTAAATCATCGTCTTCTATACTTTCATCAACCGGATAGAATCCCATGGATTCTTCTTCCTTGACTTCCGGACGGGCAGTCTGAGGATTCCCTGCGAAATTGCCTGCGTTTGCTTTGCTGGCTTCAAAAGCTTTCTTGCTTTCCGCAAAGTGCTGTTCCTCAACAATAATTTCAGTGGTTGTGCGTTTAGCTCCTGTCTGATCCTGCCATGTGTTATTTGATAATCTTCCGACAACAGCTACCATTTGTCCTTTTTGAAAATATCTGCTCGCGAATTCTCCTGCTTTGCCGAATGCTACACAGTTGAAGAAATCCGCATCGGATGTATCGTTCTGACGTCTGAATCTTTTGTTTACCGCAAGAGAATATCTTACAACAGCTATTGGCTCGTTTCCCTGTGAATAACGAACCTCGGGATCTCTTGTGAGTCTGCCCATTAATATAACCTTATTCATAAACGCACCTCCGAATTATACGTCTTTACGTGTGATGAGATAACGAAGAACATTTTCCATAATACGAAGACGGCTTTCCATCTCTGCAGGAGCAGTTGCGGGAGCCTCGAATGTTGTGAAGCTGAAGAAGCCTTCGTTTACTTTCTGAATTTCATATGCAAGTCTTCTTTTGCCCCAGTCGTCTACTTTTTCAACTTTTCCGCCAAATCTTTCAATAAGATCGGTGGCTTTCTTGAACTCTTCCGCTCTCGCCTCGTCATCGATTACAGGCGATAACACTAATGCTAATTCGTACTTGTTCATCTATTGCACCTCCTTTTGGACTAATGGCCCTTTAATTACATCTTAAAGAGCAAGGGTTTACTATAAACGGGTGTCAAAAATTGCACCCGCTTTTGTATCATAACATAAATCAATTTAAAACACAAGGAAAAAATTTTCTCCGTATGCCTCCGGCGGCCCTGAGAACCCGCAAGGGACTGGGGTCCCCGAAATGCTGAAGTGTAACGTAAGCATTTGGGGGTAAAATTTCGCCCCTTGACCCGTGTAATAAGTAAGGGATGGCTATTAACTAAAATTAAGCTTATCGAAAACCGAAATTTCAGCCATATTATACGCTATTTTTTTGTGCGAAGCACTTTAATCGAATCCGCCAAAGGCGGATTCTTACCATAATTATTCATTATTCATCAGCGAAGCGGCTTCATTATTCATTACACCAAAGGGGAATTTCGCTGATAGCCGGCCTATTTCACTCTTTCGTAAACATCAAATGAAAACTCCGTATCCTCGTATATTCTGGTCTCGCCTTTTTCGGCAAGCGTCCAGTCCTCGGCGGAATCAAAATCGAAAATATATGTATCCGCGGGGAAAACCTTGTTTATTCTGGTAATGTAGGCCTTATGGCAATAAGGGACCATAAGGTTATACACCATACCTCCGCCGATTATGAATACCTTTTCCGTATCATAAACCTTAAGGGTCTCAAAAAGCTCGTCCAGATCCTTTACCCAGATGAGATTTTCCGCATTTTCTCCTTTTTGGGAAGCGGAAAGGACTATATTCAGCCTGTCTGGGAGAGGTTTACCTCCGGGGAAAGACTCCAATGTCTTTCTGCCCATAACAACTACATTACCTATGGTTTTCTGCCTGAAATATTTCATGTCTTCGGGGATTTTGGCGAGAAGGTCGCCTTTATATCCTATACCCCAGTCAAGAGCCGCCGCCGCAATGAGATTCATACTCCTCACCTCAAATCGCAATGGGAATCTTGCCAACAGACTCGCCGTATTTATAATCCTCTACCTCAAAATCGTCTATTGTGAAATCGTAGAAATCCTTCACATCCTTGTTCATTTTGAATTTAGGCGCAGGGAAAGGTTCTCTCTCGATTATTTTCTTCACAATGGGGATATGCCTGTCATAAATGTGCATATCGCTTATTACATGAACAAGCTCGCCGGGTTCGAAACCCGTTACCTGCGCGATCATCATAAGCAGTACCGAATACTGCACCACATTCCAGTTGTTGGCCATAAGCGTGTCCTGGGAACGCTGATTCAGAATAGCGTTCAGCTTATTTCCCGTAACATTGAATGTCATGCTGTACGCGCAGGGATAAAGGTTCATCTCCGAAAGGTCGCTGAAAGTGTATATATTTGTCATTATCCTTCTGCTGTATGGGTTGTTTTTCAGGTCGAAAATCACTCTGTCCACCTGGTCGAACCAGCCTTCTGCGTATTTATGCTTCTGGGCAAGCTGGTAACCGTAGGCCTTCCCGATGGTTCCGTCCTCGCCTACCCATTCATCCCATATGTGGCTGTTCAGATCCTCAATCTTATTGGATTTCTTCTGCCATATCCAGAGGATCTCATCTATTGCCGCCTTCCAGTTAGTATATCTCAATGTTAAAAGGGGAAATTCTTTAGACAGGTCGTATCTGTTGATTACCCCGAATTTCTTTATAGTATAGGCAAATGTGCCGTCCTCCCATTTGGGGCGCACCTTTTCGTTTTCCGTGGAAAATCCGTTTTCCAGTATATCTTTGCAATTAGCTATAAAAACATTATCCGCATAGCTCATAAATATTCTCCTTACAATTCACGTCTTCCTTCAAGGGCTCTTGAAAGAGTGACTTCGTCAACATATTCCAAATCTCCGCCCACAGGCACTCCGTTGGCTATTCTCGTAACCTTCACGCCTAAGGGCTTTATCAGCTTAGATATGTACATAGCTGTGGCCTCTCCCTCAACATTGGGGTTAGTGGCAAGGATGACTTCCTTCACCGTACCGTCTCCAAGTCTTGTAAGAAGCTCCTTTATCTTCAGGTCAGAAGGACCTACTCCCGTCATGGGAGATATAGCTCCGTGAAGAACATGGTAAAGTCCTCTGAATTCGTTGGTTTTTTCATATGCCGCCATATCTCTGGGGTCTTCTACCACCATTATGGTCTCTCTGTCCCTTTTTACGTTTGAACATACGGAACAAGGGTCGCTGTCCGAAAGGTTGCAGCAGACGGAACAATATTTCACATTGTCCTTGGCAGACCTTATGGCGTCGGAAAGGCGGTACACCTTCTCTTCCGGCATATCTATTATATGAAAGGCCAGTCTCTGGGCAAGCTTTCCGCCTACTCCGGGAAGCCTTCTGAGTTCCTCTATTAAATTGGTTACAGGGTCTCCGTAATAATTCATAAAATCTCCTTAAAGTCCCATAGCTCCGGCAAATTTGCCCATTACTTCCTTATATCTCTCGTCAGCCATGCGCATTGCCTCGTTTACTGCTGATAAAATAAGGTCTTCCAGCATTTCAACATCATCAGGGTCTACGACCTCCGGGTCGATTTTTATTTCCAAAAGCTCTTTTTTGCCGGAAACAACAGCCTTAACAGCTCCGCCGCCTGAGGTTATCTCGAATTTCTCTTCTTCGAGAGCCGCTTTGGATTCTTCAAGCTGTCTCTGCATTCTCTGAGCCTGTTTCATGAGATTGTTCATGTTCATTCCGCCAAAATTTCCATATCCGCCTTTTGCCATTTTTCTTTTCCTCCTATATCTAAAATCAAAATTTATTATATCAAAATCAGTCCAAAAATACTATATCGTCTGCGTCCTCTTCGGAAAAGAAGCTTTTTACGGCTTCCTGAAAGCTTTCTTTTTCTTCTTTGGAATCGGTTAAACTTTCCTCCGCGTCAAACTCTGCCTGAGGTACGGCCTTTATATTGGGCTCCATGCCGAATTTATCCGAAAGAAGCTCCTTTATTGAGGGCATACCCTTGTTTATGAAATCCGCATGGGTCTTGTATCTGCAGACATAATACAGATTCCCGTCCGAGCCCTGTTTCAGCTCTGCTTTGGAAAGGAAGCTCCTGAGAGAGCTTTTCAGCTCCGGCATTATGCTGTTAACCGCGTCGAATATTTTATCAATATCCCCGTTATCCGTTTTTTCGGACGGTTTATTCTCGGGTTTTGCCGTCTTATCGGGCGCTTTTTCTTCTTTTTTAATTACGGGTTTATCCGGTTTCGGAGAAGGATTCTCCTCTTTCGGCGCCGCGCGGAAATTCCCGTTTCTGATTATGCTTTCAAGCTGGGCTATTTTTATTTCCAGAGCCTCCGTATTGCTTTCTGTAATAACTATGCCTGCCGAAAATCTTATGAACTCGACCTCCGCCAAAACGTACGGATTAGCGGCGTATCTTATATCTGAAAGAAGCTTTGAAAGCCTCTCGATCATATACATTATTTTAAGCACTGAAGTCTTTTTCGCCTGGGTCTCAAGCATAGCCAGGATCTCTTCCGAAACGTCCAGTATGCTTTTGGCGTTTTTGACCGATGCCGCAACCAGCATATTCCGAAGATAGGATATATATCCCGAAACGAAGCGGTTTATATCCCGTCCCATGGACATGGCTTTTGACAGAACTTCCAGAACCTTCTGTGTATCGCCGTCGAAAATGCCGTCAGAGATGTCCTTATAGAAGCTTATATCCACATCGCCTGTGACATCGAGGATTTTCTCCAGTGTAATATGCTCATCTGAGAAATAAGCCAGGCACTGGTCCAGTATGCTCAAAGAGTCACGCATGGATCCGTCGCCAAGATATGCCACATATTTCACAGCGTCCTCATCGGCGTTTATGCCTTCCAGTTCAAGGTATTTTTTAATTGTTTCCGTTATTTCCTCAGCAGTTATCCTTTTAAAGTCGTATCTCTGGCATCTGGAAAGGATAGTCGCGGGTATTTTCTGAGGGTCCGTTGTTGCCAGTATGAACACTACGTGCTTCGGCGGTTCCTCAAGGGTCTTCAAAAGCGCGTTGAAGGCTTCTGTGGTGAGCATATGGATCTCGTCGATTATATAAACCTTATATGTGCCTTCAGCGGGAGCGTATTTTATGTCCTCACGGAGTTCTTTAATGCTGTCTATACCTCTGTTGGAAGCGGCGTCGATCTCGATTACGTTGACGGACCTGCCTTCCGTATCAGCAACGCACATTTCACATTCCATGCAGGGCTCGCCGTCTTTTGGGTTAAGGCAGTTTATTGCACGGGCGAATATTTTCGCTGTGGAGGTCTTGCCTGTGCCTCTTGTGCCGCAGAACAGATAGGCATGGGATATTTTCCCGCCTGCTATCTGGTTTTTTAATGTTTTTACTATATGCTCCTGACCTATTACGTCGCTGAAAACCTTAGGTCTGTATTTCCTGTAAAGAGCCTGATATTCCATACCATCACCAGCTTTCCGTTAGGTGCTCAGGGGCTCTGCCCCTGAAAACCCCGTTCAGGGCTCTGCCCTGAAAACCCGCAAGGGACTTCGCCCCTTGACCCGTTGTAATATGCGTAAAATTTTGTCCGCTATATTCAAACTTTTCACTTAATCAAGTCTTAGAGTCTGTTAAAATACACCTCAATTCCCAGCATTGCCGAAAAATCAGATTTTATCTTAACCCCAAATATCATTTCGACGCACCTGCATTTGTCGTCTCTTGCACACTTGGATACTGTAAAAAAAGACTTTATTTTCATTTAGGAAAAATTTAAAAATATTTTTAATGTATTATACCATATTTTGTGCTATAGTTAAATTAAATAATAAAATATCTGTTATTTGATTTTTGAAACCGATAAAAAAAGCACACACAGCTTTTTACGTTCAGCCATGTGTGCAGCTATAAGGGGAAGAAGTAGAAAGAATGTTATAGTATGGGGGAAATAACATCCTCATTCACATTGTTTCCAGAAGAGAAATTTTTATTCACAGGTTTATT
>JAFWDD010000002.1 GCA_017534115.1 Bacillota bacterium | reverse complement strand
CTGACCATAATTATTCATTATTCAATATTCATCATTCATTGCGCCGAAGGCGCTTTTTGCCCCTTGACCCCGTGTGTGCTTCGCACTGAAAATCAGCATTTATCGGCTAAACGCAATTTTTACTAAAACTTAAATCTCCGAAAATACTACTCCTCGTTTCCGCACCGCAGGTGCGTCCTCCCGAAGGCGCCGGAGCGAAACAACGTGGAGCGGAGAAGATTTCGGGAACTAAAAAACCGCTGGCTGTTTAAAACCAACGGTTTTATTTATGTAAAGATTATTTTCATCTCATGCTTTTTATAACAATCTGCAAATATCTGTTTCCACGAAACTCGTTTACTTCGGGGTAATACGTAATATCCACAGTACCCTCAGCCGGATAGCCTCTCATGAGGGCGTTCGCGCCTTCCTCTCCGAATTTTTCTCTAAAGAAAGACACCATCTCCTCTTCTTTTTCGAAATACACCCCGTCATAGACCTTACCGGCGGGATTTTTCAGCTTCAGCTTCATCACATTTCTGTTTTTTCCGAAAACCTTCACTCCCAGAATACGTATTTCCTTTTCGGCGAACAGCGGTCTTGGATTTCCGCTTCCCGCAGGCTCCATAAGTTCCAGCTGTTTCATGAGGCCCTGCGTAATATCGTTCATTTTCAAGGGTACATCTATATAGACCTTCTCCATAAGGTCATCATCCGTCAGGGTGCATCTTTCCAGAAGGCCATGTCTAATAATTTTGAATTTATCCGGCTTGAAGGACACTCCGGCCGCCATGGGATGGCCTCCGAAATGCTCGAAATTCTCCTTCAGAGCGGAAAGTTCCGCAAACATATTGTATCCTTCAACAGACCTTCCGGAACATTTTATCAGATTTCCGCTTTCCGTAGCCACAATTACCGGTTTGTAATATTTTTCCTTCAGACGTCCGGCAATTATGCCCGCAACGCTTTCGTGGCAGTCCTCCAGAAATACCATAATAACGGGATTTTCCTTAAGAGATGTGCTTTCTATTATTTCAACGGCTTTGCCTAATCCTTCTTCCGTCAGCTTTTTCCGCTCGTCGTTTTTGTCCCGCAGGTCTTTGGCCATTTCAAGAGCTTTGGCATAATCCTCCTCGAAGAAAAGCTCAACGGCCTCTCTTGCCGTGGAAAGCCTTCCTGCGGCATTTATGGTCGGTCCGATTATGAATCCAAGATGATAAACCCCAATGGCATCCCGATTCACTGCCGAAGCCTCGTAAAGAGCCGTAAGTCCGATGTTTTTCGTAGTTTTAAGCCGTTTCATGCCTTCCTTGACTATTATCCTGTTCTCGGACTGGAGCGTCACCACGTCGCAGACTGTGGCTATTGCGGCAAACTGCAGAAAATCGTATACCTCCGCCTTATCATGTCCGGTTTTCTCATACAAAAGTTCCGCCAGCTTGTAGGAAATACCCGCTCCGCAGAGCTCCCTGAAAGGATAGGTCTCGTCCTCCTGCTTAGGGTCCACAATAACATCCGTATCGGGCATGGAATAGACGATCTTCCCGTTTTCCTCCGTGAAAGGTATTTCGTGGTGGTCCGTCACAATGAGGGTTATTCCCAGCTCATTTGCAAGGTTGGCGGCTTTGAATGCGGCTATGCCGTTATCGCAGGTGAGAATGATGTCGATCCCGTCTTCGGAAGCCTTCCGCACAAGACGCTCGTTTATTCCGTAACCGTCGGAAATCCTGTCGGGAATGTCGAAATCCACTTTTGCGCCCACAGTCCTCAGGCTTTTCACCAGAATCACGCAGGACATACAGCCGTCCACATCATAATCGGAAATGACCCGTATCTTTTCGCCGTTTTCCACGGCGTCCAGCAGAATATCCGCCGCCAGCTCAAGGTTTTTCATGTCGTATGGCGAATAAAGATCCTCCAGCGCGCCGTAAAGAAACATACGTATATCCTCATCCTCAATAATATCTCTGTTGCGGATAAGCCGCGCGATTACGGGATGGATATTGAATTTTTTCGCGTTCCCGAGGAAGTCCGCTTTTTTGTTCCTCAAAAACCATTTTTCAGCTTTCATGTCCTACCTCTTTAACAAAAAAGTCCCGCAAAAACGCAGGACTAAAAATTCTAATTCATGCTCTCTGCTTTAATCATTATAGCGCATTCCACTCTCTTTTTCAAAAGCTCGCAGCCCACGCTGTATGGAGAAAGTATACTTCCGCCGTATTTGTAGGCGTTTGCGGCGCAGCCTCCGCTGCAGTAATATCTTGCCCAGCATTTGGAGCATTCCTCTTTGGCGTAAACGTTCACCTTTCTGAATTCCTCCAGCTTCTCCATATTGGTGACGCCTTCGTAAACCGTGCCCATTTTGAAATCCTCCTCGCCAACGAACTGATGGCAGGGATACAGGTCGCCTTCGGGTGTGACCGCAAGGTATTCCGTTCCGGCGCCACAGCCTCTCAGACGCTTTATAACGCAGGGTCCGCCTGTAAAATCTATATTGAAATGGAAGAAATTGAAGCCTCTTCCCTCTTTGTTCCGCTTTATCATTTCCTTCGCGAGATACTCGTACTGCTGAAAAAGAACGGGCAGGTCCTCTTCCCTTATGGCATAATCCGCCGTACTTTCAGCCACAACGGGCTCAACG
Organism: Bacillota bacterium; assembly: GCA_017534115.1. GTDB lineage: Bacteria > Bacillota > Clostridia > Lachnospirales > Anaerotignaceae > RGIG5631. The sequence goes on along the minus strand of JAFWDD010000002.1, from coordinate 3,644 downwards.
GAAACATTTTTGAAGCCCAGATCCGCCATGTGGAGAACGTCTTGGGCAAAATCCAGATTATACCTTGTGTATGTGCCTCTGATATAATGGTCCTTATCGCCCCGTTTTTCAGACATTTTCTTTATTTTGGGGAGAATGATGTCATAGCTTCCCTTTCCGTTGGCAGTTGGACGCATACGGTCGTTGACTTCAGGGCGTCCGTCAAGGCTCAGGACCACATTGTCCATTACCTCGTTTATATAGTCCATGTTATTATCATTTAAAAGGAGCGCGTTTGTGGTAAGAGTGAAACGGAAATTTTTGCCGTATTCCTTCTCACGCTGTCTCCCGTATTCCACAAGCTGTTTTACCACATCAAAGTTCATCATGGGCTCTCCGCCGAAGAAATCCACCTCAAGATTAACTCTGCTTCCGGAGTTTTCCAGTATGAAATCCAGAGCTTTTTTACCCACTTCAAGGCTCATTAAAGAGCGCTCGCCCTTATACTCGCCTTCGGAGGCAAAGCAGTACCTGCATTTGAAATTGCAGTCATGGGCCGCATGGAGACAAAGAGCCTTTACCACGTTTTTGCCCGCCATTACCTTTGCCGAATAGTCCGAGAAATCAGCCTCGGCGAAAAGAGATCCTTCCTTCCGCAGGACCTCAAGCTCATCTATGATTTCGGAAACCTCTTCCGCGTCATCGGGGAATTTTTTCAGGACTTCATCCTTCGGCAGCTCCGGATAGTAGTCCAGAACCTTATATGTAAGAGAATCTATGGCGTGGATGGCGCCGCTTTCCACGTCCAGAAGAAAATATTTACCGTCTATACTGAATTTATGTATCATTTGAAATCTCCAATCGAAAATACGCTAAAAAAAAGAAGCTTTTACCGCTTCCTTTTTCCAGAATTTATACCCTGTTAGTGTTTTTCACATTCCTGGTTTGCCACTGTGCAAGAAGTTTTGCAAGCGGACTGACAGGATGTACGGCATTCTCCGCATCCGCCTTTCGCTGCGGTTTCTTTAAAACAAGGATTGTTTAATGTTTTAATATGTTTCATTATAAAAGCCTCCTATGTAATAAACCATTTGGATACATTTTACCACAAAATCAATTAATTGCAAATAATAATTGTGTAAAAAATTTTTTTATTATTTTTTCGTTTTTCCTGTATAAAATATGGTACAATATCACTATACAAAAAAGGAACTGATTCTTTCGCGGAAATTACGCTTTAAACAAGGAAAATAAACATAATCCGCATATTTAAGGGAGGAATTCATATATGAACGAAACATTATTTGTACCCCTTTCCGACACATCTTTGTGCTGCCACGTATTCGGCTCGGGAGACAAGGATATTGTTATGGTCCACGGAAACGGCGAGGATTACACTGTTTTTCAGCAGATCATACCTGATCTTGTTAAGGATTACCGAATCATAGCCATTGACAGCCGCGGACACGGCCTTTCACCCTTCGGCAGGAAACGGCTCACATACAACCGCATGGCGGAGGACACGTTTTACGCAATAAAGATGCTCAGGCTGAACAAGCCCCATTTCATCGGTTTTTCCGATGGCGGAATAATCGGGCTCATACTCGCAGTTAATTATCCGCATCTTATTGACAGATACGTGATCTGCGGGGCTAATCTCAATCCCATGGGGTTGAAAAACAAGGTGCTGGCGACCCTCAACAAGGATTATCTTAAGTATCTTTCCAAAGGAGTATTCTCCGATGAGGATTACAAAAACGCCAGACATTACAGGCTTATGGTGCAGGAGCCTATGATTCTGCCCAAAAGTCTCGGGAAAATTCAGGATCCTGTATTAATTCTCGCGGGAGACAGGGATATTGTGAAGGAGTCGCACACGAATCTTATTGCCAGAAGCATTCCCAACTCCCACATACACATAGTTGAGGACTGCGGACATTTCGTGTTCAACAAAAAACCGGAAGAGGCTTTAAAAGTGATTCACAAATTCTTTACGGAAAAAAGATAAATAGCAAGGACTTAGGGGCTCTGCCCCTAAGAACCCTGTTTTCTCTCCGAGGGCTTAGGGCGCTGCCCTAAGAACCCGCTTAAGGCTCTGCCTTAAGAATCCGCAAGGGATTTCATCCCTTGACCCGTGTAATATGCAAGGAAAAATTATTGGCTAAACTTACTATTTTGGTTGTTCACTTTTCTTTAAAACTCCACCCGTCAATTCCTTCAGAATTGCCACTTTTCTCTGGGATGAGGGCTTTCGTCAACATTCTTGACTTACAGGCGTCCTCTCTGAGGGAGCTGTCAGCGCAAGCTGACTGAGGGAGTTCTGCCGATTTTGGATAACCAAAAATTCAACCGAATATCCTGACCTTACAAAACTTGCCCAAGCACAATTCAGCTTTATAAAACAAACTATCAAATACTCCGAAAATGTCAATATTTTTGGGGTATTTTTTTGTTCCTCCGCGAATAGACTTATATATACAGCCAAAAAAAGGAGGCTTCGGTATGAAGAAAAGGGACAAAGGGCTTATCATTTTCATATGTATGCGGAATTTTGCCGTGATAATCGCTGTTATACTCTTCTTCAGCATTTTCAATGTAAATATAAAAGGCTTCATACTTTCCGAGGCCATGCCTGCGCTTAAAAGTACCGGTACCGCAGCCTCCCATGAGACGGACGGACCTTGTCTTACAATGGAGGACATTATTTTTCAGGAGGAAACGGACTCTTCGGCATATGAGGACATTTCTCTTCCGGAAATCAACATAGATATTGATTCCCTGCGGAATTTCGATAATCTTAAGTCCATGTATATAGTGGACAAACGCACGGCCATGACAAGGGAGCTTTTCAATGCCGATGAATTTCTGAATACCGACCTGAAGATCGACAACACAATACCCGGGCCAAAGGTTCTTGTGTTCCACACACATTCCCAGGAAGGCTTCGCCGACAGCAACATGGTTTTCGGGCTGGATGAGGGAATTGCGGGAGTCGGGTCTTTGCTGTGCAAAATCCTTGAGGAAGAATACGGAATTGAGTGTCTTCATCACGAGGGAATTTATGATGTTGTGGACGGAAAATCTCATATTTTAGGCGCGTATGAGCGCATGGAGCCCGTTGTGACCCAGATACTTGCCCAGAATCCTTCAATTCAGCTGGTTATAGACCTGCACAGAGACGGAGTCAGGGAAGGCACTCATCTTGTGACGGAGATAGACGGACGGCCTACTGCGCAGATAATGTTTTTCAACGGACTTTCTCTTCTGAACACGGAGAACGGTCCGGAGCTGGTCACCTCTCTTCCCAATCCCTACATAAAGGAAAATCTGGCCCTGAGCTTTAATTTCCAGCTGGTTGCCAACTCTCTTTATCCCGGGTTCACCCGAAAGATCTATCTCAACGCCTACCGGTACAGTCTACATATGCTCCCCAAATCAACTTTAATAGAGGTCGGAGCCCAGACAAATTCCAGGGAAGAAGCGCTAAACGCCGCCTATCCTCTGGCGAAAATCATCGCTTCCGTTATTCTTTAAAATGAAATTTATTGAATAAAAATAAAAAAATTGGTGAAATCCCCAGTGGTTTGTAGTAAAATAGGGTTAGCAGAAAAATCGACAAAAATTAAGGAGGGTAATTATGGACTTTTTAAGCTTACTTACAAATG
>JAFWDD010000018.1 GCA_017534115.1 Bacillota bacterium | reverse complement strand
TAGCCGATAACCGTCCCTTAACTTACTACACGGGTCAAGGGGCGAAGTCCCTTGCGGGGTTTGGGGCAGAGCCCCAAGTAAAAAACCGGGTTCTTAGGGCAGAGCCCTAAGCCGCCGGAGGCACAATCATCTCCGCACATATATGGCCCACACGACATAATTCAGGCCGAAAATTATCAGCGCGCCTGCAACGGTCCACAGAGGCATATTCAGCATAAGCAGGACATAGGAAAAGGCCAGGACCGCCCAGTTTGTCACCTCGCCGGCCGCCGCTTTCGCCTTTGTTTTCTTCTCCTTCAGGTCAAACTCCCGCTTCCGCTCCTCCTTGTCGGCGGAATACATCTTCCGCGGGTCCTCGCTGTACGTGAACACCGCCGAGGAGCTGATGCAGAAAATACCTGCGCCCAGCCCGAAAAGTCCGCCGCAAAGCACGTTATACCAGCTGGAAAGTATGAACTCCGCCGGAAAAACATTATAAAATATAGAATTTCTCAATAAAAATGACACGAAAAGCAAAATCAGCCCGATAATGAGCATGAATTTGAAAAATGCCGTCTTACTGTTCACGCTGCTCGCTTCCTTTCGCCCCGCTCTGGGGAGCTTAATCTAAAAATATTGTAAATTGGACGGCAAATCTTGTCAATATGAGACAGAATAAGCCGGTCTTTTCGAAGATTTTTTAAGATACACCATTTTGCGGCGGCGGTTTTTACAAAAATATTTTAAGGTAAATTGTAGTCTTCTGTCTAAATTTTTCGTGAGAGTTTTATCCAAATATATTGCGTTTTGTGAAGTTATGTTATACAATATATACGTATCGAGGAATTTTACTCACTAAACTTTGCATTTTGTGTAATTTTATATTATTAACGGAGGTAAGAAAAATGGGAGCAGCGAAAATCAAACTTTTACTGGCAGACGATAATAAGGAATTTTGCGACGTTATCAGCGGCTATTTAAATAAACAGGAGGACATGGAGGTCGTTGGGACGTCCTACGACGGCGTGGACACCTACAACAAGATTCGGGATCTGAAGCCGCAGGTGGCCATAATCGACGGGATAATGCCGAGGCTGGACGGTCTGGGTGTGCTGGAAAAGCTGGAGAAGCAGAACGTGGAGCCCAAGCCCATGTGTATCATTCTGTCGGCTATGAGTCAGGACAAAATCATTCAGCGGGCCATGGATCTGGGCGCGGAGTATTATATGGTGAAGCCTTTTGACATGGAGTCTCTGGCGGAGAGGATACGTCAGCTCATATACATAAAGGTGTCCGGAAAACTGCCGGAAAACAAGGTTTTGAAAGGCGGAGAAAGACAGGCCGAGCCGGCTGGATTCGACCTTGAGACCAAGGTAACGGGGATACTCCACGAGATCGGAGTGCCGGCCCACATCAGAGGGTATCATTATATGAGGGAGGCCATTATCATGTCAGTCAACGACATGGAAATTCTGAATTACATCACTAAGGAGCTGTATCCGTCCATCGCCAAGAAGTGCAATACCACGCCGTCACGGGTGGAACGCGCCATCCGACACGCTATTGAGGTGGCGTGGAACCGAGGCAAGGTGGACGCTATTGACGAGCTTTTCGGGTACACAATAAACAACCACAAGGGAAAGCCCACAAACAGCGAGTTTATCGCACTGATCGCCGACAGGCTGCGGCTGGAGATGAAAAGCGCTTAGTATATGCCTCCGGCGGCTCAGGGCTCTGCCCTGAGAACCCGCAAGGGACTTCGCCCCTTGACCCCGTGTAATAAGTATAAGATAGTTATCGGCTAAATTTTAACCTGCCGAAAATCGAATTTTTAGCCGGAACACATACTATTTTACGTGACGAAGGCACTTTATTGAATCAGACTTCAGGCGGATTCTGACAATAATTAGCCCTTAGGGCGGCTTCATTAGCAAAGCGCCTTCATTCCTTCATTTGCGAAGCAAACTTCATTGCGCCGAAGGCGTACCCTTCGCCCCTTGACCCGTGTAATAAGTAAGGAACGGTTATCGGCTATGTTCAAAGTTCTCAAAAATCGGAATTTTTAGCCGAAAAGTCCACTCACCAAAACAAAGAGCCATGCGCTCATATATTTTATTATCCTACCAGACGGATGCGCAGGCGGCAGATGGTAAAGCCATTTCTTTAGCTGTGGGCTTTCCCCGAAAATGTCTGAGCGGAGCGGGAGTCGGAGCGAATCATTTTCGTCAGCACCCGAGTCCGTCTTGTCAAAAGCTAATCTATATGGAGCCGAAGGCCGACTGTGTCTGGCAGGACATTGGCGAAAATGGTCAGCGGGAGCGAAGCGGAGCCTCATTTTCGGTCACCAGCACGGGATTCTTAAGGTGCTCCTTAAGCGAGGTGTCGGAGCAGGGCTCTGACAGGGGGTACAAGGGGGATCCCCTTGACGAAGGCATTGAACAGACGAAAATCTTGAATGCAAATCAAAAAACTTCCCTTTTGAATATTTCAAACAAAAAGCCCGCGGTTACGAGTTGAAAAAACTTACTGTAATCGCGGGTTTCATTATTCTAAAATTCATTGTTCATTATCTTTTCCCATTCTTCCATGTACTCCATGAGCTTCTCCTCAAGCTCCTCTTTCTCCTCGTAAAGCTTCCGCAAAAGCTCCGAATCCGCCGCCGCTTCGTCGGAATACATCTTTTTGTCGATCTCCGCTATGCGGGCCTCCGTGTCCTCAATGAGCTTTTCCGCCTTCTTAACCTGATTTTCGTACTTCCGCCGTCTGGCCGTGTCCTCCTTCTGCTTCAGCCAGTCCTCCTTGGTCCGAGAAACAGCCTTGGGCTCCTCTGTTTGAATAACCTTTTTGAAAAACTTTCTCTTCTCAAGATAATAATCGTAATTTCCCTCGTAAACATCAGCCTTTTCAGGCGTGAGCTCTATTATCCTGTCCGCTGTGCGGTTTATGAAATACCGGTCATGTGACACAAAAAGCACCGTACCTTCGTAGCTGAGGATCGCCTCCTCAAGTACCTCTTTTGAGAAAATATCCAAGTGGTTCGTAGGCTCGTCCAGAAGCAGGAAATTAGCTCCCGAAACCATGAGCTTCGCCAGAGCCAGACGCCCTTTTTCGCCGCCGCTTAAAGCGGAAATCTTCTTGAACACGTCGTCGCCCTTGAACTGGAACGCCGCAAGAGCGTTTCGCGCCTGCAGGTCGCTGAATCTGGGATTGGCGTTGAGAATCTCCTCAAAAGGCGTGGTATTTGAGAGGTTTTCCGCCTCAGTTTGTGAAAAAGTACGCATATTCACATTGACACCCAGCTTGAACCGTCCGCCGTTGGGAAGGATTTTTCCCCGAAGTATGTTGAAAAGAGTTGTCTTGCCGATGCCATTTCTGCCGATGAGCGCAACCTTCTCGCCTTTTTTAATCTCGAAGGAAATATTCTTGAAAAGAGGCGTGTCATCGAAGGATTTCGCAAGCTCCAGCACGGAAAGCACGTCGTTTCCGCTCTCCACGTCCGTCTTGAACGCCAGCCGGATCTTCTCCGGTCCGGCGAAAGGCTTTTCTATCCGCTCGATTTTGCTGAGAGCTTTCTCGCGGCTTTCAGCCCGTTTTATGGACTTTTCCCGGTTGAAGGATTTAAGGGTCTCGATCACCTTCTCCTGATGCTTGATCTGGGCCTGCTGATTGGCGTATGCTTTCAGGTCCGACTCGTATATGAGACGCTTTTTCTCCATGTATTTAGTGTAATTTCCCGAATACACCCGACCTTTGTGGTTCTCGATCTCCAGCACGTTGTGCGCGATTTTGTCCAGGAAAAACCTGTCGTGGGACACAACCATAATGCTTCCCCGATAGCCCTTGAGAAAGTCCTCCAGCCACTCCACTGACTCGATGTCCAGATGGTTTGTGGGCTCGTCCAGAATGAGCAGATCGGGAGACATGAGCAGAAGCTTCGCCAGATTGAGACGGGTCTGCTGTCCGCCGGAAAGAAGATTCACGGGCATTTCGTATACGGACTCGTCAAAGCCCAGACCCTTAAGAACTCCCCTGATACGGCTTTTTACACTGTATCCGCCGGATTCTTCGAAATTGTGGGAAAGCTCCCCGTAAGTCTTCATGAGGCTTTTCAATCTTTCGCCGGAGACTTCCCGCATCTGAGCTTCCATTTTTGAAAGCTCCTTTTCTATGGCGGAAACTTCGTCGAAAACCGACATCAGCTCTTCGTAAATTGTTATTTTTGAGTCAATATTTATGTTCTGCCGCAGATATCCCACGGAAATATCCTTTTTCAGGTATATTTCGCCGCCGTCAGCAGGCTCCTCGCCTGTTATTATTTTCAGGAGCGTTGTCTTGCCTGCGCCGTTGGCTCCGACTATGGCCAAATGCTCTTTTTCCTCTAATTTAAAGGATATTTTGTTAAGTATGATATCCGTGCCGTAGGATTTTTCTATATCTTTGCATGAAAAAATCATAAAAAATTCATTCCTTTGTAAATGTCATCATTACTATAATACCAGAAAATTTTGTTAAATAGAAGGCATATATTGACAATAAATTGTTTTAAATGTTATACTTATAGAGTTGCTGGCTTAATCGAGTGCATAGGAGAAATGACAAAATGGCGGACAATAAGAAAATTTCAGTTGCCGTAATCAAACGGCTTCCGAGGTACTACAGATATTTAGGCGACCTTCTCAATGTGGGAATCGTTAGAATTTCGTCAAAAGAATTGAGTGAAAAGATGAATATTACAGCCTCTCAGATCAGGCAGGACCTGAACAATTTCGGAGGCTTCGGACAGCGCGGATACGGGTACAACGTGGAATTTTTGTACAACGAGATTAAGAAGATACTTGGAATCGGCAAGGAATACAAGATGATTGTTGTGGGCGCCGGAAACATTGGCCAGGCTCTGGTGAACTATACCGATTTCGAGAGCAACGGATTCAAGATTGTGGGTATTTTCGACGTAAACCCCAGACTTATCGGCATGACCATCCGAGGTATTGAGGTCTATGACGCGGACAAGATGGAGGCCTTTATCAAGAACAACGAGATCGACATCGCCATTCTGACCATACCCAAGACCCAGGCCAAGGCCACGGCCAAAAAGCTGGTGGAATGCGGGATTAAGGGCATTTGGAATTTCTCGCCCATGGATCTGGAGCTGCCCAAGTCCATTGCGGTGGAGAACGTGCATCTTACCGACGGGCTTATGACACTGATTTATAAGACAAACGCAGTTTTGGATAAATAGTATTTGGAATTTAATATGAATTTGAAAACCACGATATACGGAGATTTTTTCGTAATCGTGGTTTTTTTGGTTAAAATTATATATGGTGGTTTAAGCTTGATTTTTCAGCATTTTAAAAGAATCCGCTTCGGCGGATTCTTTCCGTAATTATTCACTATTCATTAAAATAATTGGGTTAAAATGCAAATTCTCGACAATTTGCGTTTGCTCTATGCAGGGGCGACCTCCCCTGCACTCCCGCTTAGGGTTGCACCCTAAGAACCCGCTTCGCTGGGGACCGAAAACGATACGCTTCGCGTAGACATTTTCGCCAATATTTCCGGCTCCGGAGTCGGC
>JAFWDD010000017.1 GCA_017534115.1 Bacillota bacterium | reverse complement strand
TAAGCTCTTCATAGTTTTCTTTGGCATTATTAAAACCTTCCATATAAAATGCCGCCAATTTTTTCTTGTTTTTTTCCGTTCTGGAAACCTCAACAGGCTTCTGAGGCCTGAAAACAAAAGCTCTGCCCGCTTTTTCCTCTTCTTCCAGAAAATCCAGAGATTCATTATATACCCGAGGCCTGTCTTTTATGGTTTGCACAAAATTCGGATACTTTCTGTATTTCCTCTCCGCCATGAATTCCATCAGCCTTTCGGGTTTTTTTCTGTATCCGGCGTTTCTTGTGAGGATAACCACATTTTTCTTATATCCGTCCTCTATGTTTTTTCTAATGGGAATAGGGTCAGCCTCGGTGCCGTCCATATAAGGCACTCCGTTAATATAAGCCATATTTGCCATAAGGGGTATGCTGGATGAGGCTATTGTGGCAAGCCTTGAGCCTTCCATGTCCATTTTGTTTTTGTAGAAATACTCGGCTTTGCCCGTCAGACAGTTTGTGGTAACCATAACAAGCTCATGAGGACATGCCATATATCCCTTAAAATCGAAGGGAAGCAGATCCTCCGCCATTTCTCCGTATATAAAATCAAAATTGAATATATCGCCCTTAGTCAAAAGGCGTCTTTTGCTTAAATATCTGCTGTCCTTTGAGAAATATAAATTTATATTCCGGCTTCGGCCTCTCTGGCCCGTCATGTAGTTCATGGCGTGGAATGTTCCGCCGGAAACAGCGCAAATATAAGGAAACTCTATTTTTTTCTTTATGAAGAAATCCAGAACTCCCGCGGTGTAAATACACCTTATTCCGCCGCCTTCAAGGACCAACCCTGTGTCTTTCCAAAGGGAAACATTTGATTCCAAAATAATCTCTCCTTTTTATCAGTCGTTAATATCAAATAAATCTACAAACCCTTCCGCCGCATGGGACAAAGCAACGTTTTTCAGCTTAACCATACCTATGGAACGTTTGGGTACGGGAGGTTTTACCGGTATTTCGAAAATCTCGCCATTTTCGATCTGCTCATGGTAAAATTCCCTTGTAACGTAAGTAAGACCCATATTTATTTTTGTGAATTCATAGAGCAGATCGTTGCTTCCCAGCTCCAGCACAGGTTCGAAAACAACTCCATTTTCCTTGGCGTAGCTGTCCAGGAAACGTCTTGAGTTGCTCAGGTCCTCAAGAAGCATAAGGGGATATTTTTTTATATCCTTCAATTCGATTCCCTTCTGCGCAAGATCCTTGTATTTGGGTCCGCCTACAAGGCAGTCGTGTATCTCTATGAGTTCGATTATTTCCAAATCCTTATCCTCATTTACGGGAAGATTTATGAAACAGAGGTCGACCTGTCCACTTTTCAGGAGCCTCAGAGACTCAAATGTAGTTTTATTTGTGACCTTTATGTTGATATTGCTGTATTTATCGCAGAATTTCTCGATATATGGCATAAGGAAATTGGCGATTACCGTATCGCTGGCGCCGATTTTAATTTCTCCCTTTTCCATGTTTACCATTTCGGAATACTTTTCCTCTGCGGTTTTAATAAGGCTCAGAGCCTGCTCCAGATATTCGTAAAGCACGCTGCCCTCGGGAGTTGTTCTGACTCCTTTTGTGGTCCTGACCAGAAGCTTTGAGCCTATTCTGTCCTCCAGCTGTCTGATGGACATACTTACTGCCGGCTGAGATATATAAAGCTCCTTTGCCGCTGCGGACATATTGCCTGTACGCACAACAACGCAGAATATTTTATAAAGATCCAAAGATATGTCAAGATTCATACGCTTATTTACACCTCCCCGATTTTTTTATTATGTTTATATAATAAATCAATTATCTCTTATTACCTGTTTATCAGTCCAGTTTATAATATATTTGTAGACATCGGCTTTTCTTTTCTCGCTTAAAAGCTCATGGCGGCAGCCTGCGAAAAGATGCATTGTAACTTTTCTGCAGCCTGCTTTTTTAAGACCGTTATACACTCTTTTTATGCCTTTTCCGAAATCTCCCAGAGCATCCTGTTCTCCTGAAATTATAAGTATGGGAAGACCTCTGCGGACATTTCTGAACCAGTCCTTTGACGTAATCTCCTTAACAAGATGGTAGGCATTTATATATCCGCTGTATGTGAACGCGAATTTTTTATCCGATCCGGCAAAATACTTGTCTACAACAGCTTCGTCGGAGCAGATCCAGTCAAAATCCGTTCTTGTGGGCATAAATTTTCTGTTGAGCCAGTCTATTCCCATTCTGAATATAACCGTTCCCTCTGATTTCGGACCGAAAATTTCCATCTCGACTCTGCAGAGCATCGCTGCGGCGTCCAGTCCCTGAACAACATCTGACGTACCCATAAGACATACTCCATCAATATGCCTACCGTAGCGGACCATAAACTCTCTGACCAGATAGGAACCGAATGAATGCCCCATAATAAAATACTTTGCGGCATTAGGGAACCTGCTTTTCATTATTTTCATGAGATAAAAGAGATCGTCAACCATAAGCATACAGTTGTCCTCTCCTTCTCCGAAATATCCGAAATCAAAGGGAGAATCTATGGAACGCCCGTGTCCGGCCATATCCATCCCGCAGACTACATATCCGTCCAGAGCCATAGCCTGGGCAAAATTGTCATATTTCAGAATATCTTCTCCCATTCCGTGAGCTATATGGAATATTCCCTTAAATTCAGTTTGATCCGTATCCAGCCAGTAGGCAGAAAAAAGATTATGCCCTCCGTTGGACGCTTTTATATAAAAATCCTCTCTTATTACCAATATGTTTTCCTCCCGACCCTGACTTTAAGTCTTGTGAAAAGAAAGATATTTGTTTTCTCTGATGTAAAGTTATTTTAGCCGGTTCCAAATATATCTTTT
>JAFWDD010000016.1 GCA_017534115.1 Bacillota bacterium | reverse complement strand
TGTCCACATCCGGCTTTTCCGCACCTTCCTGCAGAAGGCGGGCGAACACCTCCGCCTTTTCCCTGCTCTTTTCGTCGCAGCCCACGATGATCCGGCTGGGATAAACCTGATACAGAGGTCAACCCTGCCGATTACAAAGCAGAAAAAGATAACGACAAATTCTTAGGCTGGTACTACGATTCAGCATTCACAAAACCCGCTGATGAAAAATTCAAAATTAGCGGCGATGTAACACTTTATGCTAAATGGGCAAGCGACCAAGATAAACCCAATGTACCTAACCAGCCTCCCGTACAGGAACCCGAAGGTCCTTTCAACGATATCAATCCTAATGACTGGTTCTATAACGATGTTATCGAAATGTACGAAAAAAGCTATATCAGCGGTATCGGCGAAGGCAAATTCGGTCCCAACCTCTCCACCGAAAGAGGAATGATCGTAACAATCCTTTATCGTATGGAAGGTTCACCTAAGGTTGATTTCGAAAACCTTTACAGCGATGTAAAAGAAGGCGAATGGTATTCAGACGCTGTTATCTGGGCATCATCTGAAGACATCGCAGCAGGATATCCCGAAGGCGATTTCAGACCCAACCAGATCGTATCACGTCAGGAACTTGCAAGATTTATTTACAAATATGCTGAATACAAAGGATATGACCTTACAAAGAAAGACGATCTCAGCAAATTCACAGACAGCAGTGAAGTTGGCTCATGGGCTCGTGAGTGTGTAGAATGGGCAGTAGGCACAGGCCTCATTTCAGGCATGGGCAACGGAAAATTAGCGCCCAGAGATACAGCAACAAGAGCTCAGCTCGCAGCTATTCTTAACCGCTTAAGCAAAATGACAGCAGTTACTCCTGCTCCCGTAGATGAAAAGCCTGCTGAAGAAGAACCTGCTGAAGAAACTCCCGTAGCTGAAACTCCTGCTGAGGAAGCTCCCGCTGAAGAGACTCCCGCATCTGAAACCCCTGCTGAGGAAGTTACCGCAGGTTGATAAATTAAATACAAATGCTCCAAATTGGAGCTTAAGATTAAAGACGGTACACATTGTACCGTCTTTTTTTATAGCCTAAAAATCCATGTGCCTCCGGCGGCTCAGGTCCCTGCCCTGAGAACCCGCTTAAGGCTCTGCCTTAAAAATCCATGTGCCTCCGGCGGCTTAGGGGCGCTTCCCCTAAGAACCCCGCAAGGGACTTCGCCCCTTGACCCCATATAATATGCAAGAGAAGGTTATCGGCTGAATAACTCCCTCAGTCAACTAAAGTTGACATCTCCCTCAAAGAGGGAGCCTTATAAGCCCTCCTCTTTGAGGAGGGTGGCATTCCAGAAGGGAATGACGGGTGGAGCTTTTGCGAAAAATGCAAATCTCTTTTGTGCCGAAGGCACTTCATTGAATCCGCAAAGCGGATTCTGACCTTAATTAGTCCCACAAAGGGGACGGCTTCATTAGCGAAGCGGCTTCATTCCTTCATTTGCGAAGCAAACTTCATTGCGCCGAAGGCGTCCCCGGTCCCTTGACCCAAAATAATATTTGGCACAATATTATCGGCTATGTTCAGATTTTCCGGGTCATTCATACAGCCAAATATTTGACCAATGTATCAAATCATACTATAATCAAACCGTCAGGAGGGATATTATGAGAATTTCGGTTCAGTATTCGACTATGATTGTGAAAAATCTTGATGAATCAGCAGCTTTTTATAGAGATGTACTGGGCTTTTCCGAAGGCTATCATGTGGATTTGCCTGCGGCGAGGATTACTATTATGGAGAGTCCCGGCGGAGCCTGTGTTGAGCTAATAGAATCGGAGATGTTTCCCGTAGGGCTTTATTCCGTCGGTACGGATGTTGATGACCTGGATGAGGTACTCAGAGCACTCAGGGAAAAAGGCTGTAAACCTTTGGGTGAAATTGTTTCCACAACTGTTGGACGTCAGGTATTCATTCAGGATCCCAACGGGGTAAGGATTTGTCTTATTGAGCACAGCGAGGAATATCGGAAAAAGTATATGTGACCCGTTTTGGCAATAAATAAGGGAGCAGGCTTTATCCTACTCCCGAATTTTTATTCGCAGATATATTTCACAGCCAGCCTTGAGCAGTACGCTGTGATCTCCATGCAGCTTCCCTTTCTCTCCTTTGAGGCAAAATCGGCGAATTCCTTAGTCAGTTCCCTGCAGATAAGGGTTCCGTATTTGTCCTCCACTTCCTTAACCATGCGCGCGAAAAAGGGATATATTCCGTCTTCTCCATTTAGCTCGTCAAACCGCTCCTTCAAAGTCTCCTTTGCAAAGGGATTTTTTCTGCCTTTAACGGACGAAACCGCCATAAGACATCCGGAAATCGCTCCGCACATATTTCTTGTGTGTCCGATTCCGCCGCCGAAGCCCGACGCTGTTGCCACAAACTCGGGAGGCAGTGTCACAAGGCCGATGTCTATCATGGACTGCACAACAGATTCGGCGCAGTTCAGTCCGTTTCTGAAATTATATCTCGCACGCTCCTCAGCTTTGTCCATAAGTTCATTTATATTTTCCATAATTTATCCTCTCTTCTTTAAAATCCTGATTTTTCTGTACATTTTTATTATAAACGCTTATTCCGCCAAAAGCAATCAATAAACCGAATCCCTGAGGAAAAGTATTTTATTTCTGTCCACGGAAAGAGTGATTTTTTCGCCGGTTTCGAAGGTTTTCTCCTTATCCTCGGCGCTTGCGAAAATTTTCTTTCCGCCTGCCTTAACACAGATTATGTTTTCATCCCTGTCTTCCGTCACGGAATATACTTCGCCTTCTATGGTAATTTCCCCTTCTGCCGAAAAACGCAGATCCTTCTGATTTATGCCTATAAAATCGCAGTCTTTACTGCAGTTTAATGTCAAGCCCAGTTCAGGCGCATCCACTTCGTTTTCGGAAACACGGTTTACTTTGAAAAAATTCCTTACTCCTATCAGCTTTGCTTCGCTGACGAAGCCTGGATTCGCGAAAAGCTCTTTTGTCGGCTTAATTCCAAGACTTTTGCCCTTATCTAAAACGCAGACCTCCCGACATCTTCTGTATATCTCGTTTTTATCGTGAGACACCAGAATAACGGGAATTTCAAGCTTATCCAGAATCTCGAAAAGCTCGTCCTCTATGGTATATTTCCGGAAGCTGTCCAGAGCCGAAAACGGTTCGTCCAGTAAAATCAGATCCGGTTTTCTCACGATTATTCTTGCAAGTGCGCATCTTTGAGCCTCTCCTCCTGAGATTTCGCCGGGATATTTTTTCCGCACGCTCTCCAGTCCGAAAAACGGCAGAATCCTGCTCAAAATCAGCTCTTTTCTCTCTTTGGGAGTGTCCATGCCCGCGAATATGTTTTCCTCCACCGTCATATTGGGAAAAAGGGCGTAATTCTGGAACATATAGCCGATTTTGCGCTTCGCAGGCGGAAGATTTATCCTCTTTTCGGAATCAAAAAGCGTTTTTCCGTTGAGGATGATTTTACCCTTGTCGGGTTTTATGATTCCCGCAATACACTTCAAAGTCAGGGTCTTTCCGCTTCCCGACTCGCCCAAAATGCCCAGTGTATCGCCGGCTTCAAAATCCTCGTTGAGACAGAATCCTTTGAATTTCTTTTTTATACTGACTTCCAGTGACATTTACGCTCTCCCCCTTTCCCGTCTTTTCTCCATGATATTCAAAATGACAAGTATTATGAGGGAGATGGCGATGTTGATTAAAACCCACTTATAGGCAAGGGTCTCGTTGCCTTCACGCCAAAGCTGGTAGACTGTTGTGGAGATGGCCGCCGTACGTCCCGGAGTATAGCCCGAAACCATATTCGTGGCGCCGTATTCGCCCAAAGCTCTTGCAAAGGAGAGGATCACTCCGGCGATGAGGCCTTTTTTGGCGCAGGGAACTACTATCCGCCAGAATATGTATCTTTCTGAAATTCCAAGAGTCCTTCCGGCGTTTACCAAATCGTAATCAAGAGCCTCAAAAGCTCCCCTCGCAGTCCTGTACATAAGCGGGAAAATGATTACGGAAACGGCAAAAACCGCCGCGTACCACGTCATTACAAGACGCAGACCAAAGGCGCCGCTCCAGAATGCCCCAAAGGGACTGTTTGGCGACATAGCCTTCAGCATGAAAAATCCCACAACCGTTGGCGGTATAACTAAAGGCAGCGTAAATACGCAGTCAAAAAGACCCTTCAGCCAAACAGGGAGCCTCCAAACGGCTTTAGCCGCCAGAATCCCCAGAAAGAAGGTCGCCGCTGTGGATATGACCGAGATCCTTATGGAATTGTATAAGGGAAACCAGTCCATGATACTCTCCGTTCATTTATTCGGGTATTGAAAATCCTGCCTTCTCGAAAATGCCTTTGGCATCCCCGGATCTGAGGTATTCAAGAAAATCCTTTGCTTCGTCATAGTTGTCTGCACCCGCAATGGTGCACGCGGGATATATAATGTCATCGTGGCTTCCCTCGGGAGCCTCAGCGATCACCTCGACTTTATTGCCGGAAACCATTGTGTCCGTGGAATAGACTATTCCGCAGTCCACGGCTCCTTCTTCCACCTGTGCAAGGACCTCCCTGACATTTGAAGCAAAAGTGAGCTTTCCATCCGCGTTCAGCTTATCCCACGCGCCCAGAGATTCCAGAACCTGCTGGCCGTACTGTCCCGCCGGAACATCGGAATTGCCCATGGACATAAGTGTAAAACTGCCTGACGCAACATCGTCAAAGCCTTTGATTTTCGCAGGATTTCCCGCCGGAACAATAAGTACGCATTTATTTGAGACAACATTGAATCTGTCTTCGGAATTTATGAGTCCTTTATCGTCCAGCTCGTTCATCTGCTTCTGGGCCGCGGAAACGAACACATGGCATTCCGCTCCCTCTTCTATCTGGGTTTTCAAAGTTCCCGAGGAGTCAAAATTAAAAACAATTTCAACGCCATCGTGGTTTTTCGTATATTTTTGGGCGATATCCGAAAGGGTTTCCTGCATGGAAGCCGCCGCGAATACCACTATTTCCTTATATTCCATTTCCGTTTTCTCAAACTTGTCACAGCCTGCCAGAATGCCCAGAGACAGGCACAGAATCAGCGCCGCGCTCAATATTTTCTTCATAATAAGACCTCCTTATTTACCAAAAGGACACACAGGGTAACGGCACTCATCGCATCCGAGACAAAGCCCGCCGTTTCCCAAAACTGCAATATCTTTTTTATCAACCTTAACTCCCGCAAGAATCCTGGGGAGAATTATATCAAAAATCGTTGTATCGGCATACATTACGCACCCGGGAAGACCCATTACCGGAAGTCCTCCTTCGTAATATCCCAGAAGGAACATTGCTCCGGGCAGAACAGGCGCGCCGTAGGTAACTATCTCAGCTCCGCTTTCCTTGATTGCTCCGGGAGTGTTGTCGTCGGGGTCAACGCTCATTCCGCCTGTGCAGAGTATGAGCTCCGCATCCGTTTTCCGCATATTATCCAGCGCGTTTTTTATGTTTTCAATGCCGTCGTCCGTAATAACATGGGACACGACCTCTACCCCGAACAGCGACAGCTTCTCAATGATTACCGGCGTGAAATCGTCCTTAATCCTGCCGGACGCCACCTCGTTTCCCGTGGTTATGACAGCCGCTTTTTTTATTTTGTAGGGAATGACCTGCGCTATGGGTCCCTCGCCTGCGATTTTTTCCGCTTCATCCAGCTTTTTCCCGTCAATTACAAGAGGAATAACTCTCGTGCCTATAAGCTTGTCGCCCTTTTTCACGGCGCTCATGGAATGCCTTGAAGCTATCATTATTTCGTCCAGCATATTTATGGCGAAAAGCTTTTCCGTATCTATAACGAAAAGACCGTCAATCTCCGATTTTATCTCGATTTTACCTTCCTTAGGCGCAGACGCGGACATATTCTCATTGAAACAGATGTCGCGAAGCCTCTCTGCGGCCTCATCCTCGTGGAGAAAGCCTTCTTTTTTCTCCCAGACAAAAACGTGATCCTTGCCCATGGAAAGAAGCATGGGAATATCGTCTTCCGTAATTATATGGCCTTTCCGGAACTGAGGTCCCTTGAAGGAATCCTTTACTATTCTTGTAATATCGTGGCAGAGCACATGGCCCACTGCGTTTTTTGTATCTATTTTTTTCATAATATACAACCTCTATTCTGCTTTATAATATCATTTTCGCCGCAAAAACACAATGGAGCAAAAAGAATGAACCTTTTTCGAAAATGTGGTATAATGAATTTAATTTTGGAAGCAAATTTTTCTCATATGCACATTAAGGAGAATTAACGATGAACATTTTGTCAGTAGATTCATTGCAAAGCTTTATAGAAATCATCGAATCTTATCCGTCCGACAGGTATTTTTACCGCGGGGAGCAGGAGAAATTCAAGGAACTGACCTCTTCCGCCCTCAGACCATATGAGTACGGCTGGACAAGCAGTAAAGAATATCCCTTTTTGAATATGCTCCAGGAATTTTACATGGAGACGGCGCAAAAGCTTTCCGAGATGCAGAAATCGGACTTTCCGGCGTTCGCGCAGCATTACGGCATACCCACAAATCTTCTGGACGTGACGTCATCGCCTTTGATCGCGCTGTTTTTCGCCTGTGAGGACAAGACCAACAATACGGGATATATGTATCTTTTCGACAACGATTACATTGATATAACCAACCTTATACATAACCGCGGGCATAAGACCATTCTCAACGACTTATTCATTGAAGATAATGAAGGGATCCTCGATTTCATACCGCTTTTTACCGAGTATTCGGAAAACTTCCCGAAGAAGTTCGCTTTATGCTGCAGAAATCTTATTAAGGCCTATTTAAACGCCTTCGGGGATATGGATATATTATTCGCTTCGGAGCTTTTCCTCAGTCTGGAGGCTGAGCTCAGAAAGCCGATATACCAGATCGATCCGTTTTCTGTGGCAAGCTATATATCGCATATTGACAAGACGATACCTTCGGAAAAGATGAAGGGCTGTGACATTGTTGTGATCGCTTTTCTGTCGCTGGCAAAGCTCTTTTTCATTCTGGCGCGGTCCACAGGCGTGCAGATACCTTCTTTCGATTTCTTCCCCAATTTCATTTACCGGCCCATTATGGCTTTTGAAAGAGGGAAATCCCAGAACGGATTTTTCTTCTATCAGTTATATATATCATACCTTAATCCCGAAGGGGACAAGAGGTTTCTTCTCAGCCAGAAGATACAGACTACGGATATCAGGTTTGAGATCAAGAACAAGGAAAAGATAATGAGGTCCCTGGATAATATCGGGGTCAACAGAAAGACTATATTCCGGGATTTCGACAGCATAGCCTCTTATATAAAGGATAAGTATAAAGTGTGAGGACTCTCCAATGGCTCAGGGGCTCTTTCGGGTTCCCTGAAATGCCGGAGCGAAACAAAGTGAAGCGGAAGCATTTTAGGGTGATCTCTGCCCTAAGAACCCCGCAAGGGATTTCATCCCTTGACCCGTGTAGTATGCAGGGGTAGTTTGTAGGCTAATATCAAGCTGGTCGAAAAGCCAAATTTCATCAAAACATTTTATTCTTCAGTACGAAGCACATAAATTAAATCTGCCGAAGGCGGATTTTGACAAAAATTATTCATTATTCATCAGAGCGAAGCCCGGCTTCATTTTTCATTGCGCCAAAGGCGCACCTGTCCCTTGACCCCATGTAATGTGAATAGATGTGTTATCGGCTAAATTTAAGCTTTTTGCCCTCGCAATTTCACAAGAATTCTTAAGCTGCTGGCTATATTTAATATTTCGAAACTTATAATTATTGTTGCTATTCAGAAACATTTTTTTGTGAATCGAAAAACGGATTTGGGTATGAAGTAAAACCAAATCCGCTTTATTTTTATCGTTATTCAATTAATGATTTACAATACCCTTCTCAGGCCTTTTATTTTCTTCAATGCCCACGCTATAATGCAGGAAATAATCAGATTTATCACTACCAGCGCAAGAAAACCCGGGAATCCCGTTTTATAAGGATTTATTTCCATGTATCTCAATGTCAGGCGAATAAATATCATATGTATGAGATAGATTCCGAGGCCGTTGTCATCCAGAAATGTAAATATGTTTTTGGAAGCTGGCTTTTCCGCGTTTTCAGCAGGTTTATTCAGTCTGCCGAAAAGCGAGAACATGGAAAGCGCCTGAAGAATTACCAATGGCGAAGAATAGCTTGTAAGAAGACCGTCCAGCCATTCTGCCCCGTTATAAAACCGCAGTCTGCTCAGGATAATAATGACTGCTGTGCTTACGATCAGAAGGATTACCGAAGTAATCTTCGGCATCTGAAGATATCCTTTGCTTATGGCGTATCCCGCGAAAAAATAGAAGGGATATATCCCGTACACATGGATATAAAATCCGCTTGTTACTCCCGCCAGACGGGTAAGCGGCAGGAACGAAAGGAATATTGCATAAATCAGCAGTAAATACCGCATCTGTTCCCTTGTGCTCTCCTTTGCGACCATACGGTAGAACGGCAAAAGCAGATACAATCCCAGAAGCAGATACAGATACCACAAATGGGCCCAGCTCTCGCCTTTGAAAACCTTCCAGATACCGCTTAACACAGGGAGAAAACCCCAGACCTCACCGTTCATGCCTATGTCAAAAGCTCTGTATATCAGTCCGAAAACAATTAATGCGCCCATGATCCTGAAGAAATATTTATTGAAAATCTTCTGAAGGGTGATTTCTTTTTCCGAATCTAGAAGCAGCGCGCCGCTGACCATTACAAAGCACGGAACAGCCCACATAAGGCAGTAGACCAGCGTAAGGGACGCTGAACGCTGAAACAGGCTTAAACCATCCCTATAAAGTATCTCCGCCGCGTTGGCTGTATGAAGGCTTATTATGGCTATACATGCCGCCACGCGCAGGTAGGTATAGCCTTTCAGACTTTTTGGCGCATCAGTATACAAGCCCTTCATCTCCTATGCATCCATCGTCATTTCCGCCGTCGTTTGAAGCAGGTTCAGGCGCAGGCGCAGGTGCCGGTTCGGGAGCAGGCTCAGCTGCCGGCGCAGGTTCGGGTTCAGGCGCAGGCGCAGGTGCCGCGGGAGCAGGAGCGTTACTGTTCTGATTGTTGTTCGCTGCCGGAGGTGCGGAAACCGCTTCCTCTTTTTCAGGCTCGTCTTCCTCAGGAAGATTCTGCAAAGTGAGGCCTCTTGAACCGCCTTCTGTTCCATCCTTCAAAATATAGGCAAATTCCGCTTTTTCATCTTCCGACATAATACAGCCTTCAACCAGTTCGCTTAACTGAACTTCGTGAATTACCACCTCTGAACCGTCTTCGAATATAATTTTCACGTCATAGGCTTCCTCTTCGCCGTCAAAAGGTATCTCAAAAGACATTCCGTCATTAACAGGCTCAGGAATATCCGCCTCATCCAGAACTTCTCCATTCTCGGAAAGAATCTGTGCGGAAGTTATGGGTCTGCCTGTTCTGTTTTCAATTATGGGGATAATTTCCTCTTCGGCTTCCTCGGAAACCTCTTCTGCCGCCTCTTCAACCGCTTCGGCGGCTTCGTTTACCTCTTCCTTTCCGCATGCTGTAAAAATCAGCGATGCTGAAAGCAGAAGGCATAAAATCATGATTATTCTTATCTTGCGCATTTTATTTCTCCTCATTCTGTAATTTTCTTATTCCGACCGGCCTGTCTGCATGGGACTGTAGTTTGTGTAGCGCCATGTTCCGGACTGTCCGTATTTGAATTTAAATCCGGTGTAACCCTTTTCCGGGTCGTATACAAATGTTTCTCCGTAAATATCTATTTCTATCCATGAGTGAGGACCCATTCCGCCTCTTCTCAGGGGAACCTCTCCGGTGATCTGTCTGGGAGCGTATCCCAAAGATGCCGCCATTTCGTAGAATGTTGCCGCTTTTACATAGCAGTTGCCCTTATGGTTCTTAAATCCGAAATCCGCGAACCATTCCGTTCCGGGAGAAGGCTCGTCCGGCATATCCGCCGCTCCGTTTCCGTAATAGGTCAGACTTGCCGACCAGTTGAAGGCCTGTCGCAAATCCCAGCCAACCTCATTGAGCACAGCCTCCGCTTCGGGATAATTCAGCTGCCATACGCTCTTGTCCAGCTTGTAATATCCGCCTGCATCGGCGTTATAAAGCATGGTAACAATCTGTCCTCTTGTGCAGGGTTCGTCAGGCTTGAACTTTCCGTTTCCCATTCCGGAAACGATATTGTTTTCTGCCGCCCAGATAATAGCGTTATATGAATAGTTATGCTCTACGTCCTTGAAAAGCTCCTTGGGCTGAGGTTTCTGTCTTCTGCATCTCCAGAACATGGTCACTATTTCCGCTCTTGTGCAGGTTTTATGAGGGCTGAATGTATCATCTCCCGTACCGGAAATAATATTGTTCTCGCACGCCCAGCACACAGGGTTATAATAATAGCTTCTCATGGATACATCGGTAAATTTGGAACCTTTTGAAGGATAAGGGCTTCCGTTGGCTCTCCAGAGCATTGTAACAGCCTCGGCTCTGGTGCATATATCATCGGGAGCGAATAATTCAGGGAATTTGCCGCTTACAAAGCCTTTATCCACCGCCCAGTACACAGGACCGTAATAATACTTGCCTTCCCTGATGTCGGAAAACAGGACCTTTACATCGCATTGTACGGCGCTCTCTCCCCTGCGGCCTATAATTGTGGCTTTTCCTGCCGAATTGGCCTTAACCATTCCTCTTTCGTCCACAGATATCACACTGGGATTTGATGAAGTCCATAAAACGGCTTCTCCGCTCTCATCAGGCGTATATACCAGTGTGATAAAGGCTTTTGAAAGAGCCTTCATTTCAAGCTGGGATGCCGAAAGCTCCATAGCTGACTCATTTTCCGCCGTAACCGTTACATTGCAAGCTGTTACGTTTTGTCCGTCCAGGGACGCGTATACAACTGTCATGCCTTCCTTGAGAGCCGTTATTGTGCCTTCTGTATCTATGCTTACTGTTTTTGAATCTGCCGAACTCCAGATTATTGTCTCGTTGGGTTTTTCGTCTGAAATTTCCGCATAAAGTCTTGCCGATTTTCCCTTGGGAATGTTTAAATTTCTCTGGGAAAGTGTAATCTCCGGCGCTTTTTGCTCAACGGGAATCTCTTCCCCGGAAGCTTCTTCGGCCGCATTTCCCGAATCCGTTTCAGCCGCCTCGGGGTCTTCTTCCAAATAATACACCTCTCCGAATATGGAGTTTTCCTCCGCTTCTAGAGCAAAAATCTCTTCCGCTTCATCCTCTTCCCCTTCGGACACCTCCAGAATTACGGATTCCTCCGCGGTCTCTTCCGCAAGAGTCGTAAGGACGCCGGCCGGACCGGCCCAAAAGGCGGCTGCGAGAGTTAAGGCCAGTAACCCTTTCCATTTCGCGTATTTTCCTTTTATCATGATGTTCTCCATTGTCTGTCGGTTTTTAATCCTTAAGTAATACAAATATACATATTTAAACTGTTTTATTAAACATAACCCTGAATAATTATATTTAAAAATGCCTTTGCCATCAATATTTGTCAACACAAATAAATACACAAAAAGGATACCGAAAACTGCCGGTATCCTTTGAAAATCTTTATAAAATTTTACTAATTCAGCCTGATTTATCTTTCTTCCCTGAAGTACGCCAATCCCAGACTTGCAGGAGGCTGGTTCTCTCTTTTTCTTCTCAGACTTATGGCGATAAGCACGATAATTGTTGCTATATAAGGGAATATATCGTAAATCTGCATGGGGATTTTGAGTGGAATATACAGACGCATGATTGAAAGCAGTCCGAAAATAAGTCCGCCCAGAAGAGCCCTTTTGGGTCTCCAGATTGCGAATATAACCAATGCTACGGCGATCCAGCCTTTGCCGCTTACGCAGTTATGTACCCATATGCCGGAGCAGGTTACCATGGAAACATACATTCCGCCGATTCCGCAGATTCCGCCGCCTATGCAGGTTGCCAGGTATTTGTATTTTGTTACGTTTATTCCGGCCGCGTCAGCTGTCGAAGGGTTTTCGCCCACAGCCCGGAGGTTCAGTCCGATTCTGGTTTTATTCAGAAGCACGGCTATGATTATGGCGGTAATTATTCCCACATAAACCAGTGAGTTATAGGAAAATACCAGCCTGCCTATCACAGGTATGGACGACAGCACAGGAATATTCACATTTGAAAAGCCTGCCTTTACAACATCGCCAACAGCGGCATATCCGCCAGCATTGTTTCCCAGAACCTCACCAAAGAAATTAGCGAAGCCGGTTCCGAAAATAGTCAGCGCAAGACCGGTTACGTTCTGATTGGCGCGAAGTGTAACGGTTATGATGCTGTAAATCAGCGCTCCAAGGACTCCGCATCCGAATGCGCATATAATCGCCACTAAAACAGCTACGCTTCCGCTGGGATTTGCCGCAACAGCCTCATATTTCATGGCTCCCGCAAGACCCGCGATGGAGCCCATAAACATCATGCCCTCAACACCCAGGTTAAGGTTTCCTGATTTCTCTGTCAGGATTTCGCCCAGTGTTCCGAAAAGCAGAGGAGTTCCTGCCAAAACGGCAGCTACAATAAGATTCATTATAATATTACCCATTATTTACTCCCCCTTTCTGCTTCTGAATACAAGACGATAGTTAATGAAGAACTCACAGCCGAGGATGAAAAGAAGAATCATTCCCGTTATTATTTCCGCTACGGATTTAGGTATTTTAAATGCCGTCTGAATTGTGTTCGATCCTTTGGTCAGAATTGAAAGTCCGAAGGATATACCTATCATTACGAATGGATTCAGTTTTGCCAGCCACGCTACCGTGATAGCTGTAAATCCCACTCCGCCGGCAGTATTCTCGTTTAAGGTGTAGTTCGCGCCCGCAACGGAGAAAAATCCTACGATTCCGGCAATGGCTCCGGAAATAATCATGGTTCTGATGATTATTTTGGATACGTTCATTCCGGCATATTTTGCTGTTTTTTCACTTTCGCCCACAACGGCAATCTCATAACCCTGTTTGCTTCTCGTCATGTAGAAGAACATCAAAACCGCAAATACCAGAACGATTATCCAGCCAATATGAACGCCCAGGACCTTGGGAAGCTTTGCAGAGGCTTCGAACATGGCGATTTTGGGGAATCCGCTTGTAGGATCCTTCCAGGGACCGTTCATAAGGTATTTTACAATACCCAGAATTATGTAGTTGAGCATAAGTGTGAACAGGGTCTCGTTTGTCTCCCATCTCGCTTTGAAAAGCGCCGGGATAACACCTACTATGGCTCCGCACACAGCCGCCGCTATGAACATTATTATAAGAAGAGGCACATGGGGAATATCCGAATGGAACAGAGCGAAGTAGCTTGCTCCGATAGCTCCCGCAAGGATCTGTCCCTCTGCGCCGATGTTCCAGAACTTCATTTTGAAAGCCGGAGCTATGGCGATTGCAGCTCCCAAAAGGGGTACGAATGTTTTTATGGTCTCGCGTCTTGCCGTAGGAGAGGCAAGGGAGCCTTTCAAAAGCTCTCCGTATACGCTGAATGGATTGTGACCCAGTGAGGAGATTATTACTCCTCCCACAAACAACGCAAGAAGTATTGCCACAATACGCACAATCCACGCTCTTCTCGGAGATATATCAGTACGTTTAGCTATACGCACAAACGGTTCTTTATGTTTTTTTACAATTTCATCTTTCATTCAGCAGCACCTGCTTTCAAGTGTGTCATCAGAAGGCCGACTTCTTCTTTGGTCGTTTGTCTCGCGTCAACGATTCCGCTTACCTTGCCTCCGCAAAGAATAAGTATCCTGTCGCAGAGCTGAAGAAGTACGTCCAGGTCCTCGCCGGCGTAAATAACGGCTACACCCTGCTGTTTCTGTTCATTCAGCAGTCTGTATATGGTGTAGGATGAGTTGATATCCAGTCCGCGGACAGCGTATGCCGCCATCAAAACCGTAGGCGATGATGAAATCTCTCTTCCAACCAGCACCTTCTGTACATTACCGCCGGAAAGGTTCTTTACGGGAGTGAAAACTCCGGGAGTTACTACCTCCAGACGCTCTACAATGGTTTCCGCAAGCTTTTTGGGAGCTTTTCTGTCCGCCATAGGGCCTTTGCCTTTCCTGTAGCTTCGAAGCATCATATTGTCAACCAAATCCATGGAGCCTACCAGACCCATTCCCAGTCTGTCCTCGGGAACAAAGGAAAGAGAAACACCTAAATTCCTGATTTCCAGAGGCGTTTTACCTATGAGGGAAACCTTTTTATCCTCTTTTGGCGGTACATAGTAAACCTCGCCGGATTTCACGCGTTCCATGCCCGCAATGGATTCCAGAAGCTCTCTCTGTCCGCTTCCGGAAATTCCCGCAATCCCGAGAATCTCGCCGCCTCTCGCTATGAAGCTTACATCGTCAAGGGTTTTTACACCCTCATTGTTGATACAGGTAAGGTTTTTAACAATTATCCTGTCTTCCGGATCCTTTACATCAGGTCTGTCGATATCAAGACTGACCGCTCTGCCCACCATCATGTCCGTAAGCTGCTGAGGATCTGTGTCTTTTGTCTCAACTGTGGCTATGTACTCGCCCTTTCTCAGTACAGATACCCTGTCTGAGATAGCCATAACCTCATTCAGCTTGTGGGTTATTATAACTACAGCTTTGCCGTCGTTTTTCATATTTTTCAGCACTTCGAAAAGCTTGTCCGTTTCCTGAGGCGTCAGCACCGCCGTAGGCTCGTCCAGTATGAGGATATCCGCTCCGCGATAAAGAACCTTTACGATTTCAACTGTCTGCTTTTCAGATACGGACATATCGTATATTTTCTTTTCCGGATCAATATTGAATCCGTATTTGCTGCTGATTTCTCTTACTTTTTTGGAAACACTCTTTTTGTTGAGTCTTCCTTCTCCCTCAAGGCCGAGAATTATGTTTTCGGCGGCTGTAAGCACGTCAACCAGCTTAAAATGCTGATGTATCATACCTATGCCCAGGTCAAAAGCGTCTTTAGGAGATGCTATGGTGACCTCTTCTCCGTTTACGAAAATCTGACCCTCATCAGGGAAGTAAATTCCGGAAATCATATTCATAAGAGTGGTTTTTCCGCTTCCGTTTTCGCCTAAAAGAGATAAGATCTCACCTCGGCGGATGTCCAGATTTACTTTGTTATTGGCGACAATATTTCCGAATCTCTTTGTTATATTCCTTAATTCTATGGCATTAACCGGTTCCATAAATTTTTGCCCTCCCGTTTTGCCTCAAATTTGACTGAAATGAATTTTTTTGCAGTTTTAAAATATGTGTTTAGTATACCATATTAAGAGGTTTGATTACAATAATGCTGTTGGTTTTTGTCGGGGAAATTTTTCGGGAGCCGACAGTCAGGTTTTCAAAATAAAAAAGGTTCTCACCCAAAAGAATGAGAACCCAAAAATTCAGTATTTGATTTTTTATTTATTATCCAAGGATTGTGATACCATCGATAATCTTATCCCATGAAGGAGCGCTTGCTTCGCCGCTTTCAGGATAGAAGTCGCCTTCCTCTACAAGTACGTTGCCGTCTGCATCGTAAAGAGGACCGGAGAATACTTCATAACCATCGAGAAGCTGCTGAGAAGCTGCATCGATTGCTTCCTGAGTTCCTTCTGCGATTGTGTTTTCGTTAAGAGGGGAAAGTCCTACCATACCTTCTTCGTAAGAACCGCACCAGTCAACTGCGATAGGCTCGCCGTTTACTACACAGTTTACAGCGTATTCAAGGTAAATGCTCCAGTCCCAGATAGCAGATGTTAAAACTGCGTTGGGAGCTGCTGCGATCATGTCTGAGTTGTAGCCTACGCCCCAAACACCGTTGGCTTCTGCTGTTGTCTGAGTTGCTGTTGAGTCAGCGTGCTGTCCGATAACGTCACAGCCCTGGTCGATGAGTGACTGAGCAACCTGAGCTTCAACTGTAGGGTCATTCCATGAGTTTGTATATCCAACCATCATTGTTACATCGGGATTTACGGATTTTGCTCCAAGATAGAAAGCTGTGTATCCGCTGATACATTCAGCAAAAGGCATAGCTGCAACATAACCTAATTTGTTTGTTTCGGTCCTTAATCCTGCTGCGATTCCGGAAAGGTAACGAGCCTGATAAA
Organism: Bacillota bacterium; assembly: GCA_017534115.1. GTDB lineage: Bacteria > Bacillota > Clostridia > Lachnospirales > Anaerotignaceae > RGIG5631. The sequence goes on along the minus strand of JAFWDD010000016.1, from coordinate 10,005 downwards.
TACGTCCGAAATAGTTGTGTACGTTGTCAAGACCTGAGCTTGCTGCCTGATAGCCTGTAGCGTGGCAGAACTGAATGTCAGGATAATCTTCTGCTACTAAAAGCATGTAATCTTCGTGTCCGAAGCTTGTGCAGAAGATAATGTTGCATCCTGCTTCAGCAAGTTCACGAACTGCTGTTTCGCACTCTGCGCCTTCGGGAGTGTTGTATTTGTTGATAATCTGGTCATCTCTTAATCCTAAATCTTCTTTCATTTTCTGTGTGCCTTTATCATGGTTGTATGTGTATCCCATGTCTGAAGGGTCACTTACGTGAACGAAACCGATTTTGATGTTGTCAAGGGTAACCCCTGAACCTTCTTCTTCTGTGTCTGCTTCTGCGTCTTCTTTTACTTCCTCTACAGCCTCTTTAACTGCCTCGGCTGCTTTTTCCTCTTCTTTGGAACCGCAGGCTGCTAAGCTGAATGCCATTGCGCCGGCAAGAAGAACTGCAAAAAGTCTCTTCTTCATAATTAAAACATCCTCCTTTTTTTGTTTAGCCATAAGACTTAAAATATTGTATACACAAGTCAATTTTACATTAAAGGTCCGTAAAAGGCAAATATCCAAAATGTAGAAATATGTTTCCGCAAAACGGACAAAATATACCTTTTAACCAAATTTGCGGGACATTTTTTCTGCAATTATGTTGAAAATTGTAACTTATACCAAATTTATCCCCTTTGAAAACCTTTCGAAATCAGAAAAATGTAAATTTTATCCAAAAAGTTTCCGGCCATCTTTCATTATAAATAATTTAAATATATAATCTAAGAAAAATACATTTTAAATTAAGGAAATTGCTTATGAAAAACAATAAATTCGCGTTAAAAGGAACATTTATATATTCGGAAAACCGCGAAACTCTCGCGCTTTGCGAGGAGGAGTATCTTCTGGTCTCCGACGGCGCCGTTGAAGGATTTTCAAGTAAAAAACCTGTCGATATGCCTGTGTATGACTATTCGGGAAAGATCATAATTCCCGGAATGTACGATCTCCACACCCACGCTTCCCAGTTCGCGTACAGAGGTCTGGGAATGGATATGGAGCTTCTGGAGTGGCTTTACGCAAACGCGTTTCCGGAAGAAGCCAAATTCGAGGACCTTGATTATGCAGAAAAGGCTTATGAGATCTTCGTGAACCAGCTTGTGAAAAGTCCCACTGCGGGAGCCTGCGTGTTTGCTGAAATTCACGAAGCGTCAACTTTGCTTCTTATGGAAAAGCTGGAAAAAAGCGGTCTTCAGGCATATGTGGGCAAGGTGAACATGGACAGAGACTGTCCCGATTATATTCGGGAGACAACGGAAGGTTCTCTTGAGACCACCGAAAGCTGGATAGAAAAATCCAAAGGCTTCAAAAATGTTAAACCCGTTATTACACCCCGGTTCATTCCCTCATGCACGGACGAGCTTATGGACGGACTTTCTGCGCTTCGGGAAAAATACGGCCTTCCCGTTCAGAGCCACCTTTCCGAAAATCCCGATGAAATCGAGCTTGTTAAGAATCTCTGCCCTGAGTCGGAATCATATATTGACGCATACAGGCGTTCGGGAATAATCGGGAAAAATCACAAAACCGTAATGGCTCACTGCGTGTACTCAGATTCGGAGGATGAAATCCGTCTCCTGAAGGAAAACAATATTTTCATTGCGCACTGTCCCCAGTGCAACGCAAATGTTATGTCCGGAATCGCTCCCGTCAGAAAATATATTGAAGCCGGACTGGAAATGGGACTGGGAACGGACTGCGCAGGCGGAGCCAGCTTATCCATGTTTCGTGAAATGACAGACGCGATTCAGGCATCCAAGCTTTACTGGAGACTGGTCGACAAAAACTCAAAGCCTCTCACCTTCCCCGAAGCGTTTTATCTTGCGACGGAAGGCGGCGGACGGTTTTTCGGCGACTGCGGGTCCTTTAAAAAAGGATATACATTCTCCGCAGTTGCGCTGAACGAAGAAAATCTGGAAACCACACGGTCTCTCAATCCTTTTGAAAGGCTTGAAAGACTGATTTACCTCTCCGACGGCAGAAACATCGAGGCAAAGTTTGTTGCGGATCGGAAAATAATTTAAAAAAATTTTTGAAAAAAACTATTGACATTAAAAATTTTAAGTGCTACAATTCGTTACAACATAGAAAACGAATTTGAAACCTGTGAACAAGAGTAGTAATCTTCGGAAATGGTTCAGAGAGCTGCCGGATGGTGCGAGGCGGCGCATGGAAAAAGACGAATGGACTTGCGAGGGCAGACCGAAAGAGGTTTTTCTTAAGTAGGTATGACGGATTAATCTACCGTTAAAAGGATTGGCATATGAATGTATGCGCTGAGCGGACTTTATTTTAAGTCAAGCCGGGTGGCACCGCAGAAGATCATAATCTCCTGTCCCTGCATTAATTGCAGAGACAGGAGTTTTTTATTTTACAAAATTCGTTTTTTCGCTGACAGGCAAAAAGTCCTTCGGGACATGAGTAAATAATATAATAAAAACAGAAAGGAAGGAACAAACATGAAAGAAAACAAGATCCCTTACAAAATTTACCTTGAAGAAAACGAGATGCCCAAAGCATGGTTAAATATTAAAGCGTTCATGAAAGAAAAACCCGATCCCATGATTAATCCCGCAACAGGAAAACCCGTAGTCAAGGAAGACCTTCTTCCCGTATTCTGCGAGGCTTGTGTTGATCAGGAGCTGAACGTAACGGACAAATTCATCGAAATTCCCCAGGATGTTCAGGATTTCTACAAAATGTACCGTCCCTCACCTTTGGTAAGAGCGTACAATCTTGAAAAACTTCTGGATACTCCCGCTGAGATCTACTACAAATTCGAGGGAACGAACACATCAGGAAGCCACAAGCTCAACTCCTCTATTCCTCAGGCGTACTTCGCAAAACAGCAGGGTCTTACATCCCTGACAACGGAAACAGGCGCCGGACAATGGGGCACAGCTCTTTCCATGGCATGCGGATTCTACGGACTTGACCTGAATGTATATATGGTAAAAGTTTCCGCAGAGCAGAAGCCTTACAGAAAAGCTGTTATGGAGACATACGGCGCGAAGGTTATTCCCTCTCCTTCAGAAACAACAGAAGTCGGCAAGAAAATCCTTGCTGAAAACCCCGGAACAGGCGGAAGTCTTGGCTGCGCTATCTCTGAGGCAGTTGAAAAGGCCGTAACTTCCGAAAACTGCCGTTACGCTCTCGGAAGCGTTCTGGACCATGTACTTCTCCATCAGAGCGTTATCGGTCTTGAGACAAAGGCCGCCATGGACAAATACGGTATCAAACCCGATACAATCATCGGATGTATCGGTGGCGGCTCCAACTTCGGCGGACTCATCGCGCCTTTCATGGCTGACAAGATCGAAGGCAAAAACAACATTGATTTTATTGCTGTTGAGCCCGCAAGCTGTCCTTCTTTAACAAGAGGCAGATATGCTTACGATTTCGGTGACACAGGCAAAATTACGCCCATGATGAAGATGTACACATTGGGCAACGGATTCATCCCCCCTGCAAACCATGCAGGCGGACTCAGATATCACGGCATGAGCTCCATTATCTCTAAGCTTTATCATGACGGATATTTCAAAGCTATTTCATATGTGCAGACAGATGTTTTCGAGGCGGCTACCATGTTCGCGCGCTGTGAGGGTTATCTCCCCGCGCCTGAGAGCAGCCACGCTATCAGAGCGGCTATTGACGAGGCTAAAAAATGCAAGGAAACAGGCGAAAAGAAGGTTATACTCTTCGGACTTACAGGCACAGGATATTTCGATCTTTCCGCTTACATGGCGTACAACAGCGGTACTATGACTGACTATGTGCCCACAGATGAAGATCTGGAAAAAGGCTTCGCTACAATACCCGAAATTAAATAATATACTAAGGGCTTAGGGCTCTTCAGGTTCCCTGAAATGCTGGAGCAAAACGTAGTGAAGCGGAAGCATTTTAGGGTGATCTCTGCCCTGAGAACCCGCTTAAGGCTCTGCCTTAAGAATCCGCAAGGGACTTCGCCCCTTGACCCCATGTAATATGCAGGGGAAGTTTGTCGGCTAAACTTAAGCTTTTCACTTTTGAAAATTTTTTGGTGTGGTAATTATAAGTTTGTTAAAGACAAATTTCGTTGCGCGAAGCACAATTCAGCTTGTTTTTCGGAGGAAATTATTATGCTTATAGATATAACTCTCGGAATATCGAAAAAAATGATGGATAACGCAATGAAAAACGATAAAAAAGCTCTTGAAGGCCATCTCGGAACTCATTTTGACGTTATGGACAAGTTTTTTCCTCTGGAATACACCCAAAGAAAAGGAATTGTCTTCGATGTCAGCTCCGTAAAGGACCGGGACGTTGAGGTTTCCGATATTGATATTTCTATGATCGGGAAAGATATGTTTGTCGCGTTTTATACGGGATTTATTGAGGATGAAGGCTATGGGACCCCGGAATATTTCACCAAGCATCCTCAGCTTTCCAACGGGCTTATTGATGAGCTTCTGGACCAGAAAATATCCATTATCGGCGTGGATTTCGCGGGAATACGCAGGGGTAAAGAACACACTCCGAGGGACGGATACTGCGCTGACAGAGGTGTGTTTATTGTGGAAAACCTCTGTAATCTCAAGGAAGTTTTGAAGCACGGAAATTCTTTCACGGCTCACACATATCCAATGAAATTCACTGAATCAACAGGCCTGCCCTGCAGGGTGATAGCTGAGGTTTAAGTTTATATAGAATTTTGCGCACATAAAAACGCTCTGAGTTATTACAGTTCAGAGCGTTTATTTTTTTATCCTATTTCAATTCTTCAAGACCTTTAATGAGTCCGGGCATACAAAGCTCAAAATCGACTCCGTAGGCGTTGTCGCCAACGTTTTTCTTTGTGAGAGCTATACATTCTGCCGTGAAATCCGCCGAAAGCTGAAGCGCCTTCTCTATGGGAAGTCCGTTCATCAAACCGCCTGTGAGACAGCTGGCGAACACATCTCCCGTACCGTGGTACCGGGAATCGACTTCATCATTATAGTATTCGAAAAACTCTTTTTTCTCCGAATCATATCCCATAACACCGATTTTGCCCTTTTGGAAGCTCACTCCCGTGAGGACGGCTTTCTTCGCGCCCAGTTCAGCCAAAGCAAGGAGCATATCCACAATGTAGTCTCTGCCGTAGCCCGATTCAATGTAGGGTTTATCCAGCATATATGCGGCTTCCGTGATATTGGGAACGGCTATATCGGCCTTCGCCACAAGACTGCCCATTTTTTTCGCGAACTCCGGCGTAAAGCCCTTGTAAAGCTTTCCCATGTCACCCATTGCAGGGTCAACTATTATAAGAGTGTTTTCGTTTTTCAGTTTTTCGAACAATCCGGCCACTATATCGATCTGCTTTTCGGAACCCAGATACCCTGTGTATACGGCGTCAAACCGGAACTTCTCCTTCACCCAGTGGGACACAATCTCCGGAATGTCGTCCGTCAGATCCCGGAATGTGAATCCGTCAAATGCGGTATGAGTGGAAAGCACCGCTGTGGGGATTACGCAGGCCTCCACACCCATTGCCGAAATTATGGGCAGAGCCACTGTGAGAGAGCATTTTCCCAGACAGGATATATCCTGAACAGTTACAATTCTTTTCATATATAAAAAACTCCTTAAAATCATCATAAAATAATACAAAAGTTCTGATATTTCTCTTGGAATATAATAAAGCAAATGGATTTGAAATGCAAGATTTATTTGAGTTCTTTTCCATATTGCTTTCACTTTATCCGAAAATATGCATACCCTTGAGACCACATTCCTAAACAGCCATCAGACTGTGTGCGGTTATAAACCAGAAAAGACGCTTGCTGTCTGCAAGGCGTAAGCAAAAAACCCCGAAAGCTTTCGCCTCCGAGGTCAAAGGAGATATTTTATTCGCAATGTTCGCAGCTGTATTCCTGGAACATATCTTTGTCGTATTCGATTCCGTTTTTATCGTAATAATCCTTTACTGCCGCCTTTACGGCTTCTTCCGCCAGCACAGAGCAATGGATCTTGTGCGCGGGAAGACCGTCCAGAGCCTCTACGACCGCCCTGTTGGAAAGGGTCAGGGCTTCATCAATGGACCTGCCCTTTATCATTTCCGTAGCGATGGAACTGGTGGCGATTGCGGAGCCGCAGCCGAATGTATTGAATTTAACATCTGTTATGATGCCGTCTTTGTCTACCTTGATATACATTTTCATGATGTCGCCGCACTTGGCGTTACCTACCTCGCCGATTCCGTCAGCGTCATCCATTTTTCCTACATTTCTCGGATTCATGAAATGATCCATTACTTTTTCACTGTATAACATAAATTTTTACTCCCCTTTCAAATTAAATAATATGTTCTCTTTCGCCCTTTTCAAGAGCTTCCCAGACGGGAGACATATTTCTCAGATAATCAACTACCTTCGGTACGGTTTTTATTATGTGCTCCATTTCCTCTTCCGTGTTCTCGTCGGATATCGAAAGTCTCAGAGAACCGTGGGCGACCTCATGGGGAATACCCAGCGCCAGAAGCACATGAGACGGATCCAGAGAACCCGATGTGCAGGCCGAGCCCGATGAAGCGCAGATCCCGTTGGCGTCCAGAAGAAGGAGCAATGACTCGCCTTCTATTCCCTCGAAGCACATATTGACTGTTCCGGGAAGGTGTGAGCTCATATCGCCGTTTACCTTGGAATGAGGCACCTTTGAAAGTCCGTCCACGAGCATATCCCTCATTTTGACAATTTTTTCGTTGGCCGTTTCCATATTCTCTATGGATTCATTCAAAGCCGCCGCCATTGCCGCGATTGCGGGAATATTTTCCGTGCCGGCTCTTTTTCCTCTTTCCTGAGCTCCGCCTTCGATTATATTGGAAAGGATGATTCCTCTTTTCGCATAGAGGAAACCTACTCCTTTAGGTCCTTTGAATTTGTGGGCTGAAGCCGAAAGCATGTCCACCTTGTCCTTTTTCACATTAACGGGAAGATGTCCCATTGCCTGAACAGCGTCTGTATGGAAAATAACTCCCGCTTTCCTGCAGACCTCTCCGATCTCAGCTATGGGCTGGACCGTTCCGATCTCATTGTTTGCGTACATAATAGTTACAAGGCAGGTATCTTCTCTGATTGCGTCCGCAACCTGCTGCGCGGTAACCATTCCGTTTTCGTGAACATCCAGAAGAGTTATCTCGTAGCCTTCCTTTTCCAGCTTATTAAGGGTATGAAGCACCGCATGATGCTCGAAAGCTGTTGAAATTATGTGCATTTTGCCTTTTCTCTTTCCAATAATGGCCGCTGAGACAATAGCCTGGTTGTCCGCCTCGCTGCCTCCCGATGTAAAATAAATCTCGATAGGATCGGCACCGATGGCGTCAGCTATGCTCTTTCTGGCCTCCTGAAGCTTTTCCGCCGCTTCCTGGCCTGTGCTGTGGAGACTGGAAGCGTTTCCGTAATATTTATCAAGATAATCTATCATCACGCCTTTGGCTTTTTCACTCATTTTTGTTGTTGCCGCATTATCTGCGTAAACTCTCATATTAAACACCCTTTTCTGATAAATTTTTGCTCTTAATTCCTACTTGAGCACAGGGATATAATATCATTAATTTCCTACTTTGTCAATAGGAATTATAGGAATTTGTAAAAATATTTTTTCAGACAGTCAAATTCGCCTTAAACAAGACTCCGCGGATTGGTTTTCCGGTTAAACTCCGTATAACAAAAGCCCGGAATACTACCGGCAAACTTCCCTCGTTCTGTGCCTAAGGCTCGTCCTTCCGAATACGCCATATAAACGAAGTGCCGGCACCTTACAGGGAATTAAAAAAGGACAGCAGCTTCACTCTGCCATCCCTTTTTGTTTTGTTTCTGTTTTTTTATGTTTTTTTACCGGTCTCGGTTCTATTATATACATTGAATCAAAAAGTTATACATTACCGTCAATCAAATCCTGAAGGGTAATATTCCCGAGATAATCATTTATTACCTCGTCCAGCTTCCGCCACATGGGAAGCGTGATACAGCTGTAAGCCCTTTCGCACCGGCTCCCGTCGCTGTTTTCCAGGCAAACAACCGGCGCCAGACTTCCTTCTGTAAGTGTCAGGATCTCGTTTACGGTGTACTTCTCCGGAGCTCTGGAAAGCTTGTATCCGCCTTCCTTCCCTCTGTAACTAACAACTAATCCTGCTTTGTTTAAAATGGATACTATGGCCTCCAGATATTTCACTGAAACATCCTGCCTTTCGGCAATTCCTTTCAGAGGTACGCAGCCTTCATCCTGATTCTGGGCAAGATCTATCATCACCCTGAGGGCATATCGGCCTTTTGTAGAGACTCTCATACAAAATCACCCCTTTTTAAGCAAACATTTCAGTTGAAAGGTATCTGTCGCCCGTATCGGGCAGGAGTACGACTATGTTTTTCCCGGCATTTTCTTCTTTTTCGGCAAGCATTTTTGCCGTCCACAAGGCCGCGCCTGCGGAAATTCCCACCATAACGCCTTCTGTGCGGGCGATCTCTCTGCCCATCTCGAACGCGTCCTCGTTTTTCACCTTCACTATTTCGTCATAGATTCCGGTGTTTAACGTATCGGGAATGAAACCCGCTCCTATTCCCTGTATCTTATGAGGTCCGGGATTTCCTCCGGAAAGAACAGGTGAGCTTTCAGGCTCTACGGCAACAACCTTCACATCGGGGTTCTTGGATTTCAGGAATGCTCCTGTTCCACTAATTGTTCCGCCTGTGCCTACGCCTGCAACGAAAATGTCGACCTTGCCGTCCGTATCCTCCCATATCTCGGGACCCGTGGTTTTCTCGTGGGCTTTGGGATTTGCGGGATTTACGAACTGTCCGGGAATAAAACCGTTGGGAGTTTCCTTCAGTATCTCATCAGCCTTCGCAATAGCGCCTTTCATGCCCTTTGCGCCTTCCGTGAGAACAAGCTCCGCGCCGTATGCCTGCATCATCTGACGTCTTTCAACGCTCATGGTCTCAGGCATTACGATTATTGCCTTATATCCTTTGGCGGCTGCGATAGCGCAAAGACCAATGCCTGTGTTTCCGCTGGTAGGCTCGATTATTACGGAATCCTTTTTGAGTACTCCGTCCTTCTCCGCCTGCTCAATCATTTCCAGTGCGATTCTGTCCTTCACGCTGCCTGCCGGATTCAGATATTCCAGCTTAGCGATGATTTTTCCCTTGAGGTCATACTTTTTCTCTATATTTTTAAGCTCCAAAAGGGGCGTTTTTCCAATAAGCTCTGTCATTGATCCATAAATCTTCATTTAAATCCTTCTTTCATTTTCTTTTTCTTTGTTAATCATATTATTTAATTCCTATATGATTAATAGGATTATAAAACATAAAACCCCATTTGTCAAGCATTTATTTTAATTTACTTCTTTCAAGTATCATCTGAGCGGCAATGCTGACCGCGATTTCTTCGGGAGTTTCGGCATTTATGGCCAGCCCCACGGGAGAAAAAATTTTGCTCACAGCCTCATCCCGGAAACCTGCCTCACGAAGCTTTCCGAACATGATTTCCGCTTTTTTTCGGCTTCCAATAACCCCGATATACGCGGGATTTTTTAAGAGAACCTGTGTAAGGACCTCATAATCGGAAGCGTGACCGCGGGTCATTACAAGCACAAAATCGCCCTCTCCTATCCGGATTTTATCGGAAATCCGGCTGAAATCACCTAAAATCACATTTTCCGCAAACGGAAATTTTTCCGGATCAGCGAACTCCGGCCTGTCCTCGAAAACAGTTACGGAAAATCCAAGTTTGGAGATAAGGCTCACGGTCTGCACGGAAATATGTCCTCCTCCGAAAACGTACGCTTTAACGTCGTTATATGGCTTTTCGGAAATGATAATATCATCTTCGGAAGGCTCGATATTTTCGCTCTCAAAATGCCACTGCCAGGACATATCCGGCTTTATAAGAGTGAGGAT
>JAFWDD010000015.1 GCA_017534115.1 Bacillota bacterium | reverse complement strand
GGATCAAACTCTTTAATTAAAGTTTGTTCCCGTCAGTTGCCTGACGTTTAGTTTTCTCAATTCTTTTTCCCGAATTGACTTAGGTTTTAATCCCATCGATACAGGCTCGATGGGAGCCCTAAATGGAATTTAATTTTATGGTTCGTTTCTGCTGTTCGGTTTTCAAAGAACTATGTTTGCCCAAAAAAAGGGTTCATCGCGCTGTTAAGACTAAATGATAACAAAATTCATCAAATCTCACAGGCCAAAATTAAGGCTCACCCTCGGTTTTTCCCGCTCAATGGTGAGCAATGATTATTCTAACATAGCCCATAAGGTTTGTCAAATATTTTTTATGCACAAAAAACCTTTGCTTTTCCTCGTTTTTTTTGGCAATAAATTTATGAAAAGTGTTTTACAAATTCTTTTTTTTAGTATAAAATATTTTGTAAGAACTTGTTAACAAATTAGGAGGTACATTTATGAAGAATTATTCAGCTAATGAAATTAGAAATATTGCCATTTTAGGTCACAGCGGTTCCGGTAAGACGACAATTACAGAAGCTGCTCTTTTCTATTCAGGAGCTACAAAAAGATTCGGAAAAGTAGACGAAGGCAACACAACCAGTGACTTTGACGCAGAAGAAATCCGCAGAAAGGTTTCTATTAACACAACAGTCCTTCCCGTTGAATGGAAAAACACAAAAATTAATTTTATCGATACTCCCGGCTATTTCGATTTTGTTGGTGAAGTAAAATCCGCAATCTCTGTATCTGACGCAAACTTAATCGTCGTTTCTGCTAAATCCGGCGTTGAAGTAGGCGCTGAAAAGGCTTGGGAATATTCAGACCAGTCTGAGCGCCCCAGATTTGTATTCATCAACGCTATGGATGATGAAAACGCAGATTTCCATAAAGTTGTAGATGAAATGAAGGAACAGTTCGGAACAGGCATCACTCCCATACAGATACCTTTTAACGGTGCTGATGGAAAATTCGCGGGCGTTGTTGACTTAATCGAAAACAAAGCTTATAACGTATCCAGCGGCAAAATGACTGAATGCCCTATCCCCGACGACATTGCAGACGATATTGAAATGGCACGTGCGGAGCTTATTGAATCAGCAGCCGAGAATGATGAGGAACTTCTTGAGAAATTCTTCAATGACGAAGAGCTTACTCCCGAAGAAATCTTCAAAGGCCTTGAAGAAGGTTTCGTTAATGCTGCTATGTGTCCCGTATTCTGCGGCGCGGCTTCATTAGGTCAGGGCATCGACGTTTTAATGGATTCTATCCTTAAATATATCCCTTCAACAAACGTTTGCAGACCCGAAATCGAGGCTTCCAAACCCGACTCTGAAGACAAAGTTGTATGCAAATGCGATGAAAGCGCTCCTTTCGCAGCATTCGTATTCAAGACAATTTCCGACCCTTACGTTGGACGTCTTAACATTTTCAAAGTTGTAAGCGGCGTTTTGGCAAAAGATTCCAGCGTTTACAATCCTAAAAAGGACGTTACGGAAAAAGTTGCTCACGTATATATTGTAAGAGGTAAAGAACAGATCGAAGTTGACTCTCTTAAAGCAGGAGACATCGGAGCTTTGGCTAAACTTTCCAATACATCCACAAACGATACGCTCTGCGCTAAAGAGAATCCCGTTATCCTTCCCGAGATTCAATTCCCTGAATCCGTTCTTTCCATGGCAATCGCGCCCAAGGGCAAAGGCGACGAGGATAAAATCTCATCAGCTCTCGCTAAACTTCGCGAAGAGGACCCCACAATCCTTCTTGAAGTTAATAAGGAAACAAAACAGTCTCTCGTTTATGGCGTAGGCGAAATGCATCTTGACGTTCTTATCAGCAAGCTTAAATCAAAATACAAAATCGAAGCTGAACTTTTTGAGCCTATCATTCCTTTCAGAGAAATGATCAAATCCAAAGTTGAGCAGAGAGGTAAATATAAGAAACAGTCCGGAGGACATGGTCAGTTCGGCGACGTTCTTATGGTATTCGAGCCTTCAGGCGACACAACAGAGCAGTATGTATTCGAAGAACAGATCTTCGGCGGTTCCGTACCTAAACAGTACTTCCCCGCAGTTGAAAAAGGTCTTCAGGAATGTGTTCAGAACGGCGTTCTTGCAGGCTATCCCGTTGTAGGTCTTAAAGCTACTCTTATTGATGGTTCTTACCATCCCGTTGACTCTTCCGAAATGGCATTCAAGATGGCTACATCCGTTGCTTTCAAGGAAGGTCTCGCAAAAGCTAAACCTACTATCCTTGAACCCATTGCTCACGTTGAGGTTCTTATACCCGAAAGATACATGGGCGATATCATGGGCGATATCAACAAGAGAAGAGGCCGTATTTTAAGCATGGATTCCGACGCGACAGGTAAGAAAAAACTCGTTGTTGCAGAAGTTCCCGTACTTGAAATGTACAAATACTGTACAGACCTTCGTTCAATGACTCAGAGCCGCGGCGAATACACCTACTATGTAGAGCGCTATGACGAGGCTCCCATGGATGTTCAGAACAAGATCATCGAAAAGAGAAAAGCTGAAAAAGAGGCTGAGAAATAATTTGACAATTTTTGCTCCGGAATTAACTTTCCGGAGCTTTTTTTAAAACTAATAATATGAGGAGGCATTTACATTGAAACTGAACAAGAAAAAGACTGCCATTATTGTTGTTGATATGCTGAACGACTTTGTTACGGGCGCTCTGGCCTGCGACAGAGGAAAAGCCATCGTACCAAAAACGGCGGAGCTTCTGGATGCCGCAAGAGAAGCCGGAATCCCTGTTATCTTCTCAAATGACGCTCATATCAAGGGCATAGACCATGAGCTGAAGCTTTGGGGAGACCATGCCATTGCCGGTACAAAAGGAGCTAAGGTCATTCCCGAGCTGAAGTATTCCAAAAAGACGGACTACGTTGTACCCAAACGCCGTTACAGCGGATTTTTCAGAACGGATATGGAGCTTCTTCTAAAGGAGCTGGGAGTTGACACGCTCATTATGACTGGACTGCACACTCACATGTGCGTACGGCATACGACCGCCGATGCTTACTGTCTGGGATTCAACATAATTGTGGCTTCCGACGCTACGGATGCATTTACGGAGCAGGACTACACATGCGGAATCGAGTATCTGAAGACGGTTTACGGCGCGGAGGTTTATACTGTTGACCAGCTCGTTAAGATGTTTAAAAAATAAACCATATTATGAAAGCCTTCCTTTTCGGAAGGCTTTTTTTGTTTTTCCTGTGGCCTGCCCCAAACCCCGCAAGGGATTTCATCCCTTGATCCTGTGTAATATGTGTCTTGTTATTACCGGCTATATCTAAGCTGCTCGAAAATCCAGGATCTCACCAATAAAATCGAACCAATTTCAGCCCGCCAAAGGCGAATCTCTCCTGCGAAGCAAATTTCGTCGGCTACAAGTCTATTCAGCCCGCAAAATGTTAATTCATCCGATCGAAAATCAAAAAAGCCGGCAGAGATTCAAAAAATCCGTCGGCTTTTTATTCTTATTATAATCATGTAATATTTTTCAATCGTTAAAGTCCGCGCCCAAATTATCCATTGTATCGATCGTAATCTTACATCCGGGCTTTATGTTCTGCATGATAAATTTCATTATGTTTTCCGGAACGGCAACACAGCCGCCGGTGTATGGTTTTCTGTCCCCGAAGCAATGGAAAAAGAAGGCGAATCCATTTTGTTCAATACATTCGCTGTTATATCCCAGATTGAGAACATACTGATACTGGAAAGGATAGTCAACGATATGCTCGCTTTCCTCCGTGTCAAGCCCGGGAACGTCGTTTATGCTCACAAGCTCATTGAAATGATTATCCGGGTCGCCTGACCAGTAATATGTATCGTCTACCTTTGTATACTCCATCTGACAGCCGGGATCGTCGGCGATCCCGAACGCCTTGTCGATGGTATAAGTCCCAACCGGCGTTAACGCTTCGTTTATATTAGCCTTGCCAAGGCCGTCAAGGCCGATAAATCCGGGCGTGGAAATGATCTTCATCCACTTTCCGTTTTGTTTTTCGTGCATGGAGATATATGCGGTGTTCTTATCGTATCCCGCAACAACAATCAGCTGCTCAGCATCCTTCGCGGCGTCCAGCTTTGTTACCCATTCGGGAGATTCCCTTACCTCCTGATTTGTCGCGAAAAGCTCTCCGTTTCCTGATACGGAGGCTGTTTCTTCCTTTCCGCAGCCTGTGAAAACCGACACGGCCATTATTATCGCGGCCGCAAACGCTAATATCTTCTTCATTTTCAAAATCCTTTCTCTATTGTTTTTCAAGTATGCTTAACTGGTTTTATTATACCGCCATCCTATATGTTTGTCACTTTTCCTTCGTAAAAAAATTTTCAAATAATCTTACTTTTTTTGAAATTAATATATCCTCTCTGTCGTTATATAATCGGAGACAGAAAGAAAGGTCTTATTCGGAGGAATCAAATGACACGGGAAGAAATACGCTTGATCATAACCAAATACAGCAGCTATGTTTACGGCATATGCCTGAATTTCACCAAGAATCCGGCGGACGCGGAGAATCTGACACAGGAAACATTCATATCCGCTTACACTCATCCGCCATTGGAAGATGAAAGGCTGTACAAAGCGTATCTTGGAAAAATCGCCGTAAACAAGTGCAAAGATCATCTGAAAAGCGCGTATATGCGCCGTGTCCGGCTCGACTCCGAATCAAAGGCCATATCCCAGAAACAATCAGTCTCTGGTCTTCCGGAAAAAAGCCTGATGGAAAAGGAATCCCTGAGGAACATCAAGCATGAAATCCTTTCCCTGAAGGAACCTTACAGAATGGTGGCTATACTGTATTTCCTGAAGGAAAAAAGCGTTTCGGAAATATCGGGAATCCTGGGAAGACCGCCGAACACTGTAAGCACCCAGCTTTTTCGGGCGCGAAACATATTGAAGGAAAAACTATCAAAAGGAAAGGGGGATTAGGCTATGGAAAATTTCAATCCCAACGGACATATTTCCCAAGAAGGACTTTATAAATTAATACATGATGATACAACGGAATTGGAACGACTGGAGTTTTCAGAGCATTTAAGCTTCTGCCCCCAATGCTTTGCCGCATACACTGACGCGGCGGACGCTCTGCTCGTCACGGAGCCGGCTCCATTTGACGGAGAGATTTTAGCGGGAAAGATAATCCGCCGGAACGCATTTTCCCGTTTGCGGATATACTTTTCAACGGGTTTAGCGGCGGCTGTTGCCATAGTTTTCATTAATATGTGTCTTTTCTCACCCGGATTTGCCGAAAATCTCTCGGAGAAGGCAGCTGTTCTGAAGACCTCTGTTTCCGCACTCAACATCACGGAAAAGCTCAATGATTCACTGAACAAGTTTTCTGATAATCTGGAATATAAATTTTATAAGGAGGATTTAAAATATGGAAGTCAGAAAAAATAAATTCTTTACATTCTTATGCAGCCTCTTTCCCGGTGCAGGCCAGATGTACATGGGCGCGTTCGGGAAAGGCGCCATAATAATGGTAGCGTTCTGCCTCTGGTGCTGTTTCTTCATAGACAGCGGGATATTGTTCCTGTTTGTACCCGTTATATGGTTCTATTCATTCATGGATACCCATTACCTGAAACGGCTTTCCGATGAGGAGATCAAAAAGTCAAACGACAAATTCGTAAAAAAGGTGTCTGCCATCGTATCAGGGGACAATGTTGAGACACATTCATACAAAAGACTGGGCGGATTCATCATTTTTGTAGGCGTAGTATACTTCATTCTGGCTATTATCGGCAGATACGCAGATTATACCGCATCCAGAGTAATCCTGGGATTATTCATTACTTTCATAATCATATTCCTGGGAATCCGCATAGCCAGACACCACGCAGCGGCAGTTAAAGAAGCCGAAGCGGCATCTGTTGAAGGAGACGTTATCTTCTCAAATTACGAGGAAAACAAATGCACGGATGAAGACTGCTCATGCGAAAATCACATAAACGAGCTTCTCGATGAAGCTATCTCCGAAAAGCACTGCCCTTCCTGCAACGCGGAGGTTTTCGATGGAGATAAATTCTGCTCCAGCTGCGGAAAATCCCTTATCCCAGAAGTACCGAAGGAAAAAATATGCGCCTGCGGACAAAAGCTTTCGGAAAGCGCGAAATTCTGTCCAAACTGCGGCAGGAAATATGAAGAAAACGCGGAAAAAACAGAATAATCTACGGACCGAATACTTTCAAAACAATAAAATAAGCGGCAATAATTCCCGACATATTCGCTATCAACGCGCATGGCAGAGTATGCCGGGTTTTTGTCGCCTTTACGCTGAGGAAATACACCGACATGGTGTAGAAAACCGTTTCCGTACAGCTCATCATAACGGAAGCGATCCTGCCGGAAAACGAATCCGGACCGGATGTGCGGAAAATATCCAGCATCAGGGATGTTGCCGCGGAAGAGGAAAAAAGCCGCATTATTCCCAGAGGTATGAGGTTTGCCGGAAAAGAGCCCATATGTATTTTGTAAAAAATATCGAATATGCCGGAGGAGCGGAGAACGAAAACCGCCGTCATAAGGCCAATTAGTGAGGGAAGTATGTTTAAAACCGTTCTCAGGCCTGACAGTGCGCCTTCCGTGAACGCGTCATACACATTCACCCGCTTCCCTATGCCGAAAAACAGCACCGAAAACACCATAAACGGGATTATGAGGTTGGATATGTAAATCATGGCTTCCATTTCCCGAAGCTCCTTTTTTCGCATATTTTGGCGCAAATCACGGCAACACCAGTGGACACGGCTGTGGCCGCTATGGACGGAAAAATTATGTCCGCAGGCAGGACCGATCCGAATTCTTTGCGGTAGGCTATGACGCTGACCGTAATGAGCTGGATCGAGGACATATTTATTATCATGAACATACACATGGAATCGCTGGCGGTTTTTTTGCGGCCGTTGAGCTTATCCAGCTCCCTCATTGCCTCCAGTCCGGCAGGAGTTGCCGCCCAGCCAAGACCGAGAAAGTTTGCTGTGAAATTAGCGGATATGTATTTAAACGCCGGACTTCCCTCGGGTATCTGCCTGAAAAGCCGTCTCAAAACAGGCATGAGCCTTTCTGACAGAGAATCGATTATTCCGCCTTTTTCGGCAATCTTCATTATCCCGGACCATACCGCGACTATTCCCGCCATAGACATACCTATGGTTACTGCGGATTTTCCGCCTTCCAGTATGGCGTTATTCACTTCCATGCCTCTGCCTGTGGCTATGCCGAAAATTATTCCCGCGAAAATCATCGCCGCCCACAATATGTTTAGCATAGTTACCCCTGACGTTTTTTATATGTTTATGCTTCGGCAAAGAGGCTTATACATAACAAAAAAGGACCGCCGAAACAGTCCCTTGCAAAATTCTATTCAACTGTAAAGCCGCATTCCCACGTTCCATGCATTTCCATGGGAGCATCGGCCTTTTTATGAGAAGTGATGCTTTCTATGGAAAGAGTGTATACTTTGCCTGCACTTATGTTCGAGCCGTCAAATTCAGTTTGAATGCGCGCTTTCCCATCAATGACCTTTCCCTGCGGAAAAGATACGCCTTCCGCAATTTTGGTTCCATTTTCATCTAACACAACGGCATTCTCAACGGAAACCTCTTCACTTTCACTGAACGGCACATCATCGGGATTTTCAAAAACCACTTCAATGTCAAGAATCACTGTATCTCCATTTTTTACCGCTTCCTCAATATTTACGGAAACCTCTTTGTCCGCCTCTTCATACTCAACTCCCGTAACAGCGCCGGTCCTGTTAGTAATGTCCCTGAAAAAGCCTTTAACACTTCCGCCTATGGCGTCGTTCCCATGGGAACCGAAAACCAGCGCCGCAACGCAGATCACAATGGCCGCAGCCGCAAACCATTTGTCCGTAAGCCCTTTTATTGCCTCACGCTTCTGTTTGGGATTACTTCTTTTTACCTGATCTATGCCCTTCATACAGCGGTCGTGAAGCTCTTCCGGAATTTTTATTTTGTTCAATTCTTCTTCAAATCTATTCTTCATATAATTCAAGCCTCCTTCGCCCTTTTCCGCAATTTGCCCAACGCTCTGTACAGGATGGTTTTCACACTGCCTGTGGGTCTGTTCAGAATATCCCCTATTTCCCGAAACGAATACTCATAATAATACTTTAGAATGATTACGCTTTTTTCATCTTCATTCAGGGTATTCATCAAGTCCTCAAGGGTAAGCTTTCTGATAATTTCACTCTCGTCCTCCCGCAAATCCTCCGAAACAATGCCGATATCCGCACCTATGTCAACTATTCTTGCATTCTTACGGATGAAATCCACCGCGCAGTTAATGGTAATCCGAATCAGCCATGTCCGGAAATATTTCGCTTCCTTCAAAGAAGCCCGGTTTTTGCAGGCGCAATACGCCGCCTCCTGCATCACGTCAAGGGCATCCGCCTCATTTCTGACGTAAATATAGGCTATCCTGTACATTTCGTTTTCATATTCCGAGAAAAGTTTTATAAATTCATCATCAAAGGAATTCTTCAAAATATCACCCCCGTAAAATCTCTTCCCATATATTAGACGGAACAGGACGCCTGTTTGGCTTTAAAAAACACATTTTCTTTTACATAAATTATATTCTTGCGGCGGCACTTTATCAACCGCAAAAAAATAACCCGCAAAGCATCCTCTAAAGGGCTGTCAATACGGGTTAAATTGATTATTGTTCCATTTGTTTGCCTAAAAATCCGGCCGCCGTCTGGGCAAGCTTGCCTTCGATCTCACCCATTTTTTTGTCAGGCGAAAGGAAAATTATTGCGCCCAGGGCATCGCCTTCGGAAATTATAGGGGCAATAAGCTGGTGGTTGTAGAGCTTTTCGGAGTCGTCCTCCTCCAGCACCGGCACGAAGCCCAGCTCGTTCCTGTCCGCCACAACAGTGCTTCTGGAGTTTATGCAGTCTTCCATTTCACGGCTTATGTGCTTTTGCAGGAACTCCTTTTTGGAGCCTCCCGAAACGGCGATAATCTGGTCCTTGTCCACGATGCAGGTAATATGGCCCGCCGTCTGGGCAAGAGACTCGGCGTATTCCTTTGCGAAGTTGCCCAGCTCACCGATGGGCGAGTATTTCTTCAGTATTATCTCGCCTTCGCTGTCTGTAAATATCTCAAGAGGATCTCCGCCGCATAAAACGTTGACATAATATTGTTTATCCCTGCGGTTACGTACTTTCTGGACCATGACACCATTGAGATTTTCCTTGTTTTTCCACTCAAAATTTACGATTTTTCCTCTGTATCCTGCTTTCTCAAGAGCGTCTTCGGTCAAAGTTCCCGACTCAAGAAGCATCTTTATATCTGACTTCAATTCTATTTCTATGGAAGGTTCTTTGCCGTCGTGAACAATTATTTTCTCAATTATCAAGGACAGGTCCCCTCTGTCCAGTTTCTTTTTACTGAGAATCTCCCGGAAGATGTCAATCGCGGTTTTCGCTATACGATTCACCTCTATAGTGGTGTTCCTTCTTTCAACCGCAATTGTAATCTGTTTTTCCAAACCTTCTATTTTCCTCATTATTTCGGACTCTATTTCCTCATATGAATCCTCAACCAAATCACGGTTGCTTTCATCACATTTCATAATCTCACGGATTTTCTGTTTCTGGGCCGCTTTGAATTCCTCTTTTGCTTTGTCAAGATCCGCCTCCAGTTCGGATATTGCGGATTGAGATGTTTTCATTTCGTCAGGCTCATCTTTAATTGCCTTTTCCAGTTCCTTTATCATTAAATCCGATGTCAGCATAATCCGTTCAACATATTTTTTAAGCAAGGTATCCAGTATATCCACCCTTGTGTGATGTGAAGTACAGCCTTTCAGTCCGCGCCTATGATATGTTCCGCATGTGTACGCCGGAGCCAGATCAGGCCGGCTCAGGGAAAACATAGGACTTCCGCACTCTCCGCAGAACAGAAATCCGGAATAGGTATTATCGTACTTTTTCATGCCTCTGTAATGGTTTTTTGTACGGGCTTTCATCTGTTCCTGCGCCTTGGCAAAATCCCTGAAATCAATAATTGCCGGATGATGATTTTCAAAAACAATATGCTCATCCTTGTCAAGTCTTTTATCCGGACCGTTTATCTTTGTACGGGTGTATTTGCGCTGCCGCAGAGTTCCGATGTAAAAATCATTTCTCAAAATGCCGCATATTGTAGGGATTGACCAAACGGGATTTGTCCTGATTCTGGTTTTGCGCTTGCCTTCTTTTTCCTGTTCCTTGCGCTCCTTCTCCACCATTCTGGGTGTCGGAATCCCCATTTCCGTGAGATAATTGGCTATTTTTTTGTAACCCAACCCGGAATTGTAAAGCCTGAATATCTCCCGTACAACTTCCGCAGACTTTTCATCCACATTGAAAATCATATTTTTAGTATCCACAAGATAGTATCCGTAAGGCACCGCACAGACCCAGTTTGCGTTTTGCTGGCGTATCTGCACAACTCTTTTTACCTTCTTGGATGCGTCCGTAACAGGCATTTCATTTAGAAGAAACCGCACCTGGATATTGTTCCAGTCATCGTATGTGGGATAATCAATGCCGTCACCGATCGAAATAATCCGAAGGCCTGCATCCCTCAAATCCTCAAGCTCCACAAGTCCCCTGCTGTTTCTTCTTGAAAAACGGGAAAAGTCCTTGATAACCAGTATGCTGTAGTACCCGTTCATCATCAGCGGACGCATTTTCATATAGCCTTCCCTCTGCTCAAATGTGTATCCGCTCCGGTCTCTGTCCTCATAGTAATCCACCTTGTAATCCGGAAATTTGTGCGCAAGATAACTCTTTATGATTTTTCTCTGATTTTCTATGGATGTATTGTCCCTGTCTTTTTCCGTATCAACGGAAATACGCATATATGCCGCAATTCTTTTTCTACTCATAATTCATTGCTCCAATGTTGATTTATTCTTATTATTTATACTTTTTTATATTGTAACATACTTTTCCTTTGAATTCAATTTTGTAAAACTGTTTGATTCTGGAAGTCTATGTATAGCAGAAAATAATCTTTCTGCCTGATAATCCACTTATCTCTGCTCCCTTTCGTCTCTTTCCCTGACTCTTTGCAGGGCAAGGACCTCTCTGTTGTGTAAAAGCAGTTCCTTTGTGTTTTCGAAAAGGTCGCCTTCTCCGGAAAGAAAAACACAGACTTTGTATCCTTTTTCTTTCCACTTACCGTACTCCGGTCTCAAAGAGTCCCTGAGCTCGGTACAGGTCTTTTCTTCCTTAGACAGCCAGTAATAAGCTATCTTGTCCTTTTCGCTGACCTCCAGAATCAAATATATCACCTCCTGCTTCCATATTTTTCCTGATTTTCGCTATGGATATTCATAAACTAAAAAAAGTATTTTACTTTAAATACATTTACAGCTTATTCTAAATACCAGTGTTTTCCATGCACTATTACCTCCGCTTTATATTTTTCTGCAAATTACATATTCATATCCTTTTTCCCTGCACTTATCACACTTATGATTAGGTCTTGCCAAAGGATCCATCCGTCTTACAATAAGATTTGGATTTGTTTTGTAGTTCTCCATGCATCCGGGGCAAAGACATCTGATTTCACTTTTCTTTTTTTCAGGTCTGTCGATCCACAGCCCAAATGTTTTTTTCAGACCAACTGAGATTTCGTTCATTATGTAGTTGCTTGACACAACACCTATGTACTCTTTTAATTCATCCTGATTTACAGTCCGGATCTGCTCAAGCATAACCATTGACGGCTGCCTCAGCCCAAAATTCTTTCCCAGAACTATATGTGGAGGAAGATTTTCTTTTTTGATAGCTGTTGTTATAGCCGCCACCATAGTCGTGGTGCTTGCTTCATTTCCTGCCTCACACTGGATCACAAGGGCAGGTCTCGTTCCTCCCTGAATCGAACCTGTGTCATTTCCGAAATCATAAAGGTATATTTCTCCTCTTTTTACCTTTCCGTTCATTTCTTTCTTCATGTAAATTAACCTCTTCTCTGTGTTTATTTAAAAAGCAGAATCTGCATCTGCTTTCATCTGTTCCCACAGAGAAACCCTATCTTGCACCCCTATGACAAAAGTTCTTTCAGTTTTTTCATTCCTCTTTTTATTGACCTGTAGACCACCTGATGTGCCACTCCTTCTTCTTCAGCTATTTGCGGAGCCGTTTTGCCAATAAAATAGTATTTTATAATTCGCTCGCTCTGAATTGGACTAAGCATTAATATTGCTTTATGTAATTTTCTTATATCCATTTCTTCAAAGGTTATATCCTCTGCGCTGGCGGAAAATATTTCCGAGTGAAAACATCCGATGTTCTCTTCGTATCCATAACAGCTTTCCGATCTGATTCTTCTCATCAAATGCTTGTTTTCGTTCCTGACAAAATCCGCACGTACATCGCCTATTTCCGAGCCGAGAATAATATATGGTTTATATTTGCATACTATTGAAAAATATTTCTCTTCCAACTCTTCTTCCGTAAGGGAAGTTATTATTCCATATCTGACATCTCCTGCATATCCCGGATATTCATATTTGAAATCCACTACTTTACACTCTTTTTTAAATCTGTTTATTATGTTCTCCATACGGTTCCTTTCCCGGAACCGCATGTACGAGAACATTCAAAATATCCCGAAACCACATTTCAGGACACAAAAAAGCCGCTTGATTCATAGACTCCCTGCCACTGAATAAACAAATCCAAAAATGGAATATTGTTTATATCAAGCGGCATTTGGAAGTCATCGCATCAAGCGGCTCCGTAGCACAAGCTTTACTTTATTTATTTTTTTATTATTAATATCAGTTTATATGTGGTCCAAATACAATCGGAGGGAATGTTACTTCTTCTCCGCAGTTTGGACATTTTTCTCTTGAAAAACTATGATGTCCGCTATGTAGTATAGCTATTTTGTGCCCGCAGTAAGGGCATATTCTTGCAACTGCCATATTAGAGGGACATTGCTTATTTAATTCATCCTGTTCTGCTTTAACTCTTGCGTAATGAGCAGGATTTTTTTCTTTAATATTAATTTTAGGCATTTGTTTCCTCCTTATTTTTATGTGATTTCATTTAAATTTCATTTTTAAAAACAAACTATGTCCCCACCATAATAAAAAGTTCTTTTGAAAGTCTCATTCTTGTCATTTGAAATATAAACATACATTTATCATTCCTCCCCTTTCAAGATCATGATAATATGTTATAAATAATAAGTATATTATAGTTTTCGAACACCAACTGCAGCAGCTATTAATTACATCAACGGGGCATCGGAGTAAAAACTGTTATTGTTCAAAATCACAAATATACTTAAATGCAAATTAGGCGGCATTGCCCAGACTACTTTCAGAGAACCTTCGGTCTCCAATATGGATTATAATCTACTTTTGGTAGAATTGCAAGGTCTTTTTTATAAAAAATAAACATAATGACAATAATTTATGTCATACTAGTTTATATTTGTTTGATTTTATTAGGCTTTTTGAGGAATAGCGATAATATTATTGATATTAAAATTCATGGACCTAATAAAATCGTTAATCGATCTCCAAGTATTTGCATTGTACACATTTAGTAGCAATACCCATCATCTTGAGTGTATTTTATACTAATGTATTGTACATTGTTATCATATCCATTATTTATAGTTATTACACATTACAAGAATTTTTAACTTGCTTTTTTATTGAATTATAAATGAGAATTCGGTATATGTTCTACTGCCCATATTATACATCAGAGTTGGTATATTAAAAAAATCATTTTCGCAGTAACTTGAACCGCCACCTATTCATTAATATGTGCTATTTCTCTACAAACCGGCGTTCTTTTTCTATTTTTTCTTTAAATAATTTATCAATACACTTAATAATAACATCATCTATCCCTATAAACCTTGGGATAATAAGTTGACAAGTTTATGGGGCAACCTCAAATATGAAACATATGCGGTTATCTTAAGACATTTTTGCGCATACCTATTGTAGCATCAACTTTACCTGCATCCAGTTAAAAAATGCATAAGTTTAAACATAAAACAAGGGAAAGTCCTGCTTATCTTTAAATAAATTTTGTGTATTTCCGTAACAATCAACTAAATACCTTTTACATTATTAAAAAACCAAGACAAAAAGACCTTCTGGAAAAAGTAAACTTAAGTGTTAATTACATCGGCGCCATAGAGTGAAAAAAACTCTTACCTTGAGACACTCATTACTATTATCTATTACTTGATGTGTCATAATACATAATTTTTGCCAACATAATTAGCAAATGGTACATTGTAAAAGAATCTCTTTTATCAGAAAATTTAGAAAAAATTTGTCTCGATGGTAGGCAAAGATATAAGGTGTTATTGAAACAATGCTTAAGCATTCAAGAAACAACTTATAACTTGTATTTAAAAGCTCTCTAACTCTTTAAAAAGTATTATCCAGCTTTATCATTTTGTTGTTATTAATATAGCAATATCCATACCTTTGCATTAAATGTAATATAATAAAACAATTAATATTTGTGATATAATAAAACAATTATTATTAAAGTACATATTTTTAAAATGGTGAAGCATATGAATAGCGAACAAATTACATTGTTAGACAAATTATATGATACTTATAGCGAAAAGCTATATATTATAGCACGGTACAGATTAGGAGAAGAATATGCCAAAGATGCGGTGCAAATGGTTTTTCTAATTGCTGCAAAGAATATAGACGTTGTTTTTAATCATTCAAATAAGAATCTTTGGCTTTATAAAACAATGAATAATGTCATAAAACAACTTCTGTACAATAAAAAATACACATCAGATAAAAAACTTCGGGAAGTCTCAATAGATCAGATTATGGTTTTTGGGGTTTCTGACGAATATGAATTTGATAATTTAGGCATTATTCTGGAGTTGAAAAATGTTTTAAGAGAAAAAGAATATCGATACGTTACAGAACGGTTTGTAAATGGTCATTCCAATCAGGAATTAGCGGGAATATTTAATATGTCATATAGCAGTATAACATCTTTTGGTACCAGAGTTTTGAAAAAAGTAAAAAAATATTTAGAAAAGCGTGACAAAACACATTCAAAGATTGATAAATAACTGGAGGGAATATCATGGGAAACTTCCATCAAAATAATAAAGAGATAAATACTACAGGAAAGGAGGAAGAAATTAAAAAATTAAAAGAACAGCTGGCAGAGGCTATGGATAATATAAAAGATGAATTTTCAATTCAGAAAATAGATGAGCTGACGGAAAAGCTCAGAAGCATGGAATCAGCAGAAGAAAGTTTAAATATGGCAGAGGCAAAAGAAGAATTCTTTAGAGATTTTCTGCCTTTAGTGGAACAGAATAAAGAATATGATAAGCATAAATATTATACAGAAAAAAGCTCTGGCTCCAGAAAAAGATTAAGACTGGCTATTATTATAGCTGCAGCACTTCTTTTAATAAATGGGGTTGTGATTGCTGTTGCCGGTATGAATGTCTTTGAGGCTCTGTTTCATTGGAATGATACTTCCTTCCGAATTACTGTAACCGATGAATATGAAAAAGATACAGAATTATTTGATAAGAATACTATTTATGTCAACGAAAACAAATCCTGGTTTGAAATGGAAAAAGAATTTGGCACAGAAATACCTGTGATTGGGTGTTTTGCTGAAGATATGGAAGTGACAAACATGGAACGATTATTAGATAATATAATACACATTGAATTCACTTCCGGAGGGGAAGAATATCTTTATTCAGTAGAAAAATTGAACCAAAGCAACCGCAAAAGGATTGTCGAAAAAACGGAAGAAGATCCGACTATATATTCTTATCAGGGAATAGATTATTATTTTATTCCAAACGAAAGATGGATAACAATTCTTTGGCAATATGAAAATCAACTGTACATGTTTTATTTAGACGATGGCGATGTTGAACAAGCAAAAACAGTCGTTAAAAGCATCCAATATGAAAAATAAAGGAGAAAAAATGAAAGTTAGAATGATATTAGCGGCTTTAGTAATAGGCGTTTTTATATGTCAACCAACTATGGCCGCAGAAAGGCTTACAACAGAAAACACTATTTATATGATTATAAATAATAAAACAGAAGATCCTCGCAGTCAATATATCAGAGATTATAATGGTGATTTAACTTCTCTTGGTAATGGAACAATAGAGGCATCTGCAACACTTACTGCTTCAAATACAGATAAAATAGAGATAAAAGCACAGTTCCAAAAAAAATCGAACGGCAATTGGAACAACTATGGTTCGGCAATTAAAGTATCAAGAAGTGCAAGTTCTATGGCACTGGAAAAACAAAAAGATGTTTCTGCTGGCACATATAGAGTTAAGTTTACATATAAGGCTTATGTGGGCAGTAGTGCTGTAGAAACCCGAACGCTGACAACAAGCAGCGTAACGGTAAGATAAATAAAGGCTATAAAAAAGCAGCTTTTGAAAGTTGCTTTTTTTGTGCAGTTTGACGTTTTTAAAAGTTATTAAAATTATTTCAAAAAAGCGTGACAAAACATGATTGAAAACTGATATATAAGTGTAGGATAAATTTAGTTTAGTGTATTATGGATGTGATTCCGTTGATAAGGTATAGAGAATCTGGTAATATCTGTATTATTTTCAATTTGTAAAATAAAAGTAGCTTTATTATGAAGAAAAAGTGTATACTATCTTTAATTATTATATTTGCACTTGCTTTAACGTCTTTTGCTGCTTTTGCAGCAAATGAAGATACAAAAACAAAGTCTACTATTGAAATTGTTGCTGAAATAACAGATGAAATAACAGGTGAAAAAATACCTGTAGAAACAGAAATAATAGAATGCGCTATAAAACCTGTCCCCTCTCGAGAGCCTTCAGACCGGCAGTAAAAAGCTTCACAGCAACAACATGGGTGAAGTTTAAAATACCAAGTAATGTCAGAGGAAATCCTCAACCAGGAGGCATTATCACCGATGAAATAACTCATATTTTAAATATTAATTATCATTATAAAAAAGTATCTGGTTCATGGGCACCTGCTTATAGTTATATATTTTTAAGCAACCGAGAAGTTCATTATTGTGATGGAGTTCCTTTTATAACTCAATTTGCACATAAATATCCAACAACTAATATATTCAATTATACTACACTTTATACTATCCCGAAAACACTTCACTAGGCTCCGGTCCCAGAGCATATTCAAGCGCTTCGGTTAATGCAAGCGGGATGTCTTATAATACACATACAATTTCTGCATTAACAAGAATATTTATCGAGGTATAATAAATGAAAAGAATTTATTCTACAACAAATTATCTACATGTGCAGAAAATACAAGAAGTCTTTAGCGAAAAATCCATAGCTTATAAAATCAAATTTAAAAATTTTTTTAATCCAAATATATTTGATTATGCTAGGTTAGGTTCTTTAGGTAACAATGATATAGTAATTACTTATATATTTTATGTTAAAAAAAATGACATTAAAGAAGCTTTAAGATTAATAAAAACATCTATTAATTAATGTTATCTTGGGTTGAAAAAAGTTCTCTATGAAATTCTTACTTTAATAGCTCTAGTTTTTTGCAACGTAGATTATGTTTTTGCACATACTGACTTGCATAATATCAAAAACCAAATTGATAAACAAAGTAGAATCCAAATAGTTTAGAGGATTACCTATCAAGAAATAATGTTAAAGCGATTGACCCTAACTATAAAAGATATTTGTGAAAGTATATCCAACCTTCAATATAATTGACTTTTTGGAGAAAAAGAATTAATAACTAATAACGATCAAGCATATTCATTAATTGTGTATTCAAAAAATCTGTATGTGACTTTTATTATATCTGATTCCTATAAACAGTCTCGTGTTGTTGGAAATAACTTTTCTATTCCTGTAAAAAACTATGACCATTTATATGAGAGTTTAAAATTAGTTTTTAATTAAGTATAATTTTTATGGAACGATCTGCTTCAGCAGATCGTTTTACTTTGTGTGGATGTATAAATGTAAACATAAAAATATAAAAAAGCGTGACAAAATATGATTGAAAATTGATATATAAATGTAGGATAAATTTAATTTAGTGTATTATGGAGGTGATTCCGTTGATAAGATAGCAAGAATTCAGGAATATCAGTATTATTTTGCAATTTATAAAATGAAAGGAATTTTATTATGAAGAAAAAATGTATAATATCTTTAATTGTTATATTTGCGCTCACTTTAACCTCTTTTACTGCGTTTGCTGCAAATAAAGATGAATTGCTTTCTAATGATAACATTTTTATCTGTGAAGATTCAAATGGAATTTACAAAGCGTCAAAAACTGGAATGTCATCTGAAACAATCAAAATATTGCCAGACACACAATTTGACAACATTTATTCCACACCTTCTAAGGAACAGTACTATCAAAAGATAGACGATAATGAGTTTATTAAAGTTTCAAAAGTTGAATTTGATTTAACCGACTATGATGCTTATACTAATATCCAAAAATATTCTATACCCAACGAAGTGCTCGAGGGAATAGCTTCCATGGCGGCATTTGCCGAGGAAACAAATAGTAAAGATGCCCAAGGGGTAATCTTTGTTTCAGCTGGAAATGAAAGAAGCGGAGGCTTGAACACTTATCCTGTAACAACAACAACATGGAACGGTAAAACCTTCCATCATTATCAAGTGTACTTTACTAATATGTGGACATCTTGGCAAACTGTTGTGCAAAAGGGCTCAACAACAGAAGCGGCTTTAAAAGCAATTAAAGAATTGGCTGTAACTGC
>JAFWDD010000014.1 GCA_017534115.1 Bacillota bacterium | reverse complement strand
TAAGAACCCGCTTAAGGCTCTGCCTTAAGAATCCGCTCTCCGAGGGCTTAGGGCTCTGCCCTAAGAACCCGCAAGGGATTTCATCCCTTGACCCGTGTAATAAGTAAGGGAATGTTGTCGGCTATTTTTAAACTTAACGAAAATGGGATTTTAAGCCGTGCTATATGCCGTTTCTCGTGCGAAGCACTTTATTGGAATCCGCCTTAGCGGATTCTATCCGCAATTATTCATTATTCACTATTCATTATTCCTGAAAACCAGCAGGGTTTCGGGAATCTTAGAAATCCATTTCCGCGTATTGAGCATTTTCGCTAATAAACACCCTTCTCGGCTCTACCGCGTCGCCCATGAGCATACTAAATATCTCGTCTGCAAGAACGGCGTCCTCTAAAGAAACCCTCTTCAGAATACGGTTTTCCACCGCCATGGTGGTGTCTCTCAGCTGGTCAAAGTCCATTTCGCCCAGACCTTTGTACCTCTGGACCTCTTTAATGCCCGTACGGCCTATCTCGTTGTAAAGGGCCTCAAGCTGGGCATCGTCATACACGTAATAATGCTCCTTGTTCTTCTCCACCCTGTAAAGCGGCGGCTGTGCGATATACACCTTCTCCTGCTTGATGAGGTCGGGCATATACCGATAGAAGAACGTGAGAAGAAGGGTCCTGATATGGGCTCCGTCAACATCCGCATCGGTCATGATAACGATTTTGTGGTAGCGGAGCTTTTCGATGTCGAAATCCTCGGAAATACCCGTGCCGAAGGCCGTGATCATGTTCTTGATCTCCTCGCTGCCCAGTATTCTGTCCAGTCTTGCCTTCTCCACGTTGAGAATCTTGCCTCTGAGAGGCAGAACAGCCTGTGTCTTGGGATTTCTCGCCTTAATGGCGCTTCCGCCGGCGGAATTACCCTCTACGATATAGATCTCGCACTCCGTAGGGTCCTTGCTGGTGCAGTCCGTCAGTTTTCCGGGGAGCTTTGTGTTCTCCAGACCGGTTTTCCTGCGGACAAGCTCTCTCGCCTTTCTGGCGGCCTCTCTTGCCCGTGAAGCCATGAGAGCTTTCTCGAAAATCACCTTTCCGACAGCGGGATTTTCCTCCAGGAAATACATGAGCTTTTCCGAAACTATGGACGAAACGGCAAGTCTCGCGCCGGAGCTTCCCAGTTTCGCTTTTGTCTGACCCTCGAACTGAGGATCTTCCATTTTAATGCTTACCACGGCGGAAATACCCTCGCGGACATCATCGCCGGAAAGCTTTTTGTCCGAATCCTTAAGGATATTCATCTTCTTGCCGTAGTCGTTTATTGTTTTCGTGATGGCGGCCTTGAATCCTTCAAGGTGAGTGCCGCCGTCAACGGTATTGATGTTGTTTACAAATGTGAAAATGTTCTCCGTGTAGCCGTCATTGTGCTGGAAAGCGGCCTCCACGTAGATACCTTCCTTAACGCCTTCAGCGTAAAAAATGCTGTCGTATATGGTGGAGCGGCTGTTGTTGATATATTCCACAAATTCCTTCAAACCGCCCTCATAATGGAAGGTTTTGGACTTTTTGGGCTCCTCTCTCTCGTCAATAAGGTTTATCTTGAGACCCTTTGTGAGGAACGCGATTTCGCGAAGTCTGGTTTTCAGGACATCGAATGAAAATACCACATCGCTGAAAATCTCCGCATCGGGCTTGAATGTAACGACCGTACCCTGTTTGTCCGTGTCGCCGATAACCGTAAGCTTGGTCTGCGTCTTTCCTCTGGCGTATTCCTGAGCGTAAATCTTGCCTTCCCTGTGGACCTCCACCCGGAGCCACTCTGAAAGAGCGTTTACAACAGACGCGCCGACACCGTGAAGTCCGCCGGAAACCTTATATCCTCCGCCGCCGAATTTTCCGCCTGCGTGAAGCACTGTAAACACTACCTCAACAGCGGGAATTCCCTGTGTAGGATGAATGCCGACGGGGATGCCTCGGCCGTTATCTGTTACCATGATAACGTTGTCTCTGCAGATTACCACGTCAATAACGGAGCAGAAGCCTGCCAGAGCCTCATCCACGGCGTTGTCCACGATCTCGTAAACAAGGTGGTGCAAACCCCTTGAAGATGTGGTTCCAATGTACATTCCGGGACGTTTCCGCACAGCCTCAAGGCCTTCCAGAACCTGTATCTCACCGGCTTCGTATTCGCCGTTTTCACCTGTTTTTTTGTTTTCTTCAAAATCCTGATCCATAAAAATTCTCTCCAAACAAATTTTTATACTCTAAAATACTGATAATTCAGTCTGTTTTCACACTCCTCCGCGACAAATTTCTGACCGCGGATCTATTATATAAAAGCTCATCCTTTTTTATTGAGCATTTTTTGTATTATACCATTTTTTTGCGAAATTTGCAAGGATTTTTCCATTTTTTATATTTAATGTATAGGTGACGGCAAAGGGGTAAAAATTTTAATAAAAGCCCAAAATGGAGAAATTTCAAATTTGGCGGTATATTTTTGACCTTGCCGGAACGGATTCAGAACAGGAAAAATCTCACAGCCAAAATATCTTTCCGCACGTTATCGTTTTTTCATATAAAAAAAGGTTTTCCTTTCGGAATACCCATAAAAAACAGGAGACCGTATTTGACAGATCTCCCTTTTTGTAAATTCATATATGTCAGGATTTATATATCTCGCTCCTATGTCCAATATTTAAAGCTACAATTATAAGCTTTTCATCCTGAATTTCACACAAGAGCCTGTAATCTCCAATTCTGTACCGCCAGTAGCCCCTCAGATTCTCAACCAGAGCTTTTCCATGCTGTCTTGGATCTTCTGTACCGTTAAGGTTTTTGTTAATCCACTTTAAAATCAGTATTTTTATTGGTTTGTCCAGCTTTTTGAACTTCTTATTAAACTTTTTCGTAGTTATTACTCTGTATTTCATCCGTCAATCCCAGTTCCTCTACTAATTCTTCAAAAGTAGTTGTTTCCAGCGTTCCGTTTTCCTTATCTTTTTCGTACGCCGCTATTACTTTTAAATCATATTCATCTTCAATTTTTTCAAAAAGAGCGTTCTTAAAAGCCTCTCCCATAGAGATGCCATGTATTTTAGCATAGCTTTCCGCTAATTTTCTTTCTCTGTCCGTAAGCCGAATTGAAAATGCCATCGTTTTCATCTCCTTTAGAACTATATCTGTACTACATTGTACTTCACAACTGTTTTTTTGTCAATCCCATGTCAAGTCTGCCTGAAAAGTCCCGCAAATAAAAAGCATTTCCAAAACAGAAATGCCATTTTATCAATATTCATAAATTCAGCCATCTGCGCCTCAGGCGCACCTTCCGAATCCGCCAAAGGGAACGCAGTAAGGGTCGTTTTTTCGGAAAACATAGAGTAAGCCTGTAAGCCGGGTTCTGTCGGGAACGGTCATCTATCTTGGTACATCGTTGCCGATGTCATCATGCGGCTGCTAAAGCGGGACGGGCCGCCCCTTGTGTCCCTTGCGGAACGTCTTTTTAAGCCTTGCTTCGGACGGGGTTTACAGAGCCTTCGCCGTCTCCGGCAAAGCGGTGAGCTCTTACCTCACCTTTCCACCCTTACCTGAAAAATCAGGCGGTTTATTTCTGTTGCACTTTCCTTAGGGTCGCCCCCACCGGTCGTTAGCCGGCGTCCTTGCCCTGTGAAGCCCGGACTTTCCTCACCTTTCTTCCCAATGAAGCATAGGCGCGACCGTTCAGCTTACTCAAAATTTTCCTTTTGTATAGTAACATACTTTGAAAAAGTTTGCAAATCTGAGCTTCCGCCCAACCAAAAACTACGGCCAAGGATTCCTCTTAGCCGTGAATTTCCCTTCTTACTTGTGCCGAAGGCACTTCAGATACAAATCCGCCGTTCGGCATCATTCAATCGCCGAAAAACTCATTCATTACATCCTCATACATCCCATCTTCATGGGGCACATAGGACCGCTTCACCGTATACACATCGGTAAATGCCTTTCCGTCCTCCGTCACATAAAGCATATCCGTCTCGTATTCATTGAGATAGAAATAAAACCGGATCTCGCCCAGACCCTCTTCTTCCTCGCGGACGAGCCCTTTTGTTTCCCTGAGCTTGTACTCGCTCAGCTTGTCTATGTCGCCGGCAATGTCCTCCGACTCGAAGGTCTTTTCAACTGTAAATTCGCCGTTTTTGTCATAGGTTCCCATCTCGCCCCAAAGCCTTTCAACGGACGAAGTCTTTATGAAGGACCTTACGCTGACCCTTTTGTATGCAAAGGTCTTCGCAATGAACACAATGGCGATTATAATCACGATCGTCACGACCGCCTGTACGTATTTCTTCATTTTTCAGCCTTCCTTTCGCAAAAATCGCTTAAAACGCACTGGCCGCATCTGGGCCTGCCTGATATGCAGACCTTTCTGCCGTGGGCGATAAGCTGAGTATTTATAAGAATCCAGTGGTCCTCCGGGATCTTCTTCATAAGCTCCATCTCCGCCTTAACGGGATCCTTCGTGTCAGTAACGCCCAGAAGATAGGCCACACGCTTCACGTGAGTGTCCACAACAACGCTGGGGATTTTGAAAATGTTCCCTCTGATTACGTTGGCCGTTTTCCGTCCCACACCCGCAAGAGACGTCAGCTCGTCAATATCCGAAGGCACCTTGCCGTCAAAGTCCGCAATGAGCTGGTTGGCGCAGGCGATGATGTTTTTGGCCTTGTTATGATAAAATCCCGCAGAGTGTATGTCCTGCTCAAATTCTGTAATATCCGCCGCCGCCACGTCCTCCAAAGTCTTGTATTTCCGAAAAAGATCCTTTGTAATCATGTTGACCCTGTCGTCGGTGCATTGTGCGCTTAATATGGTAGCCACAAGGAGCTGCCAGTCCGTCTCGTAATTGAGATAGCACGGTATGGCGCCGTATTCGGCGTCCAGAGCCGCTAAGATCTTCTTTATTTTCTGTTTAGTCAAATGAACCACCTTCTGTATTTTCATCTATATAACAAGCCTTTATCCCTTTGTAATATGAAATAAGGACCCATTTGTTTTCCGCTGATTTTTGAGGGTTTTTCGAAAGAACATCACAGAAAAACCGCTCTGTTCTGCAGTGCTTCGGTATATCCTTGGGATTGATTTCCGCAAGCTCGGGAAATACCCTTTCAAGAGCATTTTTATCCCGCAAAAGCTCCGTTTTTTTCTTTTTGATGATGTCATCTTCTTCACATTTTGCCCATACCGGCGTTTTGTAGGACTTGCTCTGAAGCAGATAATCCAGAAAGAGCATCTCGCGGATGACCCCGCTTGCTTCCGCCGTTTCGGGAGCTGTTTCGAAGAATTCCAGAGCCTTGCCGTAAGTGTCGTCTTTCGTCAGATTTATAACATCGTAACCCTTGAACTCCCAGAATTCGCCTAATTTATCGTACATCTCAAAGGGCGAATGGAAAAACTGCCCGCAGAACCGGAATGTTTTCGCCGCCTTGCCGGAATTGTAGAAAATCTCCAGCACATTTTCCAGCCGTTTCAGGCGCATAAGCTCAGCATATGATATCTCATTGGTGTAAAGCACCTCGTAGGGCGCCTTTCGGGAATAGACAATACCTAATTTTTCGGCGTTTATCCGCAGGTCGGAGCCTTTCAGAAGCTTCAGAAATCCCAGCTGCAGCTCGTGAGGATTAAGAGAATAGACCTCGTTGAATGAGTTGGCGAAGGACGCAAAATCCTCTCCCGGAAGTCCTGCGATAAGGTCCAGATGAGTGTGGATATTCCCCATTCCGATTACCCGCACGGAGTTTTCGTAGAGGAGAGATTTCTTGTT
Source organism: Bacillota bacterium (assembly GCA_017534115.1). Lineage (GTDB taxonomy): Bacteria > Bacillota > Clostridia > Lachnospirales > Anaerotignaceae > RGIG5631. Next base: position 1,595 of record JAFWDD010000014.1, on the reverse strand, counting down.
CACCCGGGCGATTTCGTAAAGCACGGCCTCGTTTCCCGTCTGCACGCCTATCTCGAATCGGAAAAGCCCGTCCCGAGCCTTCTCCAGAATGGCGAAATCCTCGTCCCTGAGCAGTTCCCCTTTGATTTCCATGTGGAAACAAGTCTTCCCGTTGTCATGGGCAATAAGATACTCCCATATGAATCTGGAATGAGACGGATTGCAGTTAAAGGTCCTGTCCACGAATTTTACCAGGGTTGGCGCCTCCCGAAGGAAGAAATCCAAATCATTTCTAACCCTTTCCCTTGACATGAACCGCACGCCTTCCGCCACAGAGGACAGACAGTATTTGCAGGAAAAAGGACATCCTCTCTGGGTCTCGTAATATATGATCTTGTGCTCCATTCCTGCGAGACTCTCGTATGGAAAGGGAATCTCGTCCATGGGGAGAACTTCCGTTTTCCGGTTGAACCGAGGCGCGCCGTCCTTATCCCGATAAATTACCGATGGCACTTCCTCAACGGGAATCTCGCCTTTCATGAATTCGATAAGCCTTCTTGTGGGAATTTCTCCTTCGCCGATGGTCACAAAATCCACAAAGGGATTCTCGTCCAGAAAAGTCTCATCGCTGAAGGATACCTCCGGACCGCCAAAGACGATTTTTACATCAGGAGCCACCTTTTTCAGGTCTTCCGCCACCTCGGAAATAAAGCTTATGTTCCAGAGATAACAGGAAAAGAAGACCGCGTCGGCGCCTGCGCGGTAGATCTCCCGCAAAGTCTCGGGCACGAATCCGTTTATGGTAAACTCCATGATCCGGCAGTCCGCAATGTCATGGCAGTACCGGCTCAGGTAGCGCACCGCTAAATTGGAATGTATGTACTTGGCGTTCACAGCGACAAAAAGAACCTTCATTTTCATTTCTCCCATGGTTTTATTAAAATGATTTTATCACAAAACCGAGGCATAGGCTATTTTTTCGGGGAAAAATTTCGTAAATCGAGGAACCTGTTGCGGAAATCCGCTGAGGATGTATAATTAAAAGGTATATATTGGGAAGGTGATAAGAATGATAACCCTGAAGGAAGCGAAAAAGAAGGCTCTTGCGTTTGACAGGGACCTGAAATGCGAAAATTATTTCGATGACGGGGAATACTACGTTTTCGGGTACGGAGACAGCCGGGACATCTGCCCTGTGGGAGTGAATAAGAAAACGGGAGAGGCCGGAGAGTATTTCCCGTGGGAACACATAAGGCGCACCGGGAGTGCGCAATGAAGCTTGCTTCGCAAATGAAGGAATGAAGCGCTTCGCGCTTGCAAAAGTCAAATCCTCGGCTATAATAAAGGCTCCCCATATTCGGCTTTTTCTTTTTTCGTGCAAACTTAACAAAAAACCCCTGAAAAATTAGTCAAAACCGCCGTTATCTTAAAAATCAAACGCCACTTATCCTATTTATATTTAATTAAAATTTTGTATTAATCAAAAAACATACTTTATTTGTATCGATAATAGTGTTATAATTTTATAAACAGGCTTTTAAGCTTTTATGTGAAAATTTTTTAAATTTATTAAATTAATATGGAGGTAATACTATGATTAAAAAAGTTTGTGTAAT